>NZ_JAWIRU010000001.1:215281-496787 GCF_036320025.1 Stenotrophomonas sp. SMYL86
CCGCCGCCCCCCCCGCGCCCCGCCCCCCCCCCCCCCCCCCCCCCCCCCCCCGCCCGCCCCCCCCCCCCCCCCCCCCCCCCCCCCCCCCCACTACCGGGCTGATGCGCTTGGCAGCACCAGCTCGAACACGGTGCCGGTTTCATCGGAGGTCACGCTTACCGTTCCGCCATGCGCCTGTGCAATCGCACGGGTGATCGCCAGGCCCAGTCCGGCACCTTCGTGGCGGCCACGCTCGCCGCGATAGAAGCGATCGAACAGGCGCGGCAGTGCTGCTTCGGCAATCGGCGGGCCGAGGTTGTGCACGCTGACCCTGCACACGCCATCGCGCTCGACCAGCTGCACCCGCACCTCGCTGCCCACGGCTGCGTGCTTCAACGCATTCGACAGCAGATTGGCGATCGCCCGGTGCAGCATCAGACGGTTGCCTTCCACGCTCGCCACGCCGTCGCTGCGCAGGGTCAAGTGCCGGTCCTCGGCCAGCAGGTCATAGAACTCCAGCAGCGAATCCACCACCGCATCCAGCGCTACCGGCTCACGCGAAGGCAGTGCCCCCGGCGCTTCGGCCTGCGCCAGGTACAGCAGGTCGCCTACGGTCTGCGCCAGCTGCTGCAGCTCCTCGGCACACGACGCCAGCGTCTCGCGGTAGGCCTCGTTGCTGCGCGGGTGGGCCAGCACCACCTGTACCTGGGTCAGCATGTTGGTGATCGGCGTGCGCAGCTCATGGGCCAGATCACCAGAGAACTCGGTCAGGCGCGCGAAGTCCTGCTGCAGGCGCGCCAGCATGCCGTTGAGTGTCTGTGCCAGCTGTTCCAGTTCGGCCGGTGCCGTGCGCGCGCTCAGACGCCGCTGCAATCGACCGGCGGTGATCTGCCGGGCTTCATCGGCCAACGTGCGCAGCGGTCGCAGCGTGCGTCGCACTACGTAGCCGCCGAGCAGGCTGCTGGCCACGGCGGCGCCGATGATGGCGATCGCCAGAAGATGGCGGAAGCGCTGCAGGAAATCGGCATGGCGGTCGTCATTGATGGCCAGCAGGGTGACCAGCTGGCTGCCGTCGGCCAGGGTCTGCCGCAGGTGCAGGGCATGCATGCAGCGACCATCATCGAGAATCCAGTCGTGCCGACGCGGGGTGGTATCGATGGGCTGGCTGCGTGCGTGCTCGCGCAGCAGTGCAGGTGCGGTCGAGAACAGCACGGCTCCGTGGCCATTGACGATGTGGAAGGCGATATCGGGATGATGGCTGAGCGCCTCTGCCAACCGCGGGCCGCGTGCGGCGGCGGGCCCATTGCCAGCAATATCGCGGATCAACGCAACCTTGTTCTCCAGTTCGATGAAGCCCTGGGCAACAAGGTCATGGCGGGCGCTGACATAGATGGCCACGCCCAATGCGGCCAGCACCAGCGTGGCCACGATGGCGAACAGCAGCGTCAGCCGCACCGCGATGGAACGGCGCAGGCTCATCCGTTGCTTACAGCGCCGTCGTCTGGAGCTTCGAGCACGTAGCCCATGCCGCGCACGGTGACGATGAGCTTGGCGTCGAAGTCATCGTCGATCTTCGCGCGCAGGCGGCGGATCGCCACGTCGATCACATTGGTGTCGCTGTCGAAGTTCATGTCCCACACCTGCGAGGCGATCAACGAGCGCGGCAGTACTTCACCGCGCCGCCGCGCCAGAAGTTCCAGCAGGGTGTACTCCTTCTGGCTGAGCGCGATGCGCTGGCCGCCACGCTCCACCCGGCGGCGCTGGGTATCCACCACCAGGTCGGCGATGACGATGCGTTCGGCCTGCGGCAGCGCCTGGCCACGGCGCAGCAGCGTGCGCACGCGTGCCAGCAGTTCGGCGAAGGCGAACGGCTTGCCCAGGTAATCATCGGCCCCAAGCTCCAGGCCCTGCACGCGGTCGGCGATGCTGCTGCGCGCGGTCAGGAACAGTACCGGCACCTGCCAGCCGGCCTCGCGCAGCCGCGACAGCACATTCCAGCCATCCAGGCCGGGCAGCATCACATCGAGGATGACCAGCTGGTACTCGCCGCTACCGGCCAGGTGCAGCCCGTCGACGCCGTTGCAGGCGAGATCGACCACGTAGCCGGCCTCGATCAGGCCCTGGCGCAGGTAGTTGCCGGTCTTGGGTTCGTCTTCGACGATCAGCAGTTTCATGGTGCGCCCATCATCGCAGCTTGGGCGTGGGCTGGCTGCGCAGTCTCATGCCAGCGGATCCAGCGTGCCGAGAATCGCGACACAGGCCAGCACCAGCAGCGCCAGTACCGATTCGCAGGCCAGGCTGTGGCGCAGTGAACGCAGCGGCCTGGGCTGCCAGCCACCCCGGATGGAGACCGCCAGCGCCGGCACCAGCCGCCAGCGATGCAGCGCGGCCAGGCCCAGCATGCCACCCACCAGTGCCAGCTTGAGCAGCAGCCAGCGTCCATGCGCGGCGCCGGTCAGGGTCTGTATGGAACCGCCGAGATCGACATAGGTATAGGTGCCGGTCATCGCCAGCAGGGCGACGATGATCGTGCCGGGCAGGGCGAAGCCGTGCGCGGCCTGCCATAGTTCGTGGGTGCGCTCGCGCAGGCTCGGCCCTTGCCGCCGCAGTGCCAACTGTACGATGGCGGCGATCGCACCGATCCAGGCACCGGCCGCCAGCAGGTGCACGATGCCGGCAGCAAGACGCAGCCGGCCAGCGACCCCATCGCCAGCAGCGGCGTGGCCGTTCCAGGCGAGGCTGGCCAGGGTCACCGTCGAGAGTGCCAGCAGTGCGGGGCGGCGCAGGCCCTGTACCGGGCGATTGACTGCCAGCAGCGGCAGCATTGCCAGCAGGGCCAGGATGCGCAGCAGTCCCGCCTCGCCCACCGGCGTACCGGTAAGAAACCAGCGCGCTGTCTCGCCATCGATGTCGACCGGTGATATGCCAAGTACGCCGGACAAACGGGTGACCACATCGATGCCGACCAGCACCAGTGCCACCAGAACGAGGGCCAGCGAGACGCTGCGCGGCAGTCCGGGGCGGACGAACAGCATCCGCCCGAACAGCAGCATCAGGGCCAGATACAGCGCCAGCCGCAGCGCATACGGCGAAAGCTCGGCCACAGCAGCGGCCTTACTTCACGGTGAAGCGGTAGGTGCCGGTGATCGGATGGCTGTCCTGGCCGACCGCGCGCCACTGCAGCGCGTAACTGCCGGCGGGCAGCGGCTTGGCAAAGCGCGCGCGCAGGGTGTGGCCGTCCTCGGAGATCTCCTGCGCCGTGGTTGGCATCGCCATCTTCATGCGGCCGTGGTCCATGCTCAGTTCGATGCGGGTGGCACGCGGCATCACCTTCTCACTGAACTGCAGCTCGATCTGGCTGGCCGGGGCCACGGTGGCATCGGCCGCTGGCGTCGAACGCACCAGGCTGGGATGGGCCAGCGCCAGCGGCGGGGCCGAAAGGCCGGACAGCAGCAGGGCGAGCGGGGCGACGCGGAACAGGGAGCGGGTCATATGCGGATCACCGATGAGGAAGTGGCCTGCAGGGTGACGTCCACCGCCTTTCGAGGCCCTGACCTGGACATTACCAGTTTGTAATGTTGGCGGCCGGCCAGCGGCCGGCACTACCGGGCCCGTGACTGCGCGATCCATGCTGACGGCGAACAACCGACCACACGCCGGAACGCCGCGCTGAACTTGCTGGGATTGGCATATCCGCTGGCCAGGGCAACGTCGGTGACACGCCGGCCCTGCGCGAGTTCGGCGCGCGCCCGCTGCATGCGGTGCTGGGTCAGGAAGGCAAAGGGCGGCAGGCCAGTGGCCGCACGCAGCGCGCGGCCGAACGTCGCGGCCTCCATCTGCACTGCAGCGGCCAGCTGTGGAACGGTCAGCGCCTGGCCGTGTTGCGCATCGATGTAGGCCTCCAGTTGCCGCAACCGTCGTGCCGACAGTGGGGACACCGTGCCACGCGCCTGGCGCGGCTGACCGGCAAGCTGACCCAGGCGGTGCAGCAGCACCTGCGCGCCATGCTCGAGGAAGCCGGGCAGGCAAACATCAGCCTGCGCGCTGCACCACAGCGCCTGCAGCACCGAAGTAATCACCGGGTCGTGGTGCAGCCGCGCCGCCAGCGGCTGCAGCTGTTGCAACTGCTGCGGATCCTGCGGATGCAGGTGGGTATCGATGGCGATGCCGAGCAGATCGACCGCGGGGCTGGCATAGGTGCCGGTGTCTCCCGGCAGCACCAGATTGAACTGGCCGGGCCGCCACGGCGCCTGCAGAAGACCGCTGAGGGTGTGCTGCTGCAGCCGACCGCCGCCGCCCACGGCCAGGCCCAGGCGCAGTTGCTGCGGATGTCCCATCTCACCTTCGCTGGCATCGAAGCGATGGCGCAGCAGCACCACCGCACCATCGTGGCTGGCGTAGGCCGCAGGGGCCTGCGACCGGGTTTCCTGCAGCAGCTGGTCGGCGAGGGCGGGCATCACGGATCCGGGAATGGAGCGGCGCTGCCGGAAATGGAGTGGCGGCAGGACGCGAATGTTACAGGATAACACTCTTGTCCCGCGCTGCCGCCGCCCGCGCGTCCGCCACTCCATCCGTCGAGGTTCCCGCTTTGAAGTCGTCCACGCCTGCTGCCGCGCTCATCGCAGCATCCCTGCTCGTTCCTGCCTTGCCCGCCCTTGCCCAGCAGGCCGACCCGGCCACGCTCGACGGTGTCCGCGTCACCGGTTCCAAGCGCGATACCCCATACCTGAAGAGCGATCTGTCGGTGACGGTGCTCGACAGGCAGGCGCTGAAAGAAGCGGGCGTCACCGAGTTCCGTGACCTCGACAAGCTCGCGCCCAACGTGAAGTTCAATGCGATGGGCCAGCTCAGCAACATGTTCATCTCGATCCGCGGCATCGAGTCCAATCCGTTCCTGGTCAACCGCGCCTCGGTCTACATCGACGGCATCCCGTTCCGCGAACTGAGCAATGCCGTGCTCAACCAGGTGGAGTCGGTGGAGGTGCTGCGCGGCCCGCAGGGCACGCTGTACGGCGCCAACAGCGAATCCGGCCTGGTACTGGTGCGCACACGCGGCCCGGCTGATGCACGCGAGGGCGAGATCAATGTGCGCAGCACCTGGTTCGGCAACGGCAATGGCACCGCTCTCGATGGCTTCCTGGCAGGGCCGCTGAACAAGACGGGCAGCCTGTCCGGCTCGGTGGCGTTCATGGGCTCCGATGAGGACGCCTACCTGAAGAACCTCACACCTTCCGGTGCGCGCGGCAAGGTCGGCGAAGGCTACCTGCAGGGCAAGCTGCGCTGGCGGCCGAGCGATTACGTTTCGGTGAACGCGCTGGCCTATCATCTGCGCACCCGCGCGCCGGGCATGTTCGAGTATGAATACCTGCCGCTGGATACCGGCCTCTACAACCGCACCTACGGCACATCGCTCAATGGCGGCCGCCGTGCCGGTGACTTCACCTACATCAACGATGCCCCCAAGCGCACCGAAAAGGACGAAACGGTGGGCGGCCTCAGTGCGCAATGGCAGCTGCAGGCCGGCACGCTGGACGTGGCCGCTTCCTGGCGGGACGAGGAGGTGACCTCGGCGGGCTACGACTTCGACATGACCAACAGCCCGGCATTGGCCGGCCGCATCTACGACAGGAAGAAGGAATGGACGGCCGAGGCGCGCTTCAGCTCGCCCAGCGACCAGGCGCTGACCTGGATGGCCGGTGTGTCGACCTACCGCAACAGCAAGGATTCGATCCTCGGCACTTTCGTCGGACCGGCGCTGCATGGGCTGGACAGCTACAACCTGGCACCGCGGCAGACCTCCAAGGGCGAGGACTACAGCGCCTTCGCCACCGCCAGCTATACCTTCCCGGCGGTGCCGAAGCTGACGGCCAGCGCCGGCCTGCGCCATGAGCAGGCACGGCGCTCCACCGAACAGCGTGCCGGTGCGCTGGATCTGGGCGCCGGTGGCCGCGTGCTGTACCGCGATGCCGCGCTGGCACATACCTTCTCGGCCACGCTGCCGCGGGTGTCGCTGCGCTACGACGCCACTGACGACCTGTCCTTCTACGCGGCCTCGGCCAAGGGCTACATTCCGGGTGGCTTCAATCTGGCTGCGGCGCAGAGCGATGTGGTCAACGACAAGGTGCTGCGCTACGAGTCCGAGCGCATGTGGAGCCATGAGCTGGGCTTCAAGATGAACCTGGCCGGCGGTCGTGGCCACATCGGCGGCGCGCTGTTCCACATCACCTCGGACAACTGGCAGGAGATCCAGGTGGCCACCGATGCCAACGGCCGCCCGATCTCGTCGGACTACGTAGGTTCGGATGCCTCGATCCGTTCGCGTGGTGCCGAGCTGGAGGGCGTGTTTGAAGTGCTGCCGGGTTTCACCCTGATGGCGAATGTGGGCTACGTCGATGCGAAGTACACCAAGCTGTGGGTCAGCGTGGACCAGAACCTGGATGGCAAGCGGGTCAAGCTGACCCCTCACTACACTGGCTATCTGGCGGCGCGCTATCAGTTCGACTCCGGCATCCATGCACGGCTGGAATCGCAGTTCACCGGCTCCAGTGCACTGGATGAACGCAACCGCGCGTTCCAGCCCGCAGTGGCCGTGCTCGGTGCGCAGCTGGGCTACGAGACCGGGCCGTGGAGCGCGCGGGTGTTCGTGCAGAACCTGACCAACAAGCGCCGCATCAACGGCCTGATCTTCGACAACCTGGCCTTCGGGCGCGACGGTAACTACTACGGCCCGGTGGACAGCCCGCGGATCTTCGGCGCGGAAGTGGGCTACCGCTTCTGAGGAGGCGGGCCGAGCGCCGGCCAGCGGCCGGCGCTACCGGTGGTGGTGCGGCGCAGACGGCCCGCGCTTCCAACGAAACGGTAGTGCCGGCCGCTGGCCGGCATCTTCGGAACGCTACCGGTGCTGGTGCAATGCCCGCCGGTTGCCGATGTGCGCGCATGCCAGCAGCACGCCACCGCAGGCGGTGGCCACGCCATGCCAGAGCAGCGATTCCTTCAACGGCAGGTACAGCGACGCCGACACCAGCAGGATCGCGCCAACCACGGCCAGCCGCATCGGCAGCCAGCGCCCATGCCGGTACAGCCCGGCCGTGGTACTGGCCAGCGCCAGCGTCGAGGCCATCAATGCAAACAACCATTCCCAGCGCGACATCATCAACAGCAGCGTCATCACACCGTGGCCGGGGTGCTGGAACGAGCGCAGCGCCATCATTGCCGCTGGCACGAAGGCCAGCAGCAGTGGCAGGGCGATGCAATGGGCGGCGCAGGCCAGCGACAGCCAGGCGCCGGCCAGATCGAAACGGGGATGCCAGCGTGCCGAAGTTGGCGGCTGGGCCAGAGCCCTTGCAGGGGTCGGGGGGATGTGGTCCATTATGTTACATAGTAACAATTGGAGTCTCCCCCATGAAGCTTCCTGCTGCTCTTTTCCTGCTGCTGGCTGCCAACGCGGCCCAGGCACACGACGTCCGCCAGCACGCGCCACACGTGCACGGCCAGGCCACTGTTGATCTGGCACTCGACCAGGGAACGCTGGAGTTCGCCGTGCAGGCACCGGGTATCGGCATTCTTGATTTCGAGCGACCGCCGGCCAATGCAGCCGAGCAGGCCGCGCTGGGACGGGCTACGGCAGTGCTGAAGGGTGGCAGCTGGGTTACTTTGCCCACCGCGGCAGGCTGCCGTCTGGCCAGCGGTAAAGCCGATGCAGAGGGCTTCGACGCGACGGCCGCCGCGCCGCCGCCAGGGCAGCATCGGCACGCAGGTTTCAGCGCAACGCTGCAGTACCACTGTGCCAAACCTGCCGAGCTGCGCGCCATCGTCTTACGCCTTCCCGTGCTGTTCCCAGGCCTGCACGAAGTCATCGTCAACAGCGCAACCGCAAATGGCCAGAACCGCAGTGTGCTGACCCCGGACAATCTGCGCGTGGTGCTGGCTCCGTGAGCGCAGCACCGGTGATTGCGTTGGAAGACGTGCAGTTCGGCTACGACATGCGGCTGGTGCTGGACATTCCGAAGTTGTGGATCGAGCAGGGCAGCAGCGTGCTGTTGCGTGGAGTGAGTGGTGGCGGCAAGAGCACCCTGCTGGGCCTGCTGGCGGGTGTGCTGATGCCCGGCAAGGGCGGTGTCGAGGTGGCCGGTCAGGCGTTGCAGGGCATGAGAGGTGCGGCGCGGGATCGTTTCCGTGCCGATCACCTGGGCGTGATTTTCCAGCAGTTCAATCTGCTGCAGTTTCTCAGCGTACGCGACAACATCGCGCTGGGCCTGCGCTTTTCGCGCCTGCGCAGCGCGCGCATCAGTGGGCCGCTGGATGCCGAGATCGTCCGCCTGCTGCAGGCCCTGCAGCTCAATCCCGAGCTGATGCAGCGGCGCGCGGGTACGCTCAGTGTCGGCCAGCAGCAACGCGTGGCCGCTGCACGTGCGCTGATCGGCCGGCCGGCGGTGCTGCTGGCCGACGAGCCGACCTCGGCGCTGGATCGCCAAGCCGCGACCGCCTTCCTGCAGCTGATGTCCGCACAGTGCCGGGCCGCCGGTACCACGGTTCTGGTGGTCAGCCACGATGAAAGCCTGCAGCCGTTATTCGACCGCACCATTTCACTTTCCGAGATCAACCACGCAGGTGGCACCCATGCTTGAGCTTGCCTGGGCCAGCCTGCGCAGCCGCGCATTGAGCGTCAGCCTCACCGTGCTGGTGATCACCCTCAGCGTGGTGCTGCTGCTCGGTGTCGAGCGCGTGCGCGCGCAGGCGCATGAAGGTTTCGCCAGCACCGTCTCAGGCACCGACCTGATCGTCGGCGCGCGATCAGGGCCGGTGAACCTGCTGCTGTATTCGGTGTTCCACATCGGCGACCCGACCAACAACGTGTCCTGGCAGTCCTACCAGGAGCTGTCCTCGCTGCCGCAGGTGAAGTGGGCGGTGCCATTGTCGCTGGGCGATTCGTGGCGCGGCTACCGGGTGGTCGGCACCAGTGGCGGCTACTTCGAGCACTATCGTTACGGCGCGGGGCATGCGCTGGCGTTTGCGCAGGGGCGGCCGTTCGACGATCTGTACGACGCCGTGATCGGCGCAGAGGTGGCGCACGCACAGAAGGTCGGCATCGGCGATGAGATCGTGCTGGCGCACGGCACCGGCGCAGTCACGCTGGCCACGCACGCCGACAAACCGTTCCGCGTGGCCGGCATCCTGCAGCGCACCGGCACGCCGGTCGATTCCTCGGTGCTGGTCTCGCTGCCGGCCATCGAGGCGATCCACGTCGACTGGCGCTCCGGCGTGCAGCTGCGCAGCCAGAGTGTCAGCGCCGAGCAGGCGCGCCATCTGGACCTGACCCCGACCAGCATCACCGCCTTCATGCTCGGCCTGAATTCGCGCATCGCCACGTTCTCGGTACAGCGCAGGATCAACGAGTACCCGGACGAGGCGATGCTGGCGATCCTGCCCGGCGTGACGTTGCAGCAGCTGTGGCAGTCACTGGGCACCGCCGAGCGGGCACTGCAGCTGATCAGTGCAATGGTGGTGCTGCTGGGCATGGTCTCGCTGGTGGCGCTGCTGGTCTCGACACTGCAGGAGCGCCGGCGCGAGATGGCCGTGCTGCGTGCGATCGGTGCACGCCCGGGCTATATCGCCAGCCTGCTGGTGGTGGAGGCGGTGGCGACCAGCGCGCTTGCCTGCGTGCTCGCACTGGCCGCACTGGTGGCCGCCAGCATTGCCGGGCGTGGCTGGGCGCTGGCCAGCTTTGGCCTGTCGATCACCCATGTGTGGCCGGATGGCCGCGAACTGACGTGGGTGGCGGGTGTGCTGGCGATCAGCGCGGTGGCCGGCCTGGTACCGGCGCTGCTGGCCTATCGGCGCACGCTGGCCGATGGCCTGTCACCCGGGGGCTGAGCATGCGCTGGTTGCCGCTGTTGCCAATCTTGCTCGTGCTGACCGCCTGCGAACGCCCGGTCGATACCGGCGTGCAGGCGCTGACACCGTCGCCGGTGATCGATCGCGATGCCCCGGCAGCTGCCGAGGAACAGGAACTGGACTGGTTGCAGATGATGCCGAAGGAAGAACTGGCGGCGCTGGAGCGCGGCGAGGGGCCGGAGGTCGAGCACAACGGCAACCGGCGCATGCCGCAGTTTGGTACGTTCCGCACCGTTGACACCGTATTGCAGCGGCCGGTGCGCTTGCCGGGTTACGTGGTGCCGCTGGCCAACGCGCAGGACGGGCGGCTGACCGAATTCCTGTTCGTGCCGTACTACGGCGCCTGCATCCATGTGCCGCCGCCACCGCCGAACCAGATCGTGCACGTGGTGCTGCCGCGCCCGATCGAGATGCCGGACATGTATTCGCCGTTCTTCCTGGCCGGGACCCTGCGTGCCGAACGGCTGGACGATGATCTGGCCGGTTCCGCCTACACCATGCGCGATGCGCAGCTGAGACCGTATGAACCGTAGCGTCCTGATCGGACTGACCTGCTGCCTGGGCTTGCTGGGGTGTACGCAGGCGGGTGGGGGCACCGCGACCGTCACCGCGGCACCGCCAGCGGCGCAGCCGGCCACGACCGAAGCGCCCATCGACCGCTGGGATGCACTGCGGCCCGACGAAGTGACCTACCAACGTCCGCCGCCGCAGATCGGCCTGTCACGCAATGGCATGGACGGGGTGGGCGGGCTGATCGACGACACCGGCTCGGGCACGCCACCGGGGCAGGAGATCGACCATTCCAGCCCCGATCGCGCCAAGCAGTTCGGTTCATCGCAGGTGGTCGAAACTGCCGATGGCCGCGCCGTTGACCTCGATGGCTACGTGGTGCCGCTGGGCACCAACGACGCAGGACTGGTCGACGAACTGTTGTTCGTGCCGTTCTACGGGGCCTGCATCCATGTGCCGCCACCGCCGCCGAACCAGATCATCCATGTGACCCTGGCCACGCCGATCGCACTGGGCGACCTGTGGGATCCGTACCGGTTGGCCGGTCGCCTGCAGGTCAAGCGCTTCGATGCGGATATCGCCAGCGCATCCTACGACGCCGCAGCGGCGACGCTGACGGCGATCCACAACTGATGCGTGCGCGCTGGATCATCGTTGCAGCAGCCTTGCTGGTGGTGGTTGCGCTGCTGGTGTGGTGGCAGCGGCAGGCTGCACCCATCGCGCCACCCGCGATCGCATTTCCGCCGCCTTCGTCCGATGCCCGCCAGCGCATCGAACAGCGCCTGGGTGATGACCATGCCTTTCGCAACGACGTACTGTTCCTGCTCGCGGCCACCCTGCGCGACCGCTGCCAGCCGGCGCAGGCAGGGCTGCTGGCGCGCATGGCCAATCGTGCATCGTTGCCGGTGCTGGCGGCGGTCAGTGCGGTGACCCAGCAGGATCCCTCGTTGGACCGGCCGATCTACCAGTACATCCAGCATCGTGCCGACGCCACGCGCTGTGGCCAGCCGCTGCAGATGCCGCTGGCCGGTGGACGCAGCATGGCCGTGGACATCGAGCAGTACGCGCGCACCTTCCCGGACAGCTATTTCGACCCGCAGCGCAGCAGCGAGCCGCGGGATTTCGGCGGACTGTCGCTGCAGCAGCGGGCAGGCAACGCCTGCAACAGCGTGGTGTATTCGGTGCTGCCGCTGGGTGGCACCGATTGGCGATGCAGCAGCCTGCGCGCGAATGCCCGTGCGCGGGTGCGCGGCCTGTGCGAGGACGAACTGCGGCGCCAGCATGGGGGAACGGGCGGGGAACTGGACATGGCCGTGGGGCAGGGCATGCAGGGTGCGGTGGTGTCGGCGATTGCCGCGCTGCCGGAAGACTGCCGATAAGCGTTTACCAGTAGAGCCAGGCCAGGCCTGGCTGGCGGTTCAGCCAAGCAGACTTGCCCCTACAGACCCTGAACTGGTGGATTCCGAAGGTCATAACTGTACAGGACATCCGGTATAGTTATGACCGTATTCCACCCCCACCAGGTTCTCCCATGGCTTTGTCCCAGCCCCTGGCCGGTGCTCCGGCCCTGTCGCGTGCCCGTCGCTGGGCGCTGTTGTTCACCGTCGCCGCCGGCCTGCTGCTGGTTACGCTCGACAACTCCGTGCTCTACACCGCACTACCCACCCTGACCGAGGAACTCTCGGCCAGTGCCGGCCAGGCACTGTGGATCATCAACGCCTATCCGCTGGTGATGGCCGGCCTGCTGCTGGGCGCGGGCACGCTGGGCGACCGCATCGGCCACCGCCGCATGTTCCTGATCGGCCTGGTGGTGTTCGGCATCGCATCGCTGGCAGCGGCGTTCGCTGGTACAGCGGCGCAGCTGATTGCCGCGCGCGCGTTCCTGGCGATCGGCGCGGCCGCGATGATGCCGGCCACGTTGGCGTTGATCGGCCTGAGCTTCCACGAAGAGAGAGAGCGCAACATCGCCATCGCGATCTGGGGCTCGGTGGCCATCGTCGGTGCAGCGCTGGGTCCGATCATCGGCGGCTGGCTGCTGCAGCACTTCTGGTGGGGCTCGGTGTTCCTGATCAACGTGCCGGTGGTGGTGGTAGCCTTCGTGGCCACGCTGCTGCTGGCGCCGGAAGGCCAGCGCGATACCTCGCGGCCGTGGGATCTGGTGTCTTCGTTGCTGGCATTGGCGGCGCTGTCCGGCCTGGTGCTGGCGATCAAGTCACTGATCGCTACGCCGCCGTCGTATGCGCTGGGTGCCGGTGCGCTGTTGCTGGCCGTCATCAGCGGCGCGGCGTTCGCACGTCGCCAGCAGCAGTTGCCGTACCCGTTGCTGGACTTCGCGATCTTCCGCAATCCGGCGTTCCTGGCCGGCACGCTGTCGGCGGTGTTCACCCTGTTCGCGATGGCCGGCCTGCAGCTGGTTACCACCCAGCGTTTCCAGCTGGTGGCGGGCTTCACACCGCTGCAGGCAGGCCTGCTGGTATCGGTGGCGGCGCTGGGCAGCCTGCCCAGTGCGCTGCTGGGTGGCAGCATCCTGCACCGCGTGGGCCTGCGTCCGCTGATCTGTGGTGGCCTGGCGGCTGGCGCCGTGGGTGTCGGTGTTGTGGCGTTCGGCTTCCCGCACGGCCTCGGTTGGGTGGTGGCCGGCATGGCGATCACCGGTTTCGGCATGGGCTCGGCCATCTCGGTGGCGTCCACTGCCATCCTCAACAATGTGCCGGCACACCGCGCAGGCATGGCCTCGTCGGTTGAAGAGGTGTCCTACGAATTCGGTGGCCTGCTGGCGGTGGCGATGCTGGGCAGCCTGAGCGCGGCAATGTACGGTGCCTTCCTGCCGGTCTCGGCCGACATGCCCGAGCTTGCCCGAGAGGGCTTCACGCAGGCGCTGCATGCCGCACGCGAAAGCGGGCAGGGCAAGTGGTTCGCGCTGGCTGCGGCCGCGTATGACCGCGGCTACCAGATCGTGCTGCTGGTGATCACGGTGGTGCTGGCAGTGGGTGCGGCGATCATCGCGCGCCTGCTGCGGGGGCGCGTCGGTGGCCGCGAGGGTGCGGCCGATCGCGTAAAATGACGCGATGAGAACCAGCAAGCGCGACCGCATCCTCGACGCCGCCGTCAACGTGATCAATCGTGACGGCGTGCGCGCGGTGACCTTCGAGTCGGTGGCCGCCGAGGCCAAGCTGACCCGTGGCGGCCTGCTGTATCACTTCCCGTCGCGCGAAGCGTTGCTGCGCGGCATCGACGAGCATCTGGTGCAGGCCTGGGAGACGTCGATGGAAACGCTGTTGGGCAAGCGTGCGGAGGAAGCATCTGCGCTGGAGCGCTACCAGACCTTCGTGCGCGTCTCGGCGCAGAGCGCCACCCGTGCCGAACTGATGTTCATGCTTGAATCGGCCGACCCGGACGCCGATGAGCGTCCGTGGGGACCGGCTGTGCGGCGCTGGGCGCCGTTGCCGCCGTCGGCCGGACAGAATGACCCGGCCGCGCTCGACAACTTCGTGGCGCGGCTGGCCGCCGATGGCCTGTGGATCTACGAGGCGATGTACGAAGGGCAGCTGGATGAAAGCGTGCGCGCCCAGGTGGCGGAGCGGATCGCCGGGCTGCTGGCGAAGCCCGACGGGTCACCGCCCTTGTAGAGTCGAGCCATGCTCGACTGCTCTTCGCTCCGACCACGAAAACCCCGCGCTTCGCGCGACAGCCGACTGACAGTCGACTCTACCCCTCATCCATTTACCCAGCCTGTGCTGCGGTCGCCGCCAACCACGCCCTGGGCGAAGCCCCCAACCGCTTGCGGAACGCCTTCGACAACGACGCGGTATCGGCAAACCCCACCTCGATCGCCACCTGCTTGACCGCCACGCCCGCCCGCAGCTGCGCGCAGGCGAGGCTCAGCCGCCAGTCGAGCAGATAGCTTGCCGGCGTCGCCTGCATCACCTCCTTGAACACGGCTGCGAACGCGCTACGCGACATGCCGGCGGTCGACGCCATGCGCGGCAGCGTCCATTCGTCCTGCGGCGCCTGGTGCATCGCCACCAGCGTACGTGCCAGCCGCGCATCGGACAGCCCGCGCATCAGCCCGTGGCTGACCCCGGCCGCATCGGGATGATCCACCACCCAGCGCAGGATCTGGATCAACGCCACCTCGAACAGGCGGTTGGTCAGCAGCCGCGAACCGCAGCGTTGGCGGTCGGCCTCGGTGAACAGTAGATGCAGGGTGTCGTCCAGCTCGTCGATCGCGGCCAGCGGCACCACCATCACCGGCGGTAGCGACTGCACGATAGGGTTGCGCGCGCCACCATCGAAGTCGAGCGTGGCGCAGGTGAAGTCGGGGCCATCCAGCGGCGCATTGAAGAACACGTGGTGCAGTGGCTGCGGGTACAGCAGCAGGCTCGGGGTGTCGATCTTCAACCGAGGCAGCGCGGTATCGCCATCGGGATGGCGGACCTCCATCTCACCCTGGCGCAGGATGTGCAGGAACGCACGACCGGGCTGCGGCTCGAAGACATGGCGCCCGCACAGCGGACCGCTGTGGAACAGCGCGGCCTGCACCCGGAAGCGTTCCAGCAGAGAGGAGAGGCGGTCGGGCGCGGTGGTGTCGAGGGAAATGCTCATGGACGTATGGACAAAAGATGTGGCTGATACGGCCTGATTCGTCCAATAAGTCTACCTAGGATGAGCGGGTCGTCCAATCCCGGGCGCTTTCCCAAGGAGATCCACCATGTCCCGTGTCCCCCTGATCGATGCCGCCAACACCACCGCCGACCGCCAGGCCCTGCTGGGCCAGGTCCACGCCGCCTTCGGTGCCACCCCGGCCATGTTCCGCGCGGTGGCCAATTCGCCGGCCGCCCTGCAGAGCATGTGGGGCTCGTTCGGCGCACTGGGCGGCGGTCGCCTGTCGCCGCTGCTGGGCGAGCAGATCGCCGTCGCCATCGCCAACCGCAATGCCTGCGAATACTGCCTGGCCGCGCACACGGCGCTGGGTCGCAAGGCCGGCGCCAGCAGCGAGCAGATGGCTGCCGCGCAGATCGGCCAGTCCAGCGATCCGGCCACTTCGGCGGCGCTCGACTTCGCGCTGAAGGTGGTCGAGCAACGTGCGCAGATCGCCGACAGTGATGTGCAGGCGTTGCGCGCAGCCGGCTTCGATGACGAGCAGATCGTCGAGATCCTTGCCCATGTGGCGCTCAACCTGTTTACCAACTACGTCAACGTGGCGCTCGACGTGCAGGTGGACTTCCCGAAGGTGGCGCTGCGCTGAGGTACGGTCTGGCCCGGGTGGCAATGGGCCGCCCGGGCCGGTCGAAATGGAGCAGACGGGGTGGTCGGCGCTACCTGTCGTCCGCCTGCAGCCGCTCGGGGTGCGTATACACATTGAACCCGCTCTCCCGCGCGAATCCGACCAGGCACAGTCCGGCACTGCGGGCCAGGTCGATCGCCAGCGCGGTCGGCGCAGACACCGCTGCCAGCACGCTGGCACCCGCACGTATCGCCTTGCTGACCATCTCATAGCTGGCGCGGCTGGAAATCACCAGCAACCCACCGTCGATGGCGTGCTCGTTGTGATGGAGGGCGCCGATCAGTTTGTCCAACGCATTGTGACGGCCCACATCCTCGCGCACCCAGCCAATCCGCCCGCTGGCATCGGCCCAGGCCGCGGCGTGCGTCGATCCACTCGCCGCATTCATCGGCTGATGCTGCGCCAGCGTGGCCAGCGCCCGCTGCAATGCGGCATGCGGATAGGTGCGGCGCTCGCGGATCTGCGGCAGCGGGCGCAGCACATCCTCCAGCTGGCGCGTGCCGCACAGGCCGCAGCCACCGCGACCGGGCAGCAGGCGGCCATTGGCCGGATCCAGATCGGCACCGGGTGCGTCTTCGGAAACGGTCATCTGCAGTTCGATGCCCTCCAGCTGCGGGCGGACCTCGATCGACAGCAGTTGCGAGGGCGTAGTGATCAGCCCCTCGCTGAGCGAGAAACCCAGCGCGAAGTCTTCCAGGTCGCAGGGCGTGGCCATCATCACTGCGAAGGCGGCCCCGTTGTAGCGCAGTGCAACCGGTACTTCCTCGGCCACCACGTCGACCTGCTGCTGGTGCCCCTCGCTGCGCCAGCGCTGCAACGGGCGCTGGGCCGTGCCGGCAGGCGGGGTGTGCGGCGGGGTCGAGTCAGGCATGCAGCGCGTCCGGGCAAGGGAAATACGCAGGTGGTGGACCACCCACGGCTTCGAGAATAGCGCAGTGGCCGGGCGCTGACGCGGGTGTAACCGTTGTCATGGCAGGCTGCGCTGAAAACAGCGTTTGCCTCTGGCGAAGCGGCCTTGTCCGTGCTTGACTGCGGGGCTGGCCGCGCTGCAGAAGCCGCATTCGGCCCGTCTCGCGCCGTTGATTGTTGTGTTCCTCCCGCCAGGTTCCCGAACATGTCCGAGCAGAAGCCGCCGCGTTACAAGCCCTACAACCAGCCGGCCGGTGGCTGGGGTGCCGCCGGTGCCACGGCCAAGGTGCTGTTGCAGCAGAGTGTGATCGGCAAGGGCTCGAAGGCGCTGCTGGCAATGAACCAGCCCGGTGGCTTCAAGTGCCCCAGCTGTGCGTTCCCCGATGCCGACGAACGCAAGAAGCTGGAATTCTGCGAGAACGGTGCCAAGGCGTTGGCCTGGGAAGCCACCCAGTTCCGTGCCGGCCGCGAGCTGTTCGCCCAGCACACGGTCACCGAGCTGATGGCGCAGACCGACTACTGGCTTGAGATGCAGGGCCGGCTGACCGAGCCGATGCGCTACGACGCGTCCACCGATCATTACGTGCCGTGCAGCTGGGACGAGGCGTTTGCCTTGATTGGCCGTCATCTGCAGGCGCTGGACAGCCCGCACCAGGCTGAGTTCTACACCTCCGGCCGCACGCCCAACGAAGCCGCGTTCCTGTATTCGATCTTCGTGCGCGAGTTCGGCACCAACAATTTCCCGGACTGCTCGAACATGTGCCACGAGCCGACCAGTCGCGGCCTGCCGCCGGCCATCGGCGTGGGCAAGGGCACCATCGTGCTGCAGGATTTCGAGCACGCCGAGGCGATCTTCGTGATCGGCCAGAACACTGGCACCAACTCGCCGCGGATGATGAGCAACCTGGTCGAGGCGCGCAAACGCGGCATCCCGATCGTGGCGGTCAACCCGATGCCCGAGCGTGCGCTGATCCGTTTCGCCGAACCGCAGGACATGGTGCAGATGGCCACGTTCGGTCGACCGAGATCACCAGTGAGTTCGTGCACATCCGCATCGGCGGCGACCTGGCCCTGATCAAGGGCATGATGAAGGTGATGTTCGAGCGCGAAGCGCAGGGCGAGCGCGTGCTTGACCATGAGTTCCTGTCAGAACACACGGTGGGCCTGGAGGCGCTACGCGAAGACGTGCTGGCGCAGGACTGGGACGAGATCGTGGAGGTCTCCGGCATCACCCAGGCGCAGATCCGCCGCTGCGCCGAGATCTACATCCGCTCCAAGGCCACGGTGATCTGCTATGGCATGGGCCTGACCCAGCATCAGTATGGTTCGACCCTGCTGCAGCAGGTGGCCAACCTGCTGTTGCTGCGTGGCAACTTCGGCAAGCCCGGTGCCGGCATCGGGCCGATCCGTGGCCATTCCAACGTGCAGGGCGACCGTACCGTCGGCATCGACGAGAAACCCAAGCCGGCCTATCTGGACCGCGTGCAGCAGGTGTTCGGCTTCGATCCGCCGCGCGAGCACGGTCATCACGTGGTCGAATCGATCGAGGCGATGCTGGACGGCAGCGCCAAGGTGTTCATCGGTATGGGCGGCAACTTCATCCACGCCGTGCCCGATACGCCGCGCGCGTACGAGGCCATGCGCGGCCTGGAGCTGACGGTGGGCATCGCCACCAAACTCAATCGGGGTCACCTGGTGCATGGCCGCGATGCCTTGATCCTGCCGGTGGTCGCGCGTTCGGAGCGCATCGTTACGCCTGCCGGCGAGCAGTTCGTCACCATCGAAGACGCGATGTCGAACGTGACCGCTTCGCGCGGCGTGCTCGAGCCGGTCAGCACGGACGTGCTGCCGGAGGTCGAGATCGTCTGCCGCATGGCGATGGCTACATTGCCGCACAGCAAGGTCGACTGGGCCGGGTGCATGCATGACTACGCACCCATCCGCGAGCTGATCGCGGCGGTGTACCCGGAGATCTACACCGGCTTCAACGAGCGCATCCAGCAACCGCACGGCTTCCATCTGGACATTCCACCGCGCCGCCGGGTGTGGCCCACGCCCAACGGCAAGGCCAACATCCTGGTGATGCCAGGCCTGGACGTGGACGATCCCGTACATGACCCGGACATGCTGCGGTTGGCCACGGTGCGCTCGCACGATCAGTACAACACCACCATCTACAGCTACAACGACCGCTATCGTGGCGTGTACAACGATCGCATGGTGCTGTTCATGAACATCGAGGACCGGCTGGCGCGCGGGCTGGAGAAGGAGGCGTTGGTCTGCCTGGAGACGATCAGCGGCGATGGCGTGCAGCGGCGCATCGAAGGCCTGACCGTGCTGGACTACCCGATGCCGCGCGGCGCCCTGGCCGGTTACTACCCGGAACTGAACCCGTTGTTGCCGCTGGACTACTACGACCGGGTCAGCGGTACCCCAGCGGCCAAGTCGATTCCGGTAAGGATGCGGGCGATGGCCGAGGCGATTGCGTGATGCGTTCATCGGCTATCATCGTCCGGTGAACCTGCCTGGCCTGCTGCTGCGATGGATGCTCCTCCTTGCCCTGGTGCTGAACGCACCGGCGCTTGCGATTGCCTCATCCTCGTACGCGGCGCAGTCCAGCGCGGACCATTGCGCCGCACCGCATTCGGCGGCCATGGCCGGATGCTGCGACGAGGCAGCATCAACGGTCTGCCAGAGCAATGAGTGCGAATGCCCGCCGGCCAGCCTCGGCATGCTGGCCACCCTGAGCGGAACGCCAGCGTCACCCTGGCGTGAGGCGCCTTTGCCAGCCAGCGCCCAGCAACGCGCACCGCCGCCGTTGCCGGATCCGTTACGGCCGCCCATCGTGTGATTTCCTGCAGGCCTCAAGCGCCTGCCGTAGCTACTCGACTCATTCTCGACTCTGCCTGTGCCTTCGATGCGCAGGCAGCGGGCCGCGTTGCCCGCATCTGCAAAGGAATCAACACCATGAACCGTTCTCTCTCCCTCGGCCTGCTGCTGGGCACCGTGCTGGCCACCACCGCCTGCGCGCGTGCTGCCGAAGAATCGCCTGCTGCGCCGGTTGCCAGCGAAGCCCCGGCGGCACCGAGCAAGGCCAGCCCGTCGCAGGTGGATCCGGCACTGCCCATCGCCATCGTGCACAAGACCGCCAGCTGTGGCTGCTGCGGCATATGGGTCGACCACCTGAAGGCCGAAGGCTTCCAGGTGGATGTGCGCAATACCGATGACATGAACCCGATCAAGGTCCGGCTGGGTGTGCCGGTCGGCAAGGCCTCCTGCCACACCGCCGAGATCGGTGGTTACGTGGTTGAAGGCCACATCCCGGCCGAGGACATCAAGCGACTGCTGGCCGAGCGGCCGGCCGCGCGTGGGCTGGTGTTGCCGGGCATGCCGGCCGGTTCGCCGGGCATGGAAATGCCGGATGGCTACGTCCAGCCGTACACCGTTGAACTGGTGCGCAACGATGGCACCACCGAGCCGTTTGCCCAGCACGGGCAGGGCGGCTGACAGGCGACGGTGCCGGTCGTCCTGACCGGCACCCTTCGGTGCGCCCCGTGTAGAGCCGAGCCCACGCTCGGCTGCTCTTTGTAGAGTCGAGCCATGCTCGACTGCTCTGCTTCAGTCGAGCAAGCTCGACTCTACAGAATCAGCGGGCCCCGGCTGTTTCCTTGGCCAGCTGTGCGTCGAACTTCTGTTCGGCCGCATCCGCGTAGGCCTTGCAGGTCAGTGCCTTGGCGCCGGCCCTGGCACCCGCAGCGTAGTCCCAGTTGCTGGCGCCCGGATGCGGGGTCAGCAACACGTCGCAGGGCAACGCCCGCACCGTCGCGAAGCTGCGTTTGTAGTCATCGACCAGGCGCGGATAGCGCGCATTGCCCTGCAGCTGGTAGCCCGGTGCACTCAGGCTGTCGGCATAGGCGATGCGCACCGGCTTGCCCTCGCGGGTATCGCTCCAGGTCCACGCGGTGCTGCCCGGGGTGTGCCCGGGCATGAAGTGCGCTGTGAATTCGATGCCGCCCACCTCGACCACCTCGCCATCCATCACGATGCGGTCTGCACTGGCAGGCGGGTAGGTGATGCCATCGCCGAAGTGCAGATCGTCGCTGCCACCGCGCGCCAGCAGCACCGCCGATTCCGCGTTGGCCGCTACTTTGGCGCCCGTACGGCGCTTCAGCTCCGCCACCGGCCCGGCATGGTCGGCGTGTGCGTGGCTGAGCAGGATCAACCGCAGGTCCTGCGGGGCCACGCCGCGCGCCTTCATGTTGTCCAGCAGGTGGCCGGCCATCTGTGGCATGCCACCGTCCAGCAGCACGGCGCCCTCGGAGGTCTGCACCAGCAATGCGGTCAGGTTCTCGGTGCCGATCTGCCAGGTGTGGTCAGCAATCTGCAGCGGTGCCATCGGCTGCAGCCAGGAAGCATCCACGGTGTAGGCCCGCAGCTGCGGCAGTGGTGTCTCGGCGCCACTGGCGTGCGCGATCGGGAGAGCAGTGACCAGGGCGAAGGCGAGCGGGGAAAAACGCATGGTTCACGTCCGTTTGAAGGAGGCCCAGAAACTAGCATGGGCCTCCTTCATCGCGTCGCACATAGATTTCATGGCTCCCATAAGGGCGCCATGGATCAGTACCGGTACTGCCACCCCAGCGTCACCACCCGGCCACGGCCCGAGAAATAGCTCGGGTTCGACGGCGTGGTCTGCGAGTAGTAGCTGATGTACTGCTTGTTCGCCAGGTTCTGCACGCCCAGCGTGAAGGCGTGCTTGTCCAGCACGTAGCGGGCCACAAGGTCCACCGTGGTGTAACCCTTGAACTCCGCCACCCGCGCGCCACGCAGGTCGAAGTCGCGGTCGAAGGCGTGGCTGGCCTGCAGGCGGGTGCTCAGCTGTGGTGTCCAGCTCTGCTCCCAGAATGCGGTCAGCCGGTTCGGCGCGATGTTGACGCCGGCCAGGTCGCTGTCGAGGCGGCCGTCGACGTCGGCATCGTAGCGGCCGTTGGCGCGTGCATAACCCAGGCCCAGCCGGCTGTCGCCCAGGCGCAGGCGCAGGTTGCTTTCGAAGCCCTCCACGCGGGTGGCCTGGCGCTGCACCGCATAGGCGTCGATGCCCGGATCGTAGATCAGCACCGAGCCCAGCTTGGATTCGGAGGTGTAGTAGGCGATGTCACCGCTGAAACGACCATCGTCGTACTCCAGGCCGATCTCGCGGTTGTCCGACACCACCGGTGACAGGTCAATCAGATTGTCAACGCGCTGGCCGTCGCGGTTGATCGCGCGCAGTACGCGACCGACGTCGGCCACGGTGTAGCCTTCCGAATACGAGGCGTAGGCATTGAGGCGATCGTTGATGTACCAGACCGCGCCGAAGTTGGGCAGGGTCTCGCTCATGGTCGGCTTGCCGCCAGCCACCTTGCGTGCGCCGTAGCGGGGCAGGGTGGTGTAGTCGCCTACTTCCAGCTCGCCCTTTTCGTAGCGCAGGCCGCCGGACAGCATCAGGTGGTCGGTTGGCCACCAGTGCAGCTGCAGCAGTGGCGACAGGCTCTGGTAGGTGGTCTGCGGCACCCAGTTCATGCCACTGGCCAGCAGCACCTGGTGGGTGCGGTCGCGCAGGCCGTCCAGGCCCAGGGTCACGTCCAGCGTGGTGTCGGCAATGCGGGTCCAGCTCTGGGTCAGCTTGAAGCCCCGCTTGTCCGATTCGTTCTGGGTCTGGTCCCAGGCGGCGTTGGCGCCGGTGTTGCCCCACGGATCCCACTGGCTGGCGCCATAGCGGCCTTCGAAGTCCACCGCGAAGGCCTGCGCCTGGAAGCGGCCACCGAGCAGGTCGGCGGCGCTGTAGTCCAGCGTCAACGAACGCGAGCGGTTCATCGGTGGATCCAGCGGCGTATCGCCGGGCACCGAAATGGTCGGGCGGCCGGTGCGGTAATCACCGTTCACCGCCAGGTAGTTGTCCAGCCCGCGCAGCTCGTAACGGTTGGCCATCAGCTGCAGGCGGTGGCCCTCGGCAATGTTCCAGCCCAGCTTGGCGAACACGTTCGACGAGGTCGAATCCATCAGTTCGCCCTGCGCGTTGGTACCGATCGAACGGCCCTCGCCGTCGTGGTACAGGCCCTGCTTCTCATAGGCCAGGCCGGCCACCAGATCGAACTGCTCGCCGCGCACGCCGACCAGTGCCGAGCCGCGCTGGCCGTTGTCATCACGGCGGCTGGGCAGCGCCGAGCTGTAGCTGACGTTGGTGTCGAGCAGGAAGGCACCGGGCTCGCTGGGCGCGCTGCGGGTGATGATGTTGACGATGCCACCGGTACCGCCGATGCCCTGCAGTGCGTTGGCACCGTGGATGACCTCGATGCGTTCGATCATCGCCGGATCGATGGTGTGCGAATCACGTGAGCCATCGCGCAGCGGCGTCGACTGTGGCACGCCGTCGACCATGTACAGGATGCCGCGGCCACGCATGGTTTCGCCGTAGTTGGACATCTTCTCGCGCGCCGGGGCAAACGCCGGGATCTGCGCCGACAGCACCCGCGAGACATCCGAGCCCAGCGCCAGCTGCTGCGCGATGTCCTCGCGGGTCAGCACGGTGATGGTGTTGGGCATCGCGGTCTCGCCCTGCGGCATGCGCGCGGTCGAGGCCGATACCGTGACGCGGGCCAGCGAAGTGGTCGTGGCAGGGGACGCTGCCGATGACGCGGCCCGGGCCGGAGCGCGGGGCTTGGGCGATGCCGGCGTGGCACTCACCACGAACACCCCCGGCGAGCGCTCCTGCATCGCCAGGCCTTGCCCGGCCAGCAGGCGCTGCAGGGCGTCGTGCGGGGTGTAGCGGCCGTCGAGGGCGGGCGCGTTGCGGCCGCTCACGCTGTCGGCCGCGAACAGCAGCTGGATGCCACTCTGCCGCGCCAGCGAGTTGAGCGAAGCCTGCAGCGGGCCGGCCGGCAGGTGCAGTTCGACGGGTGCGGACGCAGCGGTCTGCGCGGTGGCGGGCAGCGCCGCACACAGGCAGGCAGCGAGCAGGGTGGGGGCCAGCCGGCGCAGCGCGGCGGGCGGAACAGGGCGGGTCATGCGGGGGTCCTTCGGAAGGGTTCAAGCACTTGCCGGATGGGACGGCGCGCAACCCACCCTCGGCGTGGCAATCAATCGCGGGCGCGCAGATGCAGGCTGCCGTCGGCGGCGGTATGCACCTGGACTGGCAGGATCTCCGGCAGCAGCGCGACCGCCGTCTCGGCACGATCGGCATCGAACACGCCCGACACCTGCAGCGGGCCCAGTGCCGGGTCGTCCAGCACGATCGGACGGTCGTGATAGCGCTGCAGGATGCGCAGCACCTCGCTCAGTGGCATGCGGTCGAACTGCAGCCGACCGGTGGTCCAGTCGGCCCGGTCCGGATCCACGGCTTCCGGCGGAGACAGCGAGCCCGGCTGGGCCAGCAGGCGCTGCCCCGGCTTCAGCCGCTGCTCGGTGCCGCCGCCATCCACGCTGACACCGACCTCGCCGCGCCACAGCGTGACCTCACTGAGATCGCCCTGGCGGTCAACATCGAACACCGTGCCGTAGTTGCGTACCTGTACCGGCCCAGCATCGACCTGGAAGCGGCGCCACGCTGAATGCTGCACCTCGAAGCGCGCATGGCCCTGCGCCAGCAGCACCTGCCGCGAACGCAGATGGCGACGGACCTGCAGGTGGGTTCCTGCGTCGAGCAGCACACGGCTGCCGTCCGGCAGCTCGATGTCGCGGCGCTCGCCGACGGCGGTCTGGTAGTCACGCACCTGCCAGGCCGGGTCGGCCAGCAGCAGCGCGGCGGCCGCCAGCAACAGCACCGGCAGTACCCGTTTCGCGCCAGATCCGCCGCGGCGCCGCTGCAGCTGTTCCGGGCCTGGCAACGGGAAACGCTCCTTCAGTGCCTCCCGGTGCTGATCGAGCGTGTCCTCGGCGGACGGTTCGGTGGGCTGCGACGGCGGTGCCGGATCGGGTGATGCAGGACTCACCGCAGCGCACCGTGCAGCCGGCAGTCGGCCATGGCCAGGCGCAGATGACGTTCCACCGCCTTCAGGCCGATGCCCATCCGCTGCGCCACCTCGGCCTGGGGCAGCTCGTGGATCTTGTGCAGGATGAACACCTGCTGCCGCCGGCAGGGCATGCGCTCGATGCTGGCGGTCAGCCGCTGCAGCGCCTGCTGGCCCTGCGCCTGGCGCTCGGGTCCGGGGCGCTCACAGGCGCCTTCGGGAAGCTCGGCGCGGGGCTCCACCCAGTGCCGGCGCAGGTCCTCGGCGCGGCAGCGGTCGACCGCCGCATCGTGGGCGATCCTGCGCAGCAGCGCGATCGGTTGGCGGGCGTCATGCGCGGCCGGGCGTTCCAGCAGGCGCACACAGACATCGTGCACCACTTCGCGGGCCAGCCCGGGCGAGCGGAACCGGCGATGCAGGTAGTCCACCAGTTCCTCGTAGTGGCGCACCAGCGAGGTCACCAGCGGCAGCGCAGGTGGGCGGGGAAGTGTCGGCTGGGACATCCGGACGGGCAGCAAGGGTGAAAGGCGGGTGCCGGGAGGTCATCCCTGCGTAATGACGCAATACTAATGGGAACTGTTCTCGTTTGCCATGCCGCGATCGCCAGGGCGATTGTTCGCCGCGTCTGGAAAGTGAATCCACGATCATCGGCTGGAGCGCAGAATCGCCCACGGCTAGCCTGCCTGCAGGCTCAAGGAGGTGGACCATGCATGTGCTTCTGGTGATGGTGGGCGGCATTGTGCTGTTGGGAGTGTTCCTGTTGTTCGGACGGCTGTGGAGCGTAGGCACCTCACAGCTGCCCACGGCCCTGATCGCGTTCATTGCCACCTGGCTGCTGGTGACGGTGGCCAACCTGTGGGTGGGCGTCAGCAAGGCCGGCTACGGGATGCGCGAAGAACTGCCGATCCTGCTGCTGGTGTTCGCGGTGCCGGCCCTGCTGGCCGGTCTGCTCTACTGGCGCCTGGCGCGCTGAAGGAAAGCCATGAGTACACGACTGCGATTGCCGGCCCTGCGCCAGCGCGACGGCCACCATGCGCGCGTGACCTACGAAGAGCTGTTCTTCGACCTGGTCTACGTGTTCGCGGTCACCCAGCTCAGTCACCACCTGCTGCATCACCTGGATCTGGCCGGCGTGCTGCAGACGCTGGTGCTGTGGTTTGCGGTGTGGCTGGGCTGGCAGTACGCCTGCTGGATCAGCAACTGGTTCGATCCGGAAGCGCCGCGCATCCGCGGACTGCTGTTCGCCACCATGCTGCTGGCCTTGTTGATGTCCTCGTCCATTCCCGAGGCCTTCGGCGACCGTGCCTGGGTGTTTGCCGGGGCCTACGCCACCATGCAGGTCGGGCGCACCGCCTTCGTGCTGCTGGAGGTCGGTCGCACGCACCCACTGGCACCGAACTTCCGTCGCATGCTGGCCTGGGTGAGCGTGTCGGCCTGCTTCTGGCTGGCAGGTGCGGCAGCCGAGGGCAATACGCGGTTGGCGCTGTGGGCGGTGGCGGTGGCGTGCGAATACATCTCACCGATGTTCGGCTTTGCATTCCCGGGCATGGGCCGTTCGCACACCCGCGAGTGGACCATCGAGGGCGGGCACCTGGCCGAGCGCTGCCAGCTGTTCGTCATCGTCGCACTGGGCGAGACGTTGCTGGCCACCGGTGGCGTGCTCAGCGAGGTCGAACAGTGGAGTGGGGCGGTGGTGTCCGCAGTGCTCTCCACCTTCGCCGGCACGATCGCCATGTGGTGGCTGTACTTCGGCATCTCCAGCCGCGACGCCACCGAGGCCATCAGCCATGCCGAAGACCCGGGCCGGATGGGGGCCAACTTCCACTATGTGCACGCGTTGCTGATCGCAGGGATCATCGCTACGGCGGTGGGCAATGACCTGGTCATGGACCACCCGCACGCTGTGGTGACGCCGGTGTATGCGGCCGTGCTGGTGGCCGGCCCGTTGATCTACCTGCTGGGCAGCGCGCTGTACAAGCGGGTGGTGTACGGGCGCGCACCGTACTCGCATCTGATCGGTGCAGTGGCACTGGGTGTGATGGGTTTCGTATTGCCGCAGACCCATCTGCTGACCGCTGGCTGGTTGACCAGCGCGGTGCTGCTGGCGGTGGGATTGATGGATACGCGGTTGAAGCACCGCCTGCAACGGGCGTGATCTTGTCCGGTATCCAGCCCGTGCCGGGTAGAGTCGACTGTTGGTCGACTGCTCTTCCACAAGGTTGTGGAAAATCCCGCGCTGCGCGCGATAGTCGACTGACAGTCGACTCTACCGCCGCCCTCTACCGCCTGAGGTGGCCTGGCCGAGCGCGGCGGCCATTGCCGCAAGCTTGCCGACCGTGTTGAGGTTGCGGGCGGTGCCTTGCTGGGCATAGGGAATCCGCAGGCGTGAGTCGGCCATGCCGTCGCCATAGTGGACGAAGATCTCGCGGGTACCCAGCGCCAGCTGCTCATCGCGCAGGCCGGTCACCCCGGTCAAGGGATCGGTAGGCAGTACCTCATCCACGAACAGCGCGACCACGCGATTGCCGGCGGCATGCGGGAACGGATGGCCGGCGGCAACCGCCGCGATCTCGGCTGCCGAGCGCACCAGCACACCCACCGGTTTTCCTGCATAGGCCTGCAGCCGTTGGCCAAGGGCTTTCCGCACGCCGGCTTCGTCAAGTCCGCTGCGGAACACCACGTTGCCGCTGGCGATATAGGTGCGGACGTCGGTGAAGCCGGCGTCTTCGCACATCGCCACCAGTTCAACCATCGGCAGCTTGCCGGTACCTCCGACATTGACTGCTCGCAGCAGTGCGACATGCACGCTCATGGGGAACCTGCCTGCAAGCGGTCGTACATGCGCACCAGGTCGACCAGCGTACGCGCGCCCATCTTGCGCATCACCTGCGCGCGGCGCACCTTCACGGTGATCTCGCTGACCCCCAGGTCGCCGGCGATCTGTTTGTTGAGACGGCCGCGCACCACGCCATCGACCACCTCGCGCTCGCCCGCGTTGAGCGTATTCCAGCGCTGCTGCAGGGCATCGAGTGCCTCGCCGTCGCGACGGCGCTGGCGGTCGATCTCGATGCCCTTGTGGATCGCATCCAGCAGTTCCTGGTCACGGAACGGCTTGGTCAGGAATTCGATGGCACCGTCCTTGATCGCGTTGACGCCCATCGCGATATCGCCGTGGCCGGTGATGAACACCACCGGCAGCTGCAGGCCGTGGCTGCCCATCGTGCGATGGAACTCCAGCCCGCTCTGGCCGGGCATGCGCACGTCCAGCACCAGGCAGGCCGGTGCATCTTCCAGTTCGTGTTCGAGGAACGCCTGGGTGGAGGCGAAGGCCCGTACCTGCAGGCCCATCGAGGCGAGCAGGTCTTCCAGCGCGGCGCGCACCGACGGATCGTCGTCGATCACGTAGACGATGGACGCTGGATCGGCGGCGGGTGCAGCGGGCTTATGCATGGGGGACTTCCGTGGCAACGGGCAGGTCAAACACAAAGCAGGCACCTCCGCCGCTGGGGCGCTCGGCTCGGATCCTGCCTTCGTTGGCCTCGATCATCGACCGGCTCAGGCTCAATCCCAGCCCGAGTCCGTGTGATTTGGTGGTCCAGAACGCATCGAACACACGCTCGGGATGATCGGCGGGCAGGCCGACACCGCGGTCACGCACGCTGAGGCTGATCCGCTGTCCGTCGCGTTGGGTCAACAGGGACAGGCGGCGGTCAGCAGCCGGCACTGCTTCCATCGCGTCCACCGCATTGAGGATCAGGTTGCCGATCACCTGCTGCACCTGCACGCGATCGGCCTGCACCAGCGGCAGGTCGGCATCGAGCAGCAGGGCCACGGCCACGCCGTGTTGGTCCAGCTCGCTGCGCGACAGCGCCAGCATTTCCTCCACCGCCTGGTTCAGGTCGAACGCGCGTCGTTCCGGCGCTGCACCCTGGGTCAGGCCGCGGATGCGGGCGATCACGTCACCGGCGCGATGCGCATCGGCCAGGATGCGGGCCACGGTCTGGCGGGCCTTGTCCACGTTCGGTGGGTCCTGTGCCAGCCAGCGCTGGCAGGCTTCGGCGCTGCTGGCGATGGCCGCCAGCGGCTGGTTCACTTCATGTGCGATGGAGGTGGTCAGCTCGCCCACGGTCGATGCGCGCGCCACTCGCAGCAGGCGGCCCTGAGCTTCCTGCACCGCGGCCTTGGCCGCCTCCATCTTCAACGCGAGGTAGGTGGTGATGCCGATCACCAGCATGCCGATCACCGAGTTGACCAGGCCGATGCGGTAGGTGCCGAAGCGGGTGAGGAAGAAGCTCAGGGCGGTGAGTGCGATGCAGGCGATGGCCAGGCTGATCAGCCCGCGCGCGGCGAGTACGCGCGATGCGGCGAGGATGACCGCTGCGTAGAAGCAGGCGGCGGCGACCGCGTAATCGGTGACGGTGTCGATCAGGAAAATCGCCGCCATCACGACGATCAGGGCCAGCAGCACCAGCGGGCGACGGGGCGACAGCGATGGCATCGGGGCGGCTCCCTGGCGTGGGGGGAAAGGATAGCAAAGCGGATTTGGTAGATGCTGACACCCACCAAAGCGATGCCCGGTAGTGCCGGCCGCTGGCCGGCATCTTCAGGATTGTGCCGACCAAGGTCGGCACCTACCAAGCGGTGCACGATGTTGCCGGCCAGCGGCCGGCACTACTCCTCCAGGCTGGCGTTCCAGAACCCCTGCAGCACGCCGGGGGTGGTCGCCAGCGTGGCCAGCACCGCATCCAGTTCACCGGCATCCACCGTGGTGGCATACAGCACCGCTTCGATCTCCACGTCGCGCTCGCCGAACGGGCGCTGGTCCACCGCGCGTACCGGGTAGTGCGCCTGTTCCAGCAGCAGCAACAGCTGGTCCAGCACCTCGGCCTGCTGCTCGCGCTGGCAGACCACGTTGATCGCATAGGTCGCCTCGCTGAACGCCTCCGGCAGCGGCTGCCGCTGGATGCGGTTCACCACTGGCCGCAGCAGGGTGTTGGCGGCCAGCACGAACACCGCCGCCATCACCGCCTCCGGCAGCAGCTTGATGCCCGCACAGGCACCGACCGCCGCCGAGCCCCACAGGGTGGCGGCGGTGTTCAGGCCGGACACCTGCGCACCGTCCTTCATGATCGCGCCGGCGCCGAGGAAACCGACGCCGGAGATCACATAGGCCACCACATGCAGCGGTGAGGGCGGGCCGCCATACAGGTCATGGAAGCGCACGGCCAGGTCGACGAACACCGCCGCCCCCACTGCCACCAGCGTATTGGTACGCAGGCCGGCGGTGCGTTGGCGCAGCTGCCGCTCCAGGCCGATGACGGTGCCAAGCACGAACGCCACCGACAGGCTGATCAGCGAGCTCAGGGTTGCGCCGGCGTTGAACGCCGGCAGGTTCGGATTGATGTCCATTGTGTTTCTCCCTGGACCAGGCGGCGGGCGCTTACTGCCAGCCGTAACGACGGATGTAGATCTTCTTCAGCACGGTTGTCAGCACCGCGTAGCCGAACAGGATCGCCACCAGGAACGGCCAGTAGCCGGTCGGCAGGGCCTGCAGCTTGAAGTAGCCAGCCAGCGGGCTCATCGGCAGGGCCACGCCAATGGCCATGATCAGGCCGGTCATCACCAGCAGCGGCGGCGCAGCGATGCTCTGCAGGAACGGCACCTTCGGTGTACGGATCATGTGCACGATCAGGGTCTGGGTCAGCAGACCCACCACGAACCAGCCGGACTGGAACAGGCCCTGGTCGGCCGGTGTGCGCGCATCGAACACGTACCACATCAGCGCGAAGCAGCTCAGGTCGAAGATCGAGCTGATCGGCCCGAAGAACACCATGAAGCGTCCAATGTCTGCCGGGTTCCACTTCAGCGGCTTGCGCACCAGCTCCTCGTCCACGTTGTCGAACGGAATGGCGATCTGCGAGATGTCGTACAGCAGGTTCTGTACCAGCAGCTGCAGTGGCAGCATCGGCAGGAACGGCAGGAAGGCCGAGGCCACCAGCACCGAGAACACGTTGCCGAAGTTGGAGCTGGCAGTCATGCGGATGTACTTCAGCATGTTGTTGAACGTGCGCCGGCCCTGGATGACACCTTCCTCCAGCACCATCAGGTTCTTTTCCAGCAGGATGATGTCGGCGGCCTCCTTGGCGATGTCCACCGCGCTGTCCACGCTGATGCCGATGTCCGCAGCACGCAGCGCCGGTGCATCGTTGATGCCATCGCCGAGGAAACCGACCACCTTGCCCTGTGCGCGCAGCTCGCGCACCAGGCGCTCCTTGTGTAGTGGCGTCAATCGGGCGAACACACGGTGGTGGTGCAATGCGCGCGACAGCGCGCCGTCATCCATGCGCTCGATCTGCGGACCGGTCAGGATGGTGTCCGCCTCCAGCCCGACCTGGGCACAGACGCGGGCGGTGACCAGCTCGTTGTCGCCGGTGAATACCTTCACCTCCACGCCATGCGCGGCCAGCGCCTGCAGCGCCTGTGCAGCCGATTCCTTCGGCGGGTCCAGGAAGGCCACGTAGCCGACCAGGGTCAGGCCGCACTCGTCAGCCTGCGAATACACGGTCTGGCTGGCAGCAGTTTCCTTCATCGCCACTGCCACCACGCGAAGGCCCTGTTCGTTCAGTTCCTCGGTGGTCTGCCGCACGCGCGCCAGCCGCTGCTCATCCAACGGCTTGTCCTCGCCGTTCTCGCGCACGGTGCTGCATACCGCCAGCATCTCCTCAACCGCACCCTTGCAGATCAGCTCATGGTGGTCCTCACGTTCGGACACCACCACCGACATGCGGCGGCGCTCGAAGTCGAACGGAATCTCATCCACCATGTGGTAGTCCTGCGACAGCCGCAGTGAGCTCTGCAGCTCAACGTGCTCCAGCACCGCACGGTCCAGCAGGTTGATCAGGCCGGTCTGGAAATGGCTGTTGAGGTAGGCGAACTTCAGCACATCCTCCGAATCGTGACCGAACACGTCGGTGTGCCGTTCCAGCGCGATCTTGTCCTGGGTGAGGGTGCCGGTCTTGTCGGTGCACAGCACTTCCATCGCGCCGAAGTTCTGGATCGCGTCCAGGCGCTTGACGATCACCTTGCGCCGCGACAGCAGCACCGCACCCTTGGCCAGGGTGGAGGTGACAATCATCGGCAGCATTTCCGGGGTCAGGCCCACCGCCACCGACAGCGCGAACAGGAACGCCTCGGTCCAGTCGCCCTTGGTCCAGCCGTTGATCAGCAGCACGAACGGCACCATCACCAGCGCGAAACGGATCAGCAGCCAGCTGACACTGTTGACGCCGGCCTGGAACGCGGTCGGCGCGCGGTCGGTGGCGGTGCTGCGCTGGGCCAGGGTGCCGAAGTAGGTACGGTTGCCGGTGGCCAGCACCACGGCGGTGGCGGTGCCGGACACCACATTGGTGCCCATGAACAACAGGTTGTGCTGCTCCAGCAGACCGGCCAGGCCATCGCCCGGGTGCGCGAACTTCTCCACCGGCAGCGACTCACCGGTCATCGCGGCCTGCGCGACGAACAGGTCCTTGGCGGTCAGCACGCGGCAGTCGGCCGGAATCATGTCACCGGCCGACAGCACGATGTGATCACCGGGCACCAGCTCACGGATCGGCAGATCCAGCAACCGCGCAGGGCGACGGCTGTGCAGGTGCGCACCGAAGTACTGGTCGGCCACATCGGCCGCCTCGGTACCCGGGTTGCGGCGCAGCACACGTGCGGTGTTGCCGACCAGTGCCTTCAGCCGTTCGGCGGCACGGTTCGAGCGACCCTCCTGCACGAAGCGGATCAACGTGGACAGCAGCACCATCGCGCCGATCACGATCGTGGCCTTGATGTCCTCGGTCAGCCAGGACACCGCCGCCAGCACGGTCAACAGCAGGTTGAACGGATTGCGGTAGCACTGCCACAGGTGCCGCCACCACGGCAGCGGCTTTTCGTGATCGACCTCGTTGGGGCCGAGCGTGGCCAGCCGCTCCTCGGCCTCATGCGGGCTGAGGCCATCGGCATGCGATTCCAGCGTGGCCAGCAGCTGGGCTTCATCCTGCTGGGCAAGGGTGACCAGGCCGGTGGTGAGCGCGAACGGCGCGGCCTCGGCGCTGCCCGGGCCGAAGCCGGCCTCGGGCATCGCGCGGCGGCGGAACAGGTTGCCTGCGCGACGGCTGCGCAGGAAGGCGTTGAACCAGGCGTTGAGCAGGCTCATGGGAACTCCTCGAATGTCAGAGCCGGCCGGGGCCGGAACACGAACGGAACGGATGGAACAGGTCAGGCGTGGCGCATCGCCAGCACCGCGGGCGACCACGGCTGCATGTGCAGGCGCTGGCTGCCACCGATGCACAGCGGCTTCATCGCATCGCGCAGCGGGTAGGGCAGGTGGCGCAGCACGTTGATGCGCTCGCTGATCGGCAGCAGCGACAGCGCGTCGGCCACCACGCGTGGCGAGCCGAGCGACAGCGAACGGGCGAACATGACCGGGCCATGCTGCAGCAGCTGGCTGCGCAGGGCGGCAACATCGCGCTCACCGATCAGGCGGCGCAGGGTGATGTAGAGGATCTTGTAGGACATGGGGGCGATCTCCAGGCAGGCGGCACCTGGCGATCCCCCGTCGCTCAGGCAGGCAGGGACCGGCGGGCAGGCGCCAGGAACAGGCAACAAGCGGGCATCCGGGGCGCGGTGCGCCCGGCAGGGTCGGGGTCCATCTGCGTCTCCATGAGGGGAGTGGGCCAGCCAGGGTTGCCCTGGTCAGTGGCGCTATTGTCCGCCCCTGAATGGGGTAGTCCTAGAGGCTCGTGGGTTAGCCCGGCTATACCTTGGTATAGCCAGGCCCGGCGATGTGCCAAGGCGCGGATCAGTGGGCAGCAGGTGTGGTCTGCTTGCAGACGTCATATTCGCCGCGTGTAAGCGTCTTGTCGTGGTCGGTGTCGCAGGCGTGCATTCGTTCTGCCCAGCCCGGCGCAACCGCATCGACTTCGGCGAGGGTGACGATGCCGTCCTTGTCCTTGTCCAGCGATTCATAGGCTGGAATCAGCTTCACTTCGGTTACGTCCTCGGCCGCGGTGGCCTTGCTGGCTTCCTGGGTCTTGGAACACGCACCGAGAAGCAGGCCCGCGCAAAGGGCGAGGGCAACGGGGAGAAAGCGAACACCGGTCATGGCAGGCTCCAGAGGTAGGGATGCAGGCCACCGCTGTGGTGGTCACGGCCGGATCTTCTGCGCGGGACTGTAAGCGGGTTGCGAAGAATGCAGGCAAGCGTCCATGCGAGTGGGTTGCCGTTCACTGTGAGTGCGCCGGTCCCGCAGGCCAGGATCGGCAGACTAGGAATCGTTTCAAACCTGTAGGGCAAGTCCGACTTTTGCAACTTTTTGTATATCAAGGTTGTGATGGAGTCGTGAAAATTCGCGCTCGCCATTCCCTGCGGGCTCGCCATGCATCGTCTTCTCTCTTTGATTCTGTTGGTCATCCTGTCTGGTAGCGCGCAGGCATCCACACCACAGATCAGCGTCGGCGTGCTGTTCGATTACCTGCAGCCCACGCATAGCAATCTACTCAAGCGCATCCGCAACACCGGCGACGCCACGGCCTATGTGCGGGTGGAAGTCACCCAGATGCACTTCGATGCGGAGGGAAAGGCCAGCGAAACGCCGGTGGATACCACCGCGCTGGTCCGCAATGCGCCGGAAGCCCGAGGTGTCATCGCCAGTCCCAGCCGCCTGATCATCGCAGGCAATGGGCAGCAGGCCACACGCCTGGTGTATCGCGGTGCGCGTGACCAGGAGCGCTACTACCGGTTGCGCTTCATCCCGGTGGCGCCGACGGCCGAGGAATTCTCGCTCAGCGAAGACCAGGCCCGGGAGGCAGCGGAGCTTACGTCCGCCATCCGCGTTTTCACCGGCTACGGCACGATCTTCTTCGTCGCGCCGGAGAACCCGCACTACGACACGCTCATCGAGCAACAGCAGGTACGCAATCGCGGCAACGCCACCGTGGTGCTGGACAACCTGCGCCAGTGCGAGCGCGACCGCCCCGATACCTGCACGCCGGGAATCATCGCCCATGTGCGTCCCGGCAACAGCTACGCGATGCAGGCCGCCGAACACCAGTTCCTGCGTTTCGAGCTTCGCGAAGGCGACAGTCAACGCAGCATCGACTCACGCCGTTAAGCCCACTTCCACCCTTGGATCAGTTCCGAACGGGCCTGCCAGGCGCCCGCTGGGACGGCGTTGCCCTTGCCTGGCACCTTGATTTCCACCCTTGAACCTGGAGTGCATCCATGTCCCTGAAGACCACCCTGATGGCAGCGGCCACCGCCCTGCTGATCACCCCGGCCGTTGCCCTGGCCGCGACCGAAACCAAGTCGATCACCGTCAACGTCACCGCTGATGTGCCGAACACCGCTGGCCTGCAGGTGTCCACCCCGGATGGCTGGGAAGGCCTGCCGCAGAACCTGCCGTGGGATACCGCTCGTCAGACCCTGGGCGATCTGACCGGCCGTGTCATCAACATCAAGTCGCCGGCGGCCATCACCGCTTATCTGTCAGCGCCGGCGCAGATGGCCTCGGCCGCCGACGTGGTCGATCTGGCCGTGAAGCTGGATAACGTGGTGGTGCCGGCCACCTCGGCCGCCAAGATCACGGTGGCCAATGCCGCACAGGCCGCGGCCGGCAAGTCGTTGGCGTTTGCCATTGCCCCCACCGTGCCGACCGACGGCTACAAGCAGGGCAGCTACGGCGGCCAGTTCCACATGATCTTCGAAAGCGACATCTGACGATCATGCAGCTTCGTGCCCTTCCTGCCGCGTCATCGATGCGGCGGGAGGGCACGGGCATCTACCCATGAGACTTCCCCTCCGCCCCCCCTATCCAATCCTTACGCGATTGGCGGCTGGCATCGGCGCCGTGGTGTTTGCCGCGTCCAGCCATGCCGCCGGTCTTGCGCTGGGTGAGCTGCCCAGCCTGCTGGAGCAGCGCGAGCGCATGCCTGCGGAGTTCCGCGAGCATCTGTTCGGCAATCCGCTCACCGTGCGGGTGGAACTGGACGGGCGCTATCTGGGTGACGCCGAGGTGCTGCTGCACGAAGACAATCGCGTGCAGCTGATCGGCTTCGGTGAAGCCCATGACAGCCCGCTTCCACAGACGGAGCGGGCGCGCTGGGCCGAGGCGCTGGCCGAGCCGATGGCGCTGGGCGTCTGCAGCCAGCAATGCCGGGGCCTGGCTGCGCTGCACTACAGCCTGTCCAATTCCCTGCTCAGCCTGCTGACCCCAGCGGGTGCGCACAAGGAAGGGCGCCATGTCGCGCTGCCGGAGCGCGGCAGCCACGGCCTGATCGTCCGCAACAGCGTGGCCGTGCATGGCGGCCAGGAGCAACAGACCTCGGCGCGCTACAGTGCCGAACTGCGTGGCAGTGTTGGCCGCTGGAGCACGGTCGGCAGCTATCAGTACTATGCCCAACCGGGCAGCCGCGAGCAGTATCTCAGTGCCCTGTATGCCCAGCGCGAGCTGGGCGACCATTTCGTGCGTGCGGGCTACTTCCTGCCTACCTTCGAAGGCATCATCCGCCAGCCACGCGCACCCGGCACGCAGAACGATACCGCGCTGGGCTTCATGCTCGGCTCGTCGGACGTGCTGCTGGCCGACACGCGCAGCCCCAGTGTGTACCCGGTCTATGTCACTGCCAGCCGCGAAGGCGTGGTGGAGATCCTGCGCGACGGCAATCTGTTGTCCACGCAGGCCGTCAAGCCGGGCATCCAGGAGATCGACACCCGGCGCCTGCCGGGCGGCATCTATGACGTGGAACTGCGTGTCATCGAAGATGGCCGCGAGGCCTCGCGTGAGACCGCGTCGATCCACAAACCAAGTCGATGGAGCGACTCCAGCCGCCGCTGGCGCTACAGCGTGTTCGCCGGCCAACAGCGTGGCCTGCTCGATAGCGGTCGCGCACTGCAGGAGGGCAGGCTGGCTGCGGGTGCGGTGGTCAATTATCTGGTGCATCCGCGGGCGGTTGCCGGTGCCACGGTGCAGCAGATCGGCACGCGCCACGCGGCCGGTCTGTCGATGGACTGGCAGGCCAGTGACCGCTTCAGCACCTACACCAATGTCTACACCTCCAGTGATGCCGGGCGCGGCGTCGACCTGCAGGGGTTGTACCGCTACCGCACCGGCTCGCTGGTGGTCAATCATGCGCGCAGCTGGGCCGAGCAGCGCCAGCGCGTCCTGCCCGGTGACGGCTCCGCACCGCGTTGGGTAACCCGCGGGGGCTGGCAGGACACGACTGCCGTGTCGATCACCCATCGTTTCAGCCATCGCGACAACGCCAGCCTGCGGGTGGCGCGCACCTCGGGCTTCACCAAAGGCACCGGCATCGATGTGTCCTATGGGCGCCGCGAGACCCTGTTCGGCAAGCACGATGTGAATTGGCGGATTTCGGCCTACGACCGCCCCGGTAGCCACTTCACGCACTACCGGCGGCAACGCGGCGTTGACCTGACGGTAAGCGTATCGCTGGGCAGCGAGCGTCGCAGCTACAGCGGCAGCCTGGGCAGCCGCACTGGCGAAGCCGGCCTGCGCGACACCTATGTCAGCGCGGCAGCGACGCAGCGCGTGGATGGCAAGCTTGTGCAGAGCGTGAACGGCATGATCAGCGCCGAGCGCGGCGGCGATAGCGCAGGCGCCGGTGCCTACCTGCAGAGTTCGCTGCTGGAAGGTGATGTGCAGCTGTACCGCGGCGCGGGCTCGGGCCACGTCAGTGGCAGCGCCAATCTGGACAGCACGCTGGTGATCGGCGGTGGCCATGCCGCGGTGCTTGGCCAGGGGCGCAGCGGCAGCGTGGACACCGGCATCATCGTCGACGTACGCAGTGACTATCCCGATGTTGCCCTGCGTGCCGACGACAGCCGGGGCGGCGGTGTGGAGTTGAAGCCGGGGCGCAACTTCGTGCCGGTGACTGCCTACCGCGCGGGCCACGTGCAGTTTGATTTCCAGGGGCGGCACGCGCCCGCTGCCACTCTGCAGCCGTCCACCGTCAGCTACCACCTCAACAAGGGCGGGGTGATGCACGCCACCGTGGATGTGCTGCGCACGTTCACCGTGATGGGCCAGGTGCTCGATGCCGACGGCAACGGCGTGCGGGGTGTGCAGGTGATCAACCACGCCGGGCGCAGCGTCAGCCAGGAAGAGGGGTTCTTCACGCTGGAACTGAGTGCACGTGCTCCGGTGGTGGAGCTGCGCTACCCCAACCTGGTGAGCTGTGTGCTGACGATGGAGGAGGGGCAGTATCCGCGAGAGGGGGACTTGCTGATGGTGGGAGAGATCGGCTGCCCTGCGTCGGTGGTATCGCGCGCAATGCTGGTCCCGCGTGCAGTAGGAGAGAGAGAATGATCCTGATTAGATTGTGCTTCGTGCTGCTGATACTTCTGGTTTCAGGGGACGCCTTGGGGCAGGTCGCCGAGGTTAAGGTAACCGGGGTATTCAGGCCGAGCGCGCTGAATCCGGGCAACACCGAGTTCGAGAACACAACCCCCAAGGACAGCTATTGCAGCTGGAGACCCGCGGAATGTGAGAAGAAGGGCGCATATATCTTCAGCGTAGGAGGTGGTGAACTGTGGAGGAAGTCTGGAGATGGAGATAACGACTCGCGTCGTGACACTACGTACGTCCGCTTCCCAAAGCCGCGCGTCATAACGCTGACCGAAGAGACCAGTGGCCGTTCATTTTCCGCGAAGATCAGCTTCGTAGCCATCGCGCTGCGACTTGACTTTACCAATGGCCCAGACCCTTGGTACTGGGGTGTCGGTGGTGGTTGCACTGCAATTCGTGGGGGCGGTGGACTGGGCTGGTCTCTTGGAGGATGGGCTGTGCGTGACCCCTCTGATCCGAAGGAGTGCTTCAGCAACAGGCCGCGGAACTCGCGCAACTACAGATACCGAAATGTTGGCCTTGGCATCAATGTGGAGTTGCCACGCGCGACCACGCTGTTGAATGGACGTTACGTCGCATCCGAAAGCTGGTCGACAGGTGGTTCAGAAGCTGACATCGACCTCGGTGACAACATCACCGGCACCAGCAGCATCCGAATGAACTTCGTGTTCGACGTGATTCATGACTTTGAGGTGAGGTTCTCCAGCGAGTCTCCCACCGCACGACTTGCGCCTGATGGAGGCTGGTCACAATGGACCGATCACGGTCTGGCGCCCAAGAGACTGCATCAGGAGCTGCCTTTTGTACTCACCTCTTCGATGGACTTCAGCATGAAGCTGCGGTGTGAGCATGATGCAGGTGATCGATGTGGGATCAGAAAGGCCGCCGACGGCACGGTGGTGCCGGTAGACGTGGGCGTGACGATCCCGGGCATGAGCAACGTCCGTGATGGACAACCCGCGCAGGACACCCCCTTGCTGCCGGATGATGCGCGGGCGCCACGTTTCACACCGGACGGCTATCTGATGCAGCGGCGATCGACGCTGCGCTTCACAGCTGGCCGCGAAGCGGTGACGGAGATGCTGAAGTCGCCCGGCTCGCATTGGCAGGGCAACATGACGGTCGTGTTTGATGCCAATCCGTGACGAGCCGACAGCCTGTCTGGGTAGAGTCGACTGATAGTCGACTGCTCTCGGCAGGAAACTGAAAACCTCGCGCTGCGCGCGATAGTCGACTAACAGTCGACTCTACCCTCGATTGCTGGGATGCCAGCCAGCGGCCGGCACTACCCCACGTCTTCAGAAGTGGTCGGCGAACGCGTCCGTGGCGCGCACCAGCGCATCCACCGTTGCCGGCTCGTTCGCGCTATGCCCCGAGGTCACCATCTCCAGCGTGGCTTCCGGCCAGGCCTTGGCCAGGTCCCAGGCGCTGCGCGGCGGGCAGATGATGTCGTAGCGGCCCTGCACGATCACGCACGGCAGGTGGCGGATGCGATCGACATCGCGCAGCAGCTGGTTCGGCTCCAGGAAGATGCCATTGCGGAAGTAGTGGGCCTCGATGCGGGCCTTGGCCAGGGTATCCAGCGGGTCATCCGTGGAAACCGCATCCACGTCGTGCTGCAGGGTGGCGGCGTTGTCCTCCCAGCCCAGCCAGGCCTGCGCGGCGGCGATGCGGGTGGCCTCATCGGCGCTGTCCATGCGCGTCCAGTAGGCCGCAATCATGTCGCTGCGTTCGCCTTCCGGGATATAGGCCTCGTAGCGGTCCCAGCGCTCCGGGAAGATCCAGCGTGCACCGCCGTTGGCCTCGGCGAACCAGCGGTTCTCCATCTCGCGGCCCAGGAACACGCCACGCACGATCAGGCCGGTGGCGCGCTCAGGGTGCGCCTGCGCGTAGGCCAGCGACAGGGTTGAGCCCCAGGAGCCGCCATAGACCAGCCAGCGTTCGATGCCCAGGTGCTCGCGCACCTTCTCGATGTCGGCCACCAGATCCTGCGTGGTGTTGTCGCGAAGCTCGCCGAACGGCTTGGAGCGGCCGCTGCCGCGCTGGTCGATCAGCACGATGCGGTAGCGCGCCGGGTCGAAGAAGCGGCGATGGGTCGGTGAGATGCCGGCGCCCGGGCCGCCATGCAGGTACACCACCGGGATGCCCTCGGGCGTGCCGCACTCTTCGATATGCAGGGTGTGCAGATCGCTCACCGGCAGGGTGAACTCGCGGTAGGGCTCGATGGCGGGGTACAGGGTGCGCATGGCGGGCGTCTCACAAGCAGGGGCGGCCAGCATAGCGCCGCCGCCTGCGGCTTGCAGCGGCCGGCTCCTGCGCGACGCTGGAAATGGGCTGGCCGATGCGCATAAGCTTCCGCGATGCAAGCGACCACGACCGGGACGTCCACCTTCAACCTCACTCTCGGCAGCGGCGCGCGCGAGCTGTTGAAGTGGATCGCACTGCTGACCATGACCGGCGACCATGTGGCCAAGGTGGTCTTCGGCGGCTACCTGCCGGTGGTCAGCGAACTGGGGCGTATCGCGTTCCCGCTGTTCGCGCTGGTGATGGCCTGCAACCTGGCCCAGCCCGGAGCCGACCCGCGTAAATCGATACGCCGGCTCGCGCTATGGGGGCTGATCGCGCAGCCATTGCACGCACTCGCGTTCGGTTCCTGGCTGCCGCTCAACATCCTGTTGACCTTCGCTCTGGCCGCGGTGGCCGTGCATGCGTTGGCGAACAATCGGCCGGTGCAGCTGTTGCTGGCCGCAGGTCTGCTGCCGATGCTGGTGGACTATCAGTGGGCCGGTGTGGGCAGCGTACTGCTGGCCTGGATCGCGTTCCGGCATCGGGCCTGGTGGTTGTTGCTGGCCGCGCTTGCAGCGGTGTGCTGGGCCAACCACAACGGCTGGGCGCTGCTGGCCATTCCGATAGTGCTGCTGGCGGCGCGGATGACGTGGGAACTGCCGCGCTGGCGCTGGGTGTTCTACGGGTACTACGTGGGGCATCTGGCGGTGCTGGCGTTGATTGCCCATCTGCTTGCGTAATGTCGGAACTGGCATCTCGCATGTCTCGAATGCCGGATGCAGTCAAGGAATGCGCGGTGCCAATGCTGGTGGGGAATGCCGCAGATGGTATGGCGCAAGTTGTTGAATATTTGGATCAATTGACGATATGCGACAATGCCATCGCTGCGTAAACGTCGCTGTCTTTGCACGTGGGTTGTTGGCGCCTGCCATCCCGTTGTGCACATGATGGGGTGCCACCGAATAAGGGTGGCCGGGGCCTGGAAACCCCGTTGAGTAAGTGCTGTTTACGCTTGCCAGCCGGCGTCGCCTTGCGCGGCGTCGGCTGGCATTCCGTTCGCGTTCCATGGCGGGCGGTGCGTGGAGGTGGGCGCAAGCCCACCGCCCGGGTATAGCACTGACTCACGGGATTTCCAGCCACGTACCGTCCGCCGCCTTGATTGTTAAGGGCGGTGGTCCCGCATGCCTTACACGGAGACCTGCCATGAACGCATCGGAGTTCCCTCATCAGCACGCCTCGGCCAATGCCGATGAAGGGCACGACATCGCAACTGATCCCAACAGCCTGATGGCCCTGCTGCATCGCATCGGGTTGGGCGCGGCCGCCGACGGCCAGCCCTGGCCCGAGCGCCATCAGCTGCCGGGCCGCTGCCTGGCGTTGGCCGACGCCGACGGTGCGCTGGCCGGGCTGCGTATCCTGCAGGAAATCCTGCTGGCGGCCGAACGCGCCCGCCAGAATGGTGGCCCGGATCAGTACGTGGGCGATCGCGTGATGGAAGGCCTGAAGCTGGCGGCATTGGCGTTGACCAGTCATGCCATCTATCGCCTGCACCCGGAATGAAACGTAGATCCACGCCATGCGTGGATGCTGTTGGCGGATCACCATGGCATCAGCCAGGCATGGCCTGGCTCTACTGATGCATTTCCAGTAGATCCACGCCATGCGTGGATGCCTTTCAGAAATCCATCGTGGCCGACAACAACACCGTTCTCGGCGCCCCCAGCGCCAGGCTCGACAACAACGGCATGCCCCAGTACGCCTTGTTGGTCACGTTGTTCACGCTGGCGCGCAGGGCAAGCGGTCGCCCCGCCATCGTGGTGCTGTAGCGCGCACCCACATCAAACAACGTGCGCCCCGGCACCGACAGGCGATTGTCGGCACTGATGTACTGCTTCGACATCGCGGTGGCATTGCCGGTCAGGGTCAAGCCCTCCAGCGCAGGCACATCCCATTCCACGCCCAGCTTCGCCTGCCGCTGCGCAACGGCCGTGGCCATGCGGCCTTCATTCACGCCACCTGCCGTGCGGGTCAGCTTCGGCTGCACGTAGGCCACGCCGCCTAGCAGGCGCACGCCATCCAGCGGTGAGCCGAAGAAGCCCCATTCCACGCCACGGTTCCGTTGTTCGCCGCCGAACGAGAAGATATTCGTGACCGGGTCGGTGTAGCTGCTTGGACGCTTGATCTCGTACACGCTGAAGGTGTGCGCGAAGCTGCCCAGGTCCAGCTTCAGGCCCAGCTCCTTCTGCTTGGTGCGGAACGGTGCGAACACATCGCCAGCATTGGCCGCGGTCATCGGCGCGGTGGCGCCCTGGCTGAGACCTTCGATGTAGTTGGTGTAGACCGAGATCGTGTCGGTGGCCTTCACCAGCAGCGCGGCGGCCGGGGTGGTGGCGCTCTCGTCATAGCGCGAGGTGCGCGCACCGCTCGTCACATTGAAGGTCTCGCTGACCACCTGCTGGCGACGCACGCCTAGTGTCAGCTGCACGCGGTCATTGGCGAAGGATAGGGTGTCGGCGAAGCCGATGCTGTCCAGCCGCAGTTCGGTGTGCGAGATATGCGGTGCGATGAACGGCGCGGCCGGGCCCCACACCGGGTTGTACAGGTTGGTGGTCCAGTCCCAGCCCGGCACGCTGCGGCGGCCGTAGTCGTTCTGGGTGTGCTGGTAGTGGGTCACGTTGGCGGCCCACTGGTGGCTCACGCTGCCGGTACGGAAGCTGCCGCGCAGGCCGGCATCACCGGATTGCTTCTTGATGTCGAACGCCAGCTGGCCCATCACCGTAGTGAAGTCACCGGCCGGGTTGAGGATCTGCGCGCTGATCGAACCGTTGTAGCGGTAGTCGGTCTTGCTGGTGCCGTAGGCCAGGTAGGCCATCAGGTGTTCGTTGATGTCCAGCTCGCCGCGCAGCATTGCGCCCTTGTCCTGGCTGTCCACGTAGGCCCAGTCCGGGTTGATCAGGGTGTCGCCACGCGGCGGCCGCGGAATCGCCACGCCCGGTGCCAGGCCGACACCACGGGCGGGGCCATCGACGCGGTCGTCGGCGCTGTACAGATCAGCGGAGAGGCGGGCGCGCTCGCCGCGCCAGTCCAGCGCCAGCGAACCCAGTTGCACCTTCTTGCTCTGCTTGCCGACCGCACCGTCGCCATCACGGTACGCGCCGTTGAAGCGGATGCCGAACTGCTTGTCGGTACCCAGCCGACGACCCACATCCACATGGGTGCCGAACTGCGCATCGGAGGCGAAGTTGGCGCTGACCCGCAGCAGCGGTTGCTCGCCCGCGCGCTTGGGCACCAGGTTGACGCTGCCACCGACCGAGCCGCCGGGCGGCATGCCGTTGAGCAGGGCGGACGGGCCCTTCAGCACCTCGATGCGCTCGAACATTTCCGGCGAGGTGCGGTAGTACGGCGCCATGCCACTGAGGCCATTGAAGGTGGTATCGCTGGTGTTGGAGGCGAAGCCACGTATCGCGTAGTTCTCACTCCAGGAGCCGGTGACGCCATTGCTGAACACCGTGGGGTCGGTGGCGGCGATGACGTCGGTCAGGTCCTTGGCCTGGCGATCACGGATGAAGGACTCGGTGTAGCTGACCGTACTGAACGGGGTGTCCATGAAGTCCTTGTCGCCGAGCAGGCCGACCCGGCTACCGGAAGCCACCTGGCCGCCGGCATAGTCACCGGTCACCCGGCGCTGTTCCTGCACCTGCACCGAGGGCAGGGTGGACGGCGCGGATTCTGCGAGTGCGGCAAACGAGGCCAGCAGCCCCAGTGCCAGGGCCGACACCCGGTAGCGCCGGGCCATCGGCGGATGCATCTGCACGCGGCTCGCGGCGGCCGCTGCGGGCTGCAGCGGAGAGGAAAGGTGGTACACGGTCATGCCAGGTTCCTGTGAATCGCAGGTGCGAACGCGCCTGGCGCGCTGCCGACGGCAAGCACGGGGGAGGGCGCAGCGCAGGGTTGTCGGCTGGGTGGGGACCTGGCGGGAAGTGAGCCATGGGCTCGATCGCGGACGGCGGCGGGGTTGCGAACCACACGCCTTCCGAATTAGTTGAGTAAATTAAACTAAACCATATGAAGCGGACAAGAGGGTCCCTTTGCTGGCACCCTCGCTACGGTATGAACATGCACCCTGATATCCCGGCGTCGGCCCGCGGCCGTCCGCCCACCATCACCCCCGATCGCCTGGCCGACATCGGCATCAAATTGGGCCTGCCGAACCTGACCATGGCCAACGTGGCCGCCGAACTGGCAGTGACCCAGGCCGCGCTCTACAAGCGCGTGGCCAACCTGGAGGCCTTGAAGCGGCTGGTGGCCGATACGGTGTTCCAGCGCTGGCAGATTCCGCGCGCCTCGGCCGATGCGCCGGGTGGGCTGCAGGCGTACCTGCTGGGGTTCGTCGATTCGCTGTGCGAGGTGGTGAAAGCACACCCCGGACTACCGCCGTACCTGCTGCGCCGTTCGGTGGCGACCGCGCCGATGCTGGACAAGATCGCCTCGCACCAGGCGCATGTGGCCGAGGTGTTCGGCCTGCCGCTGGACAAGGCGCGCTGGCTGCTGGCCACGATCGCGTTCTACTGCATTGCCGGTGCGGATACGGTCTATGGGATTGCCGACGACGAAGAGGGCCAGGTGATCACTGAGTTCAAGCAGGGCATGCGTGCGCTGGTGATCGGTTCGCTGGAGGTGTTGGAACTTCGGTAGAACCACGCGATGCGTGGATGCCGTTACACGGTTCGCCACGGCCCCATCCACGCATGGCGTGGATCTACAATGCGGCCATGCCTGCCACGCCCACCCTCGATGATCTGCGCCGCCATGCGGTGGCGCGCACGCTGTTCAAGCCCACCACGCTGCTGACCGCGATCCGGCGCCTGGGCTTCGTGCAGGCCGACCCGATCCGCGCACCGGCACGCGCGCAGGACCTGACCCTGCGCCACCGGGTAAAGGACTACCGCGCCGGTGATCTGGAGCGGCGCTATACGCGCCTGCCGGTGGAAGAAGATTGCCTGGTGAACTACGGCTTCCTGCCGCGTGAGCATCTGGCACTGATGCACCCGCGCGTGTCCAAGCGCGCATGGGATGCCGAGACCCGGCGCCGCGCGGAAGATGTGCTGGCCTTCGTGCGCGAACGTGGCAGCGTGCATCCGCGCGAGGTTGATCAGGCGTTCGCGCATGGCCGGGTGACCAACTACTGGGGCGGCACCAGCAATGCCAGCACGCACCTGCTGGACGGCATGCACTACCGCGGCCTGCTGCGCGTGCAACGGCGCGACAGTGGCACCCGCATCTACGCGGTGGCCGACCACGCCGAGGCGGATGCCAGCGAGCAGGCGCAGATCGAACGCGCCGCGGCCCTGATCGACCTGGTGGTACGCAAGTACGCGCCGCTGCCGTCGGCCAGCCTGACCTACCTGGTGCGCCTGCTGGGATACGGTGCTCCGCATCTGGCCGAACAGACCCGGCAGGCGTTGATGCTGGCCAAGCAACAGCTGGCCAGCTGCACGCTGGACGGCACCACCTGGTACTGGCCGGCCGACGAGAATCCGCGCTCGCGCCGTCACGCACCGGATGAGCAGGTGCGCCTGCTGGCACCGTTCGACCCGGTGGTGTGGGACCGCCGCCGCTTCGAGCTGCTGTGGGGCTGGGTCTACAAGTTCGAGGCCTACACGCCTGCGCCGAAGCGCCAGTACGGCTACTACGCACTGCCCGTGCTGTGGCACGACCAGGTGGTGGGCTGGGCCAATCTCAGCGTGCGCGACGGTGAACTGGCGTCCAGCGTGGGCTACGCCGGCAAGTCACTGGCCCGCGACAAGGTGTTTCGTGGCGCGCTTGAAGACGAACTGCAGCGCATGGCCGCGTTCCTGTAGAGCCGAGCCATGCTCGGCTGTTCGAAGCAACGTTCATCGCGCCCGGTAGCCGCCAACCTTGGTTGGCGCTGACTTCCACCGGTGCCCACCAAGGTGGGCATCTACCAAAGCAACGCCGCGCAGGCCCGGTAGTCGCCAACCTTGGTTGGCGCTGGCTTCCATCGGTGCCCACCAAGGTGGGCAGCTACCAAAGCAGCGCCGCGCAGGCCCGGTAGTCGCCAACCTTGGTTGGCGCCGCGATGCATCGGTGCCCACCAAGGTGGGCATCTACCAAAGCAACACCGCTCAGGCCCGGTAGTCGCCAACCTTGGTTGGCGCTGGTTTCCATCGGTGCCCACCAAGGTGGGCATCTACCGATTCCACCGCCCATGCACCACCATCGCCAACACCACCACGCCCGCGGCAACGCTGGTGTGACCGGACAGCGCAGCCAGACCGAAACCCACGCCCAACCCGCGCATGGCAAACACGGCACTGAACACCAGCAGTGCCCAGCCAATCGCGCGCAGCTGCTGGGTTGCCTGCGCGCTCAGCACACGACGCAATACGTCCCGCTGATGACGCTCCATCGCCAGTGCCAGGCAGGCGAACGCGGCCAGCGACAACACGAACAGAATGACGTGGATCATGCGCTGGCCTCCGGTGCCGCAGTGCGTGACGCGGCAGACGGCCGTGCACGCTTCACCTTCGGCGCATGCCGCCAGGTGCGCCAGGCCAGCAGCGTGTGCAGGGCGGCCAATGCCAGCAGGGTCAGGTCGGTGCCGGCAAACGCCCAATCGCCCGCGGCCAGCGTGCGCCACAGCGGATGCAGCGTGGTCATTGCAGTCAGCACCGGCAGCAGCGCCAGCAGCAACGCCGCCAGCAGGAACTGTTCGATCCATGCACGCTTCGGTGTGCGCAGCGTGGCGTGCACGAACATGGCCGCCCAGGCCAGGAAGAACACATGCACCTCCCACGCCGCGCGCCCGTCCATGGTGATGGGCAGCAGGCGGTTGGCCCATAGATAGGCCGCCATCGCCACCGACAGGCCGGCGACGGTGGCGATGTTGAGACGCTCGACCAGGCGGAAGCCGAAGTAGGGGCGCTGCGGATCGGGCAGCTGCGCGCGGCGCTTGACCGTCCATAGCACCAGCCCGGTGCCGACCATGGCGGTGCCGGCCAGGCTGACGATGAAGTACAGCCAGCGCAGAGCGGCATCGGCGAAGCGGCCCAGGTGCAGGCCATACAGCACGCCCTGGGTATCGGCGGCAACGCCCGAGTGTTCCTTGAGCTGCAGCAGCTGCCCACCGCTGCCGTCGAACAGCAGATAGTTCGGGGTGGTCGAAACACGGCTGGACTGCGCACGCACCACGGCCACGCGTGCGTTCTCGTCGCCGGGATTCTGCACCTGCACGCTGCCCACCGCGCCGGCTCCCCAGCGCTGCTCGGCCTGCTGCACCAGTGCACCGACGTTGGTGAGCGGAGCAGGGTGGCCGGCGGCCTTCTGCGGTGGCAGGAACAGGCGCATCTCGCTGACGACCTCGGCCTGCTGGCGCTTGTCCGGCAGCTTGGCCAGGCCCCACGGCATGTACAGTACCGCCAGCATCACCAGGCCGCTCCAGGTGATCATGAAGTGGAACGGCAGGCCGAGTACCGACAGCGCCGCGTGTCCATCCAGCCACGAGCGCTGGCCCTTGCCCCAGCGGAAAGTGAAGAAGTCGGCGAAGATCTTCTTGTGGGTGATTACGCCGCTGACGATGGCGACCAGCATGAACATCGCGCACAGGCCGACGATCCAGCGGCCCCACATCGCCGGCATGTAGTGCAGGTTGAAGTGGAAGGCATAGAAGAAGTCGCCGCCGCCGGTGTCACGTGCCTGCAGCGGTGCACCGGTGCTGGCGTCGAACAGGCCCGAGTCGAAGCCATGCCGGCCACGCCCGCCCGGGCTGGCCCACATCGCCGACACCCACGGCATGCGCGTGCTCGGCAGGCTGAGGTTGATCTGGCTGGCCGCAGGCGTGTCGGCCATGATCGCCGTGACGGTACGCTGCGCAACCACAGCGGCGTTCGGCAACACGGACGGTGTGGCGATTTCCGGGCGGGTGTAGCGCGAGAGCTCGTCGCGGAAGTAGCTGGCGGTGCCGGTGAGGAACATCGCGTACAGGATCCATCCGGCCAGCAGCCCCACCCAGATATGCAGGTCGGACATGGTCTGGCGGATGCCGCGTGGCTTCGGAGTGCGATCGACCTTGCTCATGCTGCGCCTCCGTTGCCGACCGTCTGTGCGATCAACCACAAGGGCAACGCGACGAGGAGCAGGCCCAGCCACGCGCGCCACGCCGAGCGCACCGCGAACACCCAGACCACGGCGCCGGCGTACAGCAGGAAGCTGGCCAGCATGCCAGTGAACACGGCCTGGCGACCATCGATGGGCAGCGCCAGTGCCGCGATGCTGCACAGTGCGGCCAGCACATAGCCGCCGAACAACGCGGCGATGATGCGTGAGACCAGGGGCAGCCAGGTCAGCACGGAGGCGGTACGGGAAACGGTCAAAGCACTTCTCCAGGGCACCACGCGCAATGGCGTGGCGCCCTTGAAACGAGGATCAGAAATCGATGGTGGCCGACAGCAGGGCGGTGCGTGGCGTACCCAGCCCCGAGCCGAGGCTGCCCGCCCAGTACGCCTTGTTGGTCAGGTTCTGCACGGTGGCACGCAGTACCAGCGGATGGCCAGCCGCTTGCGTCGCATAGCGGGCACCGAGATCGAACACGGTGCGGCCCGCCACCCACTGGCTGTTGTCAGCAGTGATATAGCCCTTGGACATACTGACCGCATTGCTGGTGAGGGTGAGACCGGCCACGGCCGGCACGTCCCATTCCACGCCCAGCTTGCCCTGCCACTGCGGTGTGGCCGTCGCCAGCCGGCCTTCGTTGATACCGCCCTGGGTACGGGTGAGCTTCGGCTGCAGCCAGCCGATGCCGCCGAGCACGCGCAGCTGTTCGGTGGCCTGGCCGAACACGGTCCATTCCACGCCCCGGTTGCGTTGCTGGCCGCCGAACGAGAACACATTGGTGGTCGGGTCGGTGTAGGAGCTGGGCTTTTCGATCTCGTACACGCTAAATGCGCTGGCCAAGCGGCCGAAGTCGAACTTGGCACCGACCTCGCGCTGGCGGGTCTTGAACGGCGGGAACACGTCGCCCGCGTTGGCGGCGGTGGCCGGGGCGGTACTGCCCTGGCTCAGGCCTTCGATGTAGTTGGCATACAGTGACAGGCGGTCGCTGGCCTTGAACAGCAGTGCACCGGCCGGGGTGTTGGCGCTGGCGTCGTAGCGTGCGGTGCGTTTTCCGGTGTTGCCGTCGAAGGTATCGCTGAGCACGGTCTGGTGGCGGATGCCCACGGTCAGCTGCACACGATCATCGATGAAGGACAGCGTATCGGCGATGCCGAAGCTGGTGGTGCGCACTTCCGCGGTCTTTGGCAGCGACGCATCACTGAAGCTGCGGTCGATGGCAGGGCCCCACTGCGGGTTGTAGATATTGGTTACCCAATCGCGGGCCAGCAGGTTGCGCTTGAAGCCGAACTTCTGGTCGTGCTGGTACCAGGCTGCACTGATGGCCAGCGCGTGATCGACCGCGCCGGTGCGGAAACGCGCCGACAATCCGGCTTCGGCGGTGTCCTTGCTGTAGATGAAGCGTTGGTGGGCGAAGTTGTTGCGGAAGTCGCCGGCGGTGTTGGTGATCAGCGTGGTGGCACTGGCGATGGAGTCGAAATCGGTATGGCCGTGGCCGTAGCTGGCATGCGCCTGCAGGTAGTCATTGATGTCGAACGACCAGCGCAGTGCGGCGGCCTGGTCCTTGACGGTGCTGAAGGTCCAGTCCGGTGCAAACAGGGTGCTTTCTTTCGGCGGGCGGGGCACGGCCAGGCCGGGCGCCAGCGAGACGCCACGGTTGAGGCCATCCACATGGTCGCGGCTGCTGAACAGGTCCAGCGACACCTGCGAGCGCTCACCACGCCAGTCCAGGCCGAGCGATGCGAGCTGCGTCTTGTGCTGCTGGTGGTTGGTGGCGGTGTCGCCGTCGCGGTGCACGGCATTGAGGCGCACGCCGAACTGCTTGTCCGCGCCGAAGCGGCGGCCGACATCCAGGTGACCGCCCCACTGCGCGTCGCTGCCGTAGCTGGCGGTGAAGCGGGTCAGCGGCGTGTCGCCTGCACGCTTGGGTACCACGTTAACCGCACCGCCCACCGAGCCACCGGGCGGCATGCCGTTGAGCAGCGCGGACGGGCCCTTCAGCACTTCGATGCTCTCGGCCAGTTCGGGAGTGACGCGGTAGTAGGGGATCAGCCCGTACAGGCCACCAAAGCCGATATCCGACGAGGCGACACCGAAACCGCGGATGTTGAAGTAGTCGGTGATGCCACCGCTGGAGCCACTGTTGTAGACACTGGGGTCGGTCAGTGCGATGACCCGCACCAGGTCCGGCGCCTGGATGTTGTCGATGAATTCGGCGGTGTAGCGGGTGGTGTTGAACGGCGTGTCCATGAAGTCGAGCTCGCCGAGCAGGCCGACGCCGCTGCCGCGCGTGACCTGGCCGCCGGCGTAGGTATCGGTGGGTGCGGTCTTGTCGGCGCGCACGTTCACGGTGGGCAACTGGCGGGCGCCATCGGGTGCATCGTTGGCGTGTGCGGCCGTGGCGATCAGCAGGGTGGGCAGCAACGCCGCACGTGCGGCCAGGGAAAGCGCCGAGCGGCGTGGGAGGGGCAGGGTTCGCAGGGGGAGGGACATGGCGGTTCTCGTGTGGTGGGTCGTGCGATCGGCCAGCACGGCGCCGTCTGTGACCTGCAGGGGCAGGACGACGCGGGCTGTGGAATGGCTGGCAGAGGGCACGGCACTGCCGCTGTGGCAGTGCTGCACGCGAGGTGCGTGGGCGATCTGTGGCTGGGTGGAACGAAGCGCGGGGCGCGGATACTGCGGGGTGGATCAGATATCGTCGGCGAGGTCGTCGAGGTCCTGCAGGCCACCGCCGCGTGCCAGCACGCGCTCGTAGTTGCGGCGGCGACGCTGGTCGGTCTCGGTGGTGGTCTCGCCACGTTTCCAGTAGCCGGCCACGGCAACGTCGCTGGGTGGCAGGCCGACCGTTTCGATGAAGTGGCGGCGCAGGGCACGCATTTCCTCGCGCTCGCCGGCCGCCCAGACCGTGCTGCCGGGTTCCGGCCGCAGTTGGCGCGCCTGCTGCAGCAACGGCGCGTCACCGGTGGCGAGGCGGAGCACGCGGACACCTTCAATGGCGGGCAGTTCGTCTACCGGGAATGCATCATCCGAGGCGATCCAGGCCTCTGCGCGCAGGTCGGCCGGCCACTGCTGCAGCAATGCAAACAGGGCAGGGATGGCGCTTGGGTCGGCGAACAGGAGGGCGCAGGTGCCCTCGCGCTGCGGTACGTGCAGATGGGGGCGCGGTCCGGTCAGATCGAAGGCATCACCGGGGCGCAGCGCACGTACCCAGGCCAGCATCGGCCCCGGCGCCTCGTGCAGCACTACGTCCAGGGTGAACTGGCGGGTGTTGGGATCGAGGCTGCGCACGGTGTAGATCCGTGACACATCGCCGAACGTGGCGCCGAGCTGGATGCGCACGGCGGTGTTGGCACGCTGCCAGGGCGCGAGTTCTGCATGTTCCGGCAGCTGGACCACGAGGCGCAGCAGGCTGGCGCACGGCTGTGCAACCGCGACCACCTGGACCTGCAGCGCCTGCAGGCCGCGATCATGGTCGGCGCCGCGCAGCGGCCCGGCCGGGGTGATTGAAGTGGGGGACGCGGACATCGACAACGATCCTGGACACTGCAAATGCGAATTAGTTACATCATAGTAAACTAAATTGATCGTGCCGCAACCGGGGGCTGTCCACGGACCGCAGCGACGCGTTGACCGCGGCGTCGCTGCGGACCACCATGACAGCCCTTGCCCGCGCACCGCGCAGGAACCGTTACCGCATGGCTGCACCGAAAAAGACCGCTGCCCGTGGGCGGCCGCCCACCATCACCCGCGAGCGCATCGCCGACGCCGGCATTGTCATGACGCTGCCGGGGCTGAGCTTCGTGGGCGTGGCGGCGGCGCTGGGGGTCAGCCACATCGCGCTGTACAAGCATGTGGCGAATCTGGCGGCACTGCGCGAGCTGGTGGCCGAGGCGATCTTCGAGCGTTGGCAGGCACCGGCACTGGATGCCGCTGGCCGGCGCAGCATCGAGGAGGATCTGCGTGCGTTCCAACGTTCACTGCGGACGCTGGTGGACGGGAATCCGGGCCTGGCGCCGTTCCTGGTCAGCCACGGCGCGAAGACACCGGAGATGCTGGCGCGCATCCAGCGCCACCATGCCGAATTCAGCCGCGTGCATGGCCTGCCGCTGGAGCAGGCGGCGTGGCTGTTGTCCACCGTGGCCTATCACGCCGTGGCGTTGGCCGACACAGTGTACTCACGCCATGCGGTGGTGGATACCACGCGACGCCCGCTGGATCGGAAGGCGCAGGAGGCCGAGTTCGACCGCAGCATGGAAGCGTTGATCATCGGTGCATTGGCGATGTGCGGGCGCACGGCAACGTAGTCGCCAACCTTGGTTGGCACCGTTGCCCCGGTAGTCGCCAACCTTGGTTGGCGCCGCGATACATCGTTGCCCACCAAGGTGGGCGTCTACCGGTCAAGCGGCGTCCTTGCGCTCAGCATCCTCCATGCCGGGGCTGACGCGGCGGCCGATGTCCTTCCGCGAGGTAACGGCCAATCCTGGTTGGCACCGTTGCCCCGGTAGTCGCCAACCTTGGTTGGCGCCGCGATACATCGTTGCCCACCAAGGTGGGCATCTACCGGTCACGCGGCATCCTTGTGCTCCGCATCTTCCTTGCCGGGGCTGACGCGGCGGCCGATGTCCTTCCGCGAGGTAACCGCCAATCCTGGTTGGCACCGTTGCGCCGGTAGTCGCCAACCTTGGTTGGCGCCGCGACACATCGGTGCCCACCAAGGTGGGCATCTACCGGTCAAGCGGCGTCCGTGCGCTCAGCATCCTCCATGCCGGGGCTGACGCGGCGGCCGATGTCCTTCAGCGAGGTAATTGCCAATCCTGGTTGGCACCGTTGCCCCGGTAGTCGCCAACCTTGGTTGGCGCCGCGATATATCGTTGCCCACCAAGGTGGGCATCTACCGGTCACGCGGCATCCTTGTGCTCAGCATCCTCCATGCCGGGGCTGACGCGGCGGCCGATGTCCTTCAGCGAGGTAATTGCCAATCCTGGTTGGCACCGCTGCCCCGGTAGTCGCCAACCTTGGTTGGCGCAGCGATACATCGTTGCCCACCAAGGCGGGCATCTACCGGTTACGCGTCGTCCTTGCGCTCCGCATCCTCCATCCCCGGGCTGACGCGGCGGCCGATGTCCTTCAGGCGCGCGAGCTGATCCACCATCGATGGTGCATCGTCCAGGCTGCCGACGAAGGTCCACAGATAGGTCATCACCGCGTACACATGACCCGGCGTCACACCGTCGGTGGTGGCGAGTCGGCCGATGGTCAGCGCGAACAACACCGCTGCTGCCGCACCCACCACCACGAAGGCACCGGCTTCGCGATCAGACAGCAGGATACGCAGCCGCGACAGCGTGGTGTAGTGGCGACGCAGCACCGAGGGGCTGACCCGGTCAACCAGGCGGATTTCATGTTCCAGCCGGTTGTTCAGGCGCCCATGCAGCTGCTCGTTGCGGCGTGCGAACGACGGCATCAGCAACACCGCTCCGAGCAGGGCGATCAGGCTCGCGGCGCCCACCAGCGGTTCGATCACCAGCAGCATCACCGCCGCACCGAACATCGATACCAGCGCGGTGGCGATGATCGGCACGTGCTTTTCGAAGAAGTCGACGAACTCGCGGGCCAGCACCACGCGTGCGGCCGAGGTGGAGGTGGCGTGGCCCAGCCTGCGCTGTGCCTGCACCACATTCACCGCAAGGTCGGCATAGATGCGGGTGAAGGTACGGGTATCGACCGCACGGCGGGCGGCACCGACCAGCCAGAACAACAGCACCACGCCGGCGTAGGAGATGGCGTGGCCGATGTCGCCGCGGATGATCGCGTCCACCGCGAAGCCGGCAAACAGCGGATACGCCAGCAGCAGCGCGTTCTCCAGCGCCACCAGCGAGAACGTGCCGGTGAGCTGCCACGGGTAGGTGCGCAGGATGGCCTTGAGGGTGGCGGCCGCGTTCTGCTGGCCGATGCTACCGGCGGCGGCCGCCGGATCGTGGGGGTGTTTCATGGGGATGCCTGGGCAAGGTGGAGACAGGGCAGGGGGCTGGATACCTGCCGCCTCCCTGGTCACGCCCAGTATCTGCAGCCCTTTGGAGCGGGCATGGAGGGACGATGGAGATTGCGTGGAGGAACCGGCGCCGTTCAGCGATGCGAATGCCCACCAAGGTGGGCCGCTACCAGGGCAGTGTCTACCGCCTCAACGGCGGGCATGCACCGGCCAGCGGATTTCGAAGGCACTGCCACCACGTTCGGTGGCCCGGCATAGCGCTGTTCCGTGATGGGCCACGGCAATCGCACGCACCACGGCCAGGCCAAGCCCGGAGCCACCACTCTGCCGCGAACGCGAGACATCCGTGCGCTGGAAGGCTTCGAAGATGCTGTCGCGAAGGTCGTCCGGCACACCGGGGCCGCCATCTTCCACCGTGACGGTGCAATGGCCTTCTGCCAGCGTCACGTACACCCGCAGCGGGCAGGGAATGGCATGGCGTCGTGCATTCTCCAACAGTGCCAGTACTGCCTGGCGGATGCGTGCAGGATCGCAGTCGGCCAGCGAAGGTCGTGCGTCCAATGTCACCGAGAAACCACTCTCGGTCAGTGCCTCGGACATCGCTTCAACCACCGCGGCCACCTGCACACTGACATCGCTGCGCTGCAGGCGCAGATCCAGGTGGCCACTCTCGGCCAGGCTGACCACGCGCAGGTCCTCGATGATGCGGGTCAGGCCTTCCAGTTGGGTGAGCATGCTGTTGAACTGCTCCGGGCCCGGCTCGAACACGCCTTCGGCGATGCCCTGCAAGCGGCCGCGCAGGATGGTCATCGGCGTGCGCAGTTCATGCGCGATCGCCGCGTTCCAGAACACCCGGTTCTCGGACATCCGGCTCAGCCGTTCTGCCATGGAGTTGAAATCGCTGACCAGCGTGGCCGCTTCGGCCATCGTGGTATCACCACCGCGTGCACGCGCTTCCAGATCGCCACTGGCGACCCGGCGCAGGCTTTCGGCCACCGAGTTCAACGGCGTGATGATGCGCCGGGTCAGGCGCGAGGCGACCAGCGTGGCGAAGATGACGACCACGGTGGCGGTCAATCCGATCCACAGCCATTCCAGCCCGGATGGCATGATCGTTTCCGGCTCGTCGTACCAGCGCGGATAGAACACCTCCATGAGGTAATAGAACAGGTAGAAGCCGCTGATCGACAGCACCGTCGAACACAGCGAGGCCACCGTGATGGACAGCGTGATCTGGCGTCCGATGCTCTTGCCTTTGGGGTTCATCATTCAGTCCAGGAAGCGGTAGCCGACGCCGCGGATGGTGGCGGGAATGCCGATCACGCCGACATCCTCCAGCTTGCGCCGCAGTTTGCTGACATGGCTGTCGACGGTGCGTTCCTGCGCATCGCCTTCGGGCAGGCAGGCATGCAGGAGATCGGCCCGCGCATGCACCTGCCGCGGCGCGCGTGCCATATGCACCAGCAGCCGGAACTCGGTGAGGGTGAAGTTCAGCTCGTGCACCTGCTCGCCATGGCGCACGGTCACCTCGTGGCTGCGCAGGTCGATCTCGAAGGGCCCTTGGCGGATCAACCCGTTGGGCGCTTCGACCACGGTCCGGGAACTCCGGCGCAGCACGGCCTGGATGCGGGCGACGATCTCGGCCGGATTGAATGGCTTGGCCACGTAGTCGTCGGCGCCCACGCGCAGGCCGGTCAGCTTGTCCACGTCCTGGTCGAGCGCAGTGAGCATGATGACCGGGGTGTTGCCGATCCGTCGCAGTTCGCTCAGCACCTGCCAGCCATCCAGTTTTGGCATCTGCACATCCAGCAGCACCAGGTCCGGACGCAGTTGGCGGTGGCTGGCGAGTGCCGCCTCACCGTCGGCGGCGCGGGCGCTGCGCAGGCCGGAACGGGCCAGGTAGGCACTGAGGATGTCGGCGATTTCGCCCTCATCTTCGGCAATCAGCACCAAGGGTGCCTGTCGGGTACGGAGATCGTTCATTGCGTGCTGCGGGTTCGGGGCAAGGGTGGGCAAGGGCGGGATCTGGGGCAGGGTCATCGTCGGCACTGCATGTCCTGCGCCTCTTCGTTGGCAGCCCAGGCCAGGGTGGCCAGCACCAGCGTGCGCCGCAGACTCGGTTCCACTGCACCTGCGCCGCGCAGCTGCTGCAGCATCAGGGTGGACACCGCCGCCGGCAGCTTGCTCCAGCGCGATGCCATGGGAGTGGTATCTACCCGGGCCTGCAGCCGCAAGGCCATGGCCAGGATGGCGCGCAGGCGCAGTGCCAGCAGGGCGACGACCACGAGAGTGGCTAGGGCGAGCAGCAGATGCAGGGTGGCGTCGGCGACCGGGTGCGTTGCCGCCCAGACCGCCAGACCAATCAGCGCCAGCGACGCGAGTGCGCCGGAACGGCCAGTGCCACCGGGCCCATCGCTGCGGAACCCCACCAGGGCGGCCGCCCCGAAGCCCGCCAGCAGCGGGGGTAACGGATCCGGCGCGGCCAGCATCCAGCTGGTGGTCGATGCCAACACGACGGCGATCAACCACGGCGAAGGCGCACACCACGCCAGGTAGGCACGGCGCACATCGATGGGTGGCAGGTCTGGATGGGAAAGGGACACGGCAGGCGGGCAGTCGGCGAGGCCGACGAGGCTAGCGACCGTTGATGGAGACTCGGTCGAGATTGTGTCGAGATTGCGTGGACGCAGGCCGCAGCATTCAGGCGCGGGGCTGGTGCCTGAACGGCTGCCGCGCCTCCATGCAATCTCCACAGTGGCTCCAAGAAATGTCCATCCGCGGCTTCCAGACTGCGGTTTCGGCGGTCGCACTGGGCGACTGCACGCAGCCGGGCGTTTCGATGAGCAACCGCAGGACCTGGATCATTGCCGCTACGGTGGCCACATTGGCCGCCGGCGCTGGATGGTGGGCGTTTGCCGGCGGCGATGATGCCGCGCTGATCACCGCACCGGCAAGGGTGGCGGATCTGGAGAAGACCGTACAGGCGGTCGGCCGGGTCCATCCCAAGGAGCTGGTGGCGGTGGGTGCGCAGGTGTCCGGCCAGGTCAAGCGCCTGCATGTAGTGCTGGGCCAGCGCGTACAGGCCGGTGACCTGATCGCCGAGGTCGATTCGCAGCCGCAGCGTATCGCGCTGCGCAGTGCCGAGGCGGCCACCAACACGCTGCGCGCCCAGCATGCCGCCAGCCAGGCCCGCTATGCGCAGGCCAGTCGTGCTTACCAGCGGCAGTCGCAGCTGGTGGCGTCGCGCCTGGTGTCACAGGAAGGTTTCGAAGCCGCACGCGTGGCGCGCGATGCGGCACGCTCAGAGGTGGCCGCGCTGCAGGCGCAGATCGACCAGGCCGTGACCCAGGTCGAAACCGCACGGATCAACCTGGGCTATACCCGCATTGTTTCGCCCAGCGACGGTTACATCGTGGCCATCGTCACCAAGGCCGGGCAGACGTTGAACTCGATGCAGACCACGCCGACCATCGTGATGCTGGCGCAGATGGATACGATGACCGTGCGCGCCGAGATCGCCGAGGCTGATGTCGAGCTGGTGGCACCGGGACAACCGCTGTGGTTCTCGACATTGGGGCCGAGCGGCCGCCGCTATGAATCCCACCTGCAGCAGCTGGAACCGGCGCCGTCCTCGATTGCCGACGTCGCCACCGGCAATGCGGGTGGCTCTGCGCAGACGCCGAAGGCGGTGTACTACGCCGGCCTGTTCGACGTGGCCAATCCCGGCCTGAAGCTGAAGCCCTCGATGACGGTGAAGGTGACCCTGCAGCTGGCGCGGGTCGCCAACGCGCTGCAGGTGCCATTGACGGCGCTGGTCGATTCGGATGGCAAGGACGGCAGCCGTGGAACCGTGCGCGTGGTGGACACCAAGGGCCGCCCCCAGCAGCGTGCGGTGACGACCGGCCTGCGCACCGCCACCGCCGTGCAGATCCTGTCCGGCCTGCGCGAGGGCGAGAACGTGGTGGTCGGCCAGGCGCCCAGCGGCGGCGAATCCGAACCAACCAGCCTGCTGGGGATGTGAGCATGGCCGACGCACTGCTGGAACTGCATGGCGTATCGCGCGCCTATCGCTCCGCCGCCGGCGAGGTGGTGGTGCTGAAGGACGTTTCGCTGCGCATCGATGCCGGCGAGTTCATCGCCATCATCGGCCCCTCGGGCTCGGGCAAGTCCACGCTGATGAACATCCTTGGCTGCCTGGACCGGCCGACCGAGGGCAGCTATCGGGTGAACGGCGAGGCCACCGAGCAGATGGCGCCGGACGCGCTGGCACGCCTGCGCCGCGAGCATTTCGGCTTCATCTTCCAGCGCTACAACCTGATGGAGAACCTGAGTGCCACCGAGAACGTGGCGCTGCCGGCAGTCTATGCCGGCGTGGAGGCGGACGTGCGCACTGCCCGTGCACGCACGCTGCTGGAAACGCTGGGGCTGGGCGAACGCATGGCGAACCGGCCGAGCCAGCTGTCCGGCGGCCAGCAGCAGCGCGTGTCCATTGCCCGTTCGCTGATGAACGGCGGCGCGATCGTGCTGGCCGATGAACCCACCGGCGCGCTCGATCACGCCAGTGGTCAGCAGGTGATGGCCGAGCTGAAGCGCCTGCATGCACAGGGCCACACGGTGATCCTGGTGACACACGATGCGGCGATTGCCGCCAACGCGGCGCGGGTGATCGAGATCGCCGACGGCCGGGTGGTGACCGACCGCGGCGAGCGGGGATCGCGTGCTGTGGCTGAAACACCCGGGACCGAACGCGGCGTGTCGCCGGTCACCGAGCGCCGCGCACGCATGGATGCGATTCGCGAAGCCGCGCGCATGGCCGTGCGCTCGATGCTGGCCCATCGCCTGCGCACGCTGCTGACCATGCTTGGGATCATCATCGGCGTAGCGGCCGTGGTGACCGTGGTTGCGCTGGGCAAGGGCGCACAGGCGCAGGTCGAATCACAGATCAACGAACTGGGCGCCAGTACGCTGGAGATCTTCCCGGGCGCCGATTTCGGTGACCCGCGCTCGGCGGAGATCGAGACACTGGTGGTGGGCGATGCGGACCATCTTGCGGCCTTGAGTTACGTGGACAGCGTGAGCCCGAACCTGAGCGGATCGGTGGCGGCGCTGCAGGGCAATCGGCGTGCCAACACCCAGGTGCTGGGCGTAGGCGCCGACATGCCGCGCGTGCGTGGGCTGCGGTTGAAGGCCGGCCGCTTCTTCACCGACGCCGAAGTGGATGCGCACCGTGCCGTGGGTGTGGTCGACCAGAAGGCGGCCAAAGCGCTGTTCAGCGGCAGCCCGATCGGCAGCACGGTGCTGCTGGGCGGCATGCCGGTGGAGGTGATCGGTGTGGTCGGGGCCAATGCGTTCGCGGGTGGTGCAACCCCGACGGTCTACGTGCCGTATACCTCGGCGGCCTCGCGGCTGCTGGGCAGCGAGCGCCTGGAGAGCATCACGGTGCGTGTGCGCGACAACGTACCCACCAACGCCGCCGAAGCCTCGCTGGGTGCCGAGCTGGAGCGGTTGCATGGCCGTCGTGACTTCTTCATCTACAACGCCGACCAGATCCGCAAGGCGGTGATGAAGTCCAGCCAGACCATGGCAGCGTTGGTTTCGGCCATCGCAGCAGTGGCGCTGGTGGTCGGCGGGGTGGGGGTGATGAACATCATGCTGGTCTCGGTGAAGGAGCGCGTGCGCGAGATCGGCGTGCGGCTGGCGGTGGGCGCGCGGCAGGGCGACATCCTGCGCCAGTTCCTGATCGAGGCCGTGCTGATCTGCCTGTTCGGTGGCGTGCTGGGGGTGCTGTTCGCGTTCGGCGTGGGTGCGCTGTCCAGCCTGCTGTCGCTGGGTGTGCCGTTCCTGTTCACGGCGGGGCCGGTGCTCGCCGCGCTGGCATGTTCGTCTGCGATCGGGCTTGGATTCGGCTACTTCCCGGCGCGCAGTGCGGCGCAACTGGACCCGATCCAGGCGTTGGCAGCGGAGTAGGCGCAGGCCCGGTGCGGGCATTTGTGGAGCCGAAGGCAACGGCAGGAGCCGTTGCCTTTGGCTCCACAGGAGCAGCCTCAGGATGAGGGGCGCGGATGCGTGCGCACGCGTGCACGCTCGCGATACAGACGGCTGTCGGCGCGCTGCAGGGTGTCGGCCACCGTCTCGCCGGGTGCATGATGGGTCGCGCCCAGCGAGAAGGGCGTGGGTGACTGCCCGGCATGCTGCGCATACCACTGCTCCAGCGCGGCCAGCCGTCCCGGTTCCGGTGCAGTCAGCACCACCATGAACTCGTCGCCACCCATACGCACTACGCTTTCCATTGACCCCAGTGGAGCGCGCAGGAAGGCGGCGAACTCGACCAGCACCGTGTCACCCCGCGCATGGCCCTGGGTGTCGTTGATCTGCTTGAAATGATCCAGATCGAACATCAGGCAGGCCCAGGGCTGGTCGATCAGTTCGTCCAGGCGGGGCAGGAAGCGGCGGTTGTAGCTCTGGGTGAGTGGATCCTTGAAGGACATCTCGCGCAACTGCTGTTCCTGCATCCGCAGCGCCGTGACGTCCTGCGCATGGCCGAGCACGTAGGGTGGGGTGGCCTCGTTGTCGAGCACGTTGTGATACGCCCAGAAATGCCGGGTACCATCGGCGGCGATCAGCTCGATGACGCCGGCATCGGTGTGGTGGACTGCGATGCGTTCCAGATACGCCTTGAACGCGGCCCGCTTCTCCGGCGGCATCAGGTCGCACAAGCTGCGCCCGATCATGTAGCTCTCATCGAAGCCCAGTGACTGCACGGCCGCTGGGTTCACCGAGGTCAGCACGCCCTCCAGCGTGTGGGTGCAGATCAGGCCAAGGCTGTAGTGGAACAGCCGCCGGTAGCGGGTTTCGCTGGCTTCCAGTGCATCCAGCGCGGCGCGCTCCTCGGTGATGTCCTGTATGGCCCCGACCAGCCGCGGCCGGCCATCGACCTGCTGCCGGCCTCCAACCACGCGGGTCCAGATGGCTCGTCCGTCGGCGGTGGTCATCGGCAGCTGCACCTCCCACGATGTGCCTTCATCGATGCAACGCTGCACCGCCGTGCGGATGATGTTTCGGCTGTCCTCGCGATAGAACGAGAGCGCAGTTTCGAGCGTCGGTTCGAAGTTGCTGCGCACGCCGTGGATCTGCTTGGTTTCGCGGGTCCAGCGGACCTCGTTGCTGACCAGGTCCATTTCCCAGCCACCCACCCGGGCCGCGCGGTTCGTGCGCTCCAGGAAGTCCTCGCTGCGCTTCAGCTCACGATGCAGGGCCTTGGCCTGGCCGACCTGGGCCATCAGCGTGCTGCGCTGCTCCAGCACCTGGGTGGTGACCCGGGCCAGATGCACCATCAATTCGCGCTGGGAGGGAGACAGAACGCCCGGCATCGGGTCGAGCAGGCACAGCGTTCCTATGCGCGCGCCATGCGCCGAGCCCAGCGAGATCCCCGCGTAGTGGCGGATGCGCGGGCCGCCGGTGACCAGTGGATTGCTGGCGAAGCGCGGGTCCTGGCGCGCGTCCGGAATCTCGAACAGCGTGTCCTGCTGTATGGCATGGGTGCAGAATGAAATCTCGCGCGCGGTTTCGCTGACACCTTCCAGCCCGATGTTGGCCTTGAACCACTGGCGCTCGTCGGCAACAACTGAAATCAGAGCCATGGTCATGCCGGTAGCGGCACGCGCGGCGGCGACGATCGCATCGAAAACAGGCTCTGGTGGCGTGTCGAGCAGGTGCAGGCGGTCGAGTTCAAGCAGTCGTTCGGCTTCGTCCATGGCACTTTTCAGGGCGGGGTGGCAAGGGCGGCTTCGGCTGTCGGGCACTACGCTAGTGCGTACCGCGTTATGTATCGCCAGCGTCGGGTGATGCCGGTGTGACGCGTTGGCATCAGCGTTTCGGTGGGCCGCACGTGGGTCGAGCCAAAACGTGACGGCGGTCGCGGACGTGCAGCGCGTGTCGAACGACGGGGTAACGACGGGGTAGTGGGGGGGGGGGGGGGGGCCCGCCCGGGGCGGGGGGGGGGGGGGCCCCCGGGGCGGGCGCGGCGGCGGCAACTGGGTGACGCCGGGGTACTGCAGATGCCGGCCAGCGGCCGGCACTACCCCATCACACGACCAATCGCATCGGCCAGCAGCGCCCGCACCCGTTCCGGCGGCAGGTCGGGATCGCGCACGGCGCGCATGGCCAGACCTTCCACCAGCAGCCGCAGCAGCAGGGTTCGGCTGGCAATCCGCTCTTCGTCCACGACGCGGCCCAGATTGACGTCACGCTGGCGCAGCCAGGCATGGATCGCGGCGCTGGTCTGCTTGTCATGGGTACGCAGCACCTCGGCCAGCACGGGGTCGCGGTGTGCCTCGGCGTTGATTTCCGCATACAGCGCCACGCTGGCAATGGCATTGCCGTGGATCGGCAGCACCTCGCCGCGTGCCCATTGCTGGTAGCACTCCAGCAGCCCATCAATCAGATCGGACGCCACCGGCATCTCGCTGATCGAGGCCTGGTCGTGGCGCAGTTGGCGCTCGATCAGGGCCAGGATCAGGGCGCGCTTGTTGGCGAAATAGCGGTACATCAGCCCCTGGCTGATCTCGGCCTCGGCAGCGATATCGCCGATCGAACCGGCATGGAAACCGCGGGTGATGAAGCACTTCTGGGCAGCATCGAGGATGCGCCGGCGCTGGGCTTCGGCATGGGCGGCGGCTTGGGCGTCAGCGGGTGCGGCTAGGGCGGTTTTCGGCGTCATTGCATGAAGTCGGGGCGTCCAGAGGCGGGATAGTACGTCACAAAAGGTGTGAATGAACGGTCATTCATTTGTAATTCCCTCCTCCCAGACTGCGCCGGCCTTCTCCTTCCGCGAATGAGTCCGATGCGCCACGCCCTGCTGCACCGCCCGCTGCTCACCCTTGCCATTGCCGCCGCACTGCCGGCGCTGGCCCATGCCGAAGACAGTCCCAGCGCCGACGCCGAGGCATCCGCCGATGCCGCGCGCACCGTGGTCGCCCTTGACCAGGTGATGGTGACCGCGCAGAAACGCGCCACCAACCTGCAGGAGACCCCGATCTCGGTATCGGTGGTCGATGCCGAAGCGCTGAAGGACCGAAGCGCGATTTCGCTGGGCAGCTTGTCCGATGGCTCCATCCCATCACTGCGGGTCACGCCGTTCGCTACCCGCAGTTCTGCGCTGAACATCGGCATCCGTGGCATCGGTGCCTCCGGCGACGCCAACCAACCGGCCCGCGATGCCGGCGTCGGCATCTACGTCGACGGGGTGTTCATGGGCCGCGCGCAGGGCCTGGGCAGCATGCTCTACGACGTGGAGCGCATCGAAGTGCTGAAGGGGCCGCAGGGCACGCTGTTCGGCCGCAATACCGAAGGCGGCGCGGTGAGCATCGTCACCAAGGCGCCGACCGGCGAGTTTGGCGGCAACGTCAGCGTCGGCGTGTCCAACTTCAGCGGCTACAACAGTGCGCTGCACCTGGATCTGCCCAAGGTGGGCGATGTCAGCTTCAAGATCGACGCCGTGCAGGCCAAGCGTGGCGGCACCACCGACAACCCGATGCGCGGCGAGCGCGATTTCAACAGCTACGACAAGCGTGGCGCACGCCTGACCGCGCTGTGGCAGCCCCGTGATGACTTCTCGCTGCTGTATGCGTTCGATCGTTCCTTCGATGCCACCACGCCCTATCACACGCAGGTGCTGGTGCCGGGTGCCTACTTGAGCCCGCTGCAAAAGGTCGGCGCCAGCCAGGATCGCCGCGACAGCGCCATCCTCGGCGGCCCGCAGGAAGACAATACCGGCCGCACCAGTGGCCATCTGTTGAACCTGTCGTGGACGCTGAACGACAACCTGGAATTGAAGTCGATCAGTTCATACCGCGAACTCACCCAGGGCCAGTTCGACATGGGCCTGGTTGACGCGATCTCGGCGTACGGTGGTGCAGGAACGCCGTTCGGTCGCTACAGCCTGGCCCAGGTCTACCAGCACCAGTACAGCCAGGAATTCCAGCTCATCGGCAACACCTCGCAGGTGCAGTTCCTCGGTGGCGCGTTCTACTACCACGAGACCGCCGGTGACAATGCGCAGACCCCGAACATGCTGGTGTGGGGGCCGGGTGGCAACAGCTACACCGTGAATCCGGCGACCAACCCGCTGGATCTCTCGCGGGTACGCATCGATCGCGCCAGCAAGGCCTGGACCGACAGCCTGGGCGTCTTCGGCCAGGCCACGTGGACCCCGGAAGCGATGCAGCGGCTGCACCTGACAGCGGGTGGCCGCTATACCCGCGATGACAAGAAGGGCAGCCTGTACATCGTCAATGGTGCGGCGACCAACCTTGCGTTCAAGGATCGCTGGAGCCGTTTCGACCCGATGGTCAATATCGCCTACGACCTCGGCGAGCACGCGATGGTCTATGCCAAGTACAGCACCGGCTTCAAGGCCGGCGGTGCCAACTCGCGCTCGACCAACTACAGCGCGTTCGGTCCTGAAGAAGTGACGGCCTATGAGCTGGGCTTCAAATCGCAGTTCTGGGACAACCGCGCGCGCCTGAACCTGGCGGTGTTCGATTCGACCATCGCGCAAAAGCAGATGGACTTCTCGCTGCCGTTCGACCCGAACAGTGGCGAGACCCGCACCACCATGGTCACCACCAATGCATTGAGCGATGGCAAGTCGCGCGGCGCGGAGCTGGAGTTCAACGTGATGCCGGTGGACAACCTCACCCTCGGCCTCAACTACGCCTATACGAAGATCGACGCGCAGACCGCGACGGACCCGTTCGGTGCAGGGGTGCAGGTAACGGTCCAGCCGCTGCTGGCGCCGAAGAACGCCGGCAGCCTGTCGGTCGACTACCTGGTGGCGTTCGCGAACTTCTCGGCACTGAAGTTCCATGTGGACGGCAACTGGTCCGATGGCTACTACACCAGCGAGTACGACCAGATGCTGACCGACAGCTCGTTCGTGGTGAACGCACGGGTGGCGCTGGTGGATGTGCCGGTCAACAGCACTGGCACCACCATGTCGTTCTCGTTGTGGGCACGCAACCTGCTCGATGAGCAGCACCTGTTCTACAAGATCAACAGCGCGGCGCTGGGCCAGAGCGGCATCTTCAACGACCCGCGTACCTTCGGCCTGGAAATGGCCGTCAACTTCTGATTCGAACGGAGAATTCCATGAAGCACCGCTCTACCGAACTTGTCCTGGCCGTGATGCTCAGCCTGCCGATGGCCGCGACGGCTGTTGCCGCTGATGCGCCGCAGGCCGCCGCCGCGAAGCCGACGGCCGTTGCGAACGTGAAGCCCGTCGCTGCCGATGCGCAGCGCGTGATCCCGCTGCAGGGCGCCTGGAATGTGCGTACCTTCGCTGGCCTGCAGGGCAGCAAAGGGCCGATTCCCGCCGATGCCTTCGTGCGCACCGCCGACCTCGGCCGCCTGACCGATGTCGACCGTGATGCACTGGCGGCGGCCGGCGTGAAGCTGGATATCGACCTGCGTACCGCCGATGAAGAGGCGCAGTCGCCGGACCTGCTGGCCAAGGATGATCGCTTTGCCTACCAGCGCATTTCGCTGATGGGCACCGACAAGATGGACCTGCAGAAGATGATGACCAGTTTCCCGGATTCGCTGGGCGAAGCCTATGTGCAGTGGCTGGGCCACAGCCAGCCGCAGTTCAAGCAGGTGTTCCAGCGCATCGCCGCGCAGCAGGACGGTGCCGTGCTGTTCCATTGCACGGCCGGCAAGGACCGCACCGGCATCATCGCTGGCCTGCTGCTGGACCTGGCGGGCGTGCCGAAGGCCGAGATCGTGCACAACTACGCGATCTCCGCGCACTACCTGGAAGGGCAGCCGAAGGACAGCGCGATGAACGCGCAGATCATGGCGCTGGTCAAGCAGAATCCCGAGATCGCCCGCAAGATGGCCGGTATGGCCGGTATGGCCGGTACCGCACCGGACAACATGGAACAGTTCCTGGCGGCACTGCACAGCCAGTACGGTGGTGCGGAAGGGTACCTGAAGTCGATCGGGGTTAGCGAACAGGAGATCCAGCAGCTGAAGGTGCGGCTGGGGCAGGCAGGCTGAGGACTGCCAGGCCGAAGGCAGGTGCCGGAGAGCGCTGGCACCTGCCGTGCATCATCACGGCTGCTGCGGCGCTACCAGGATGGCGGCATCCAGCACCGGGAATGTCTGCGGTGCCTGGCCGGACGATGCGACCAGGCGGATCTCCAGCGTGGTCGTTCCCCCATCGGCGGCATTCAGCGCCTGCAGGGCCCCCAGTTTCTGCGGCAGCGGCACCGCGAACGTGGTGGGGTGGCTGTGATCCATCCCGGCCATGGTCGGCCCGAAGAACGATACGGTGCCGGCGTAGTACGGACTGTCGGCCGCCACGGAGGCGGTGCCCGCCGGTGCGTTGATCAGCACGTCGAACTCGCGCGTATTGTTCAAACCGCGTGGTCGCTCCAGGGTCACTTCGGCAATCAACTGGCGCGGGCCCGATGTGGTCAGGTGCGCGCGCACCGCCTCATTGGGGACAGCCACGCGGACGGCGCCATCGGAGCGTGTGCCGCGCACCAGCCGCACCGCGCCGCCAGCTGCTGGCAGCGTGACCGCCTCCAGCAGGTCGTTGCGGCGCGCGTAGACGTAGTCGTAGTCGAAGGCCGCGGTGGAGAAGAACGCGCTGGCCGGACGCTCGCCAACGGGCTTGCCCTGTGCATCGACGAAGAACCGGAACGGTTCGTTCATGAACTGACGCCGCTGGTCGACGTTGATGGGCATGATCGGCTTGCCGCGGGATTGCTGCAGCTGGTTCCAGACATCCCACAGGCGGTCCATGTTGGCGTGGTGCAGGTAGAAGATCGGATCGAGTGGTGACAGGAAGTTGGTCATGTTGCCGTAGGGGCCGGGATCGACCGCGCCGACGCCACCGATGCAGTTGTGCACCTTGTTGTGCGGGAATCCTTCCAGTACCGAGAATTTCGTGGCGCCGTCAGGTTGCACCACGTGCGAGGCCGTACGCGAGCTGGTGAAGCTGCGGCTGACATCGTCGTTGTAGAACTCGACCGGCGACAGCCCCGCGTGGATGGTGTCGGGAGACACGGCCGAAGCGGTCTTTGCATCGAAGCCGGGATTCTCGCGCCAGAGGTAGCGGGCGCCGCAGGTGATCGCATAGGCCGCATTGCCCGAGATGCCGGTCTTTTCCGCGACGCTGTAGCCGGTCACATCGTTCCAGACATCGTCTGCAGTGAGGTAGCCGCGGAACTTGAGCTGGCCGCGTTGGCCTGCATCCAGCGTGTCCCAGTAGCGCTGCAGCGACGGGCGCATGAACCGGGTGAAGACCGCCAGGTTGCGCGTATACGGCGCATAGGCGCTGTCAGTGGGCGTCAATACGCCGTCGAACATCGCCGGGGGAATCCGTGGCAGCTCGGTCCAGTCCCAGTAGGGCATGGCGAACTGCGGATCACCACTGAGCGTGCGTATGGTCTGTTCGAAGTAGCCGACATAGCCACGGTGCCAGACGTAGAACCACCAGTTGCCGTGCGGGCAGTCCATCAGGTGCACGAAGGCGTTGCGGAACCAGTTGCGTGGATCGTCTGCCGGCAATGCCAGCATGGCCTTGATGCCGCGTGCGTAGCTGGCCAGCATGCGCTGGCCTTCGGGGCTGGTGACGTTGTAGCGGTGGTAGCGCGCCAGCGCGGCCCTTCCGGCCGGTGCGGCGCCGCTGGCCCAGGCCCCGGGTGCTACCAGTGACGCCAATGAAGCGCTGGCGGTGGTGGCAAGAAAATCACGACGTGTGTAGCGCATAGCCTTCCCCCTGGTGATTGGTTGAACCGCGTTGGGTTACAAATCACTGGCAGGGCCGGCGGCAGCGTGGCGGCCGGCCCGACGGGGACATCCAGCCCCGCCGCTTCCACCGGCAGGTGCAACGATGGCCGGGGTGGAAGCGGCGGTAGTATAGGCATGGCAAACAGAGCTGATCTGCGAAGCAGGCCACAGTCGCAGGCGCGTACACATCCGCCCGGCTGAAGCTGTTCACCGTCGTCGTTGCGGCGTTGTCGATCAGCCAGGCATGGCCTGGCTCTACTGGTCGGGTTTCACCCTTGCCACCCGTTTCCGGTACTCGTACACGTTGTCACCGCGTATGCGCTTTTCCTCGGTGCCGGTGACCCGGCCCACCTGCTGGTCTGAACCGGTCACGGGCTGCGCCTCGATTTCGGTCTCGTGCTCGAAGGAATGCGATTTGTCGGTGTTGCGGTAATAGCGGTACAACGCCCAGTACAGCGCGGTTGCGCCGGCCGGACCTGCCGCCAACAGCCAGAGGCCACTGTCGTCGCTCATGTCGATGCCACCAGGAAGGCAATTGCGAGGGCTTCAATGACGGTGCCGGTGGCAAGGGCCGCCAGCAGCATCTTCCATTGCTGCACGGGCACGCTGCCCATGGTTTCGCCGGTACGGCCGTTCACCGCGATGTAGTGCAGCATGCCGCCGTTCTTGCCAGGCTGATGGTACGAGTACAGCCAGACCGGCAGGTACATCGACACCCAGCGGGTGCCATGCACCTCCAGCTGTTCCTGCTCCCAGCGCACGCCGCGGTTGTAGCGCTTCACCGAGCCTTCCACCTGTGCGCGGGCAATCGACAGCAGCTGGTCTTCCAGCCGCGGCCGCAGCTTTTCCACATCCAGGTTGCGCTTCTCCGAAGTGAAGCCGGCCAGGTAGGAGGCGTTCCATTTCACCGCGTTCTTGGTATCGAACGGCAGGATGGTGTTGATGATGTTGTTGGTGTTGGCGCGGGTATCCAGGTTGCCGCGCTCGGCCGAGGATTCCAGCGGAAGATCGTCGACGGTGAAATCGACCTGGCGTTCGACCTGGTAGACATCGGCGTCGTAGAGGGTGCGCTTGTTCTTCTCGCTGCCGACCGTGTACTCACGGGTCTTGATCTCGCCTTTGCCGGCCACCGCAGCGCTGACATTGCTGTCGACGATCATGTAGGGCAGGAACACGCCCACCACGTTTTCAGGGGTGAACTGGTCCTTGAACGCCTTCAGCGCGAACATCCGGCGCTTGTCGACGAACTGGCGGATGCGCGCGACCGCATCGTCCTTCTTGATGTGGAAGGGCAGCACCGCATCGGGTACCGCGCCATTGGCAATCTGCTCGTTGACGCCGAAGACGTGGCGGCACCAGTGGCAGCGCGCCGTCATCGTGCTTTCGGTGTTGACCGTGACTTCTGCGCCACAGCCCGTGCACTTGAAGGTCATCAACGCCGAGGTGTCGGCATCGATGTCGCGTGCGCCGGAGGCGATGACGGTGCCGCGCAGCTGGTCGATGGCCTCGCCCAGCCCGAACTCCTCCTCGACGCGCGCGCCATGCCATTCGTGACGGCAGTACAGGCAGACCAGGATATCGGTACCGGCCTTGGGCCGGATGTCGGTGGCGCCGCATTTGGGGCAGCGGTTGAGGCCGTCCTTCAGCTCGCTGGCCGAAGTATCGATGGCCACAGGATCGGGCGCTTCCACTTCATCGCGGATCGCCTGCGGCAGCTTCGAGGTGTCCAGCGGGAAGCTGCCGGGCAGGGGAGGGACGTCCTGCGGCGAACCGGGCCCATCCAACGACGCCGCCGGCAAGGGCGGCGGCGTCGCGGGCGCGGATCCGGGCAGCGGCGGTGGGCCGTTTCGGGGATCGGACATGTTCGTTGTGGGTCCTGCTGTTACAGGCCCAGTGCCTTGGCTTTCAGGGCGTCATAGTCGCTCTGGGTGATCAGGCCCAGGTCCAGCATTTCCTTGGCCTTCTTCAGCTTGGCGACCGGGTCATCCGCGGCCGGAGTGACCGGCTGCTGCATGCCACCCACTCCGAACATGCCCGAGGCCATGCCGACGCCGACCAGGCCGGCCGCGCCGCCGTTCTCGCCGGCCGACTGGATGCCCTGGGCGACACTGGCCTGCAGGTTGGAATTGCCGCGCGAACCGGACAACGCATCGGCGCGCTGCACGGTCTTCAGCAGTTCGCGGGTATTGGCGTCGTATTCAATCGAGACGATAGCGGTCTTGACGATGGCCAGGCCACGGTCGGACTTCCACTGGTAACCCTGTTCGACCGCAGCCGACAGGCTCTGCGCGAAGCCCAGCGAGTCCTGCTGCAGCTTGGTGATGCGGTTGCCCTTGCTGGGATCGTTCGTATACAGGCTGAAGGCCGGCGCCAGCGAACCGACCACTTCATTGAACAGCTGGCTGGCCGCGGCGTTGTCCAGATCGGTGAAGTCGAACACCTGGCCCGGCTGCAGGTAGCTGGCCGGCACGAAGTTCTTCACGAACAGGATCGGGTCGACGATCTTCAGCGTGTACGAACCACGCGTGACCGCGCCGACCTGGGTATTGAGGAAGCCGTCGTCCCAGTAGATTTCCGATTGGGTGCCGAAGCGGTTGTCCGGCAGTTCCTTCAGCGAGACGAAGTAGGCCGCCTGCTGCGAGCCCGGCTGGCCGCCGAACTTGAAGCGCTCCCAGCTCTGCTTGATGAAGGTGCTGACCAGGCCGTCACCGGCGAAGATCGACTGCGAGTTCAGATCGTCAGAGCGCCACTCGTAGCCGCCCGGTTCGGCAACGAACGCGGTGATCGCGCCGTCCTGGAACAGCAGCAGACCGTAGCCCTCCGGCACGATGATCTTCGAGCCATTGGTGATGATGTTGGACGAGCCGCTGGTGTTGGAACCGCGGCCGGCGTTGGTGCCCTGCGGCACCGCCGCGAACAGGGCCGCCGTGGACGGCAGGCCCGCCGGCACGGTGTAGAAGTCCTTCCACTGGTCGGCCAGCACACCGCCAACCGCACCCTTCACCGCCTGTACCAGACCCATGACCAACTCCCTGTGATTCGAGGGCAGGCACCATGCCTGCCGAGCTGGACTGAATATAGCAGTGGCCGGGGGCGGCTGTGGTGCCGGTGGGTGAATGGGCACCGTGGAACCTCTGTAATAGTCCGGTCGTTGATTCCGCCGCCGACTCCGGGCCTAATCGGTGGAGGGGCAATGACGTCCCAGCCGACGCTGTGTCGGGTCTAGCCAAGGAGGGTGCAGAGCATGCAACGCCACATATCCGAAGGGCGTAGTGCGCAGTACTACGCGCTTATTGAACCGTTGAACGAGCCAGAGGAAGGCGAAGAAGATCGAGGGGCGCCGTTGCTCATTGATGCGATTCCGGTAGATGGAGCGAAGAACTATCTGGAGTCAGGGGCGGATCTCCCCTCCCTTGATTTCCTGCTGGCATATGCGGAAGAGGGGAGGGGGCCAACCGACCAGCTTCTGTATGAGACGATCCAGCTGATCACACTCTCCGATACTCCCTCCAACGGGGCGATCCCGGTGTCAACGGCCGTTCTGGACGATCGTGGTGACGGCGAGCGAGAGCAGCTGTTCATGACGATTGAGAAGATGTCGCCTCAAGATGTTGAGGTCTGCGGAACAATAGGCAGGTTTTCCGTCGGCAGGCCTGCAAGTGAGGCTGGCATCAGAAAACTGCTGAAGAATGCAGAAGCGGGAGCACCCCATGGCATCGCGATCTATGATGTAGGCCAGGCAAACTTCAACGCGGTTGTCGATTGCAACGAACATCCTCGCCTCTTCTTTGATTTCGGCCGCCCGATTGGGCTCAAGGCCAGAACCAAACCACTGCTTGTCAATTTCAATCCTCTTGCGTTCAATCATGCTGAACCAGTCGTGCTCTCTCATCTGGATCAGGACCATTGGCTGTTTGCTGTGGAGTCCGGTGGGGCGGCCTGGGACTCAACAGAAAAGTACTGGAAAACAGCCCCGAAGTATCGCGATAGTGCCCTGCAAAGGAAGTGGATTGTCCGTCTGCCAGAGGGTGTTCTGTACTGGGGAAGCCACATTCATTTCCTGCGGACGCTAGCGAGTAATGGTTCACTTTTCGTCTGGCCTGAAGGGAGTGTCCACATTCAGGGGGCGAGCATCGGAATATGGTCCTGTTCGCCCTCCGCCGGCTCACCGAACACCCAGAGCTACCTGAAGAACAACAGCTCGCTGGCACTCAGGGTTGAGTCAGCGCGCGCCGTCGCTGTGCTGTGTGGTGACGCCGAGTACGGCTCATTTGACTCAAACGCTTTGGACGGTGTAACTGCTGTAGTCGCTCCACACCACGGCGGTTATATCCAGTTCGGAGCGACACCAAATGTGCGGGGCCCAGGTCGCATGGTCCTCTCGACATATGAGAATGCCTACCCGAGCGTGCCCCATGACCAAACCATCGCCGATGCGCTGAACAACGGCTGGTTCGTAACTCGCACGGATGCAAGACATAGCTGTGGCCGATGCGGCAACGTTCATGGCCACAAGTACATTCCACTCGCTGGAACCCAGCCAGAATGTGGATGTGGAGTTGTCACTTCTGCGCAGATCTGCCTGCCGCACGTGCAATAGGACTCCAGCTGGCTACAACATGTACGGAATCTTGAACGCCAACGTGAAGTCCGGCGCATCCGGGGTCAGCCCGATGCCCAGCAGCGTCACCAGCGTGGTGTGCTGGTTCAGCGCATAGGTCACGCCCAGGTTGAGTGATGCCGCATTGGCATCACTGCCGATCACCTTCATCCACTTGCCGCCCTGGAAGCGGGTGGAAGCGCGTGCGCTGATGCGGTCACTGAAGGACAGGCTCAGGCTGGTCCGCTCGTTGAATGCGAAGGCCACGCCTGCGCCGAAGTACACCGAGCCGCCCAGCTTCACATCGCCCGGGTTCACCGTGTCCGGATTACTGTCGATGTCGTTGAACCCGCGCGGGATGGAGTGCACGTAGCCGATGTTGGCAAACAGGATGGCCGGGTCGGCGGTCTTCACCATCGACAGGCCCAGGTTGGCCTGCCATACGCCATTGCCAGTGGGTTGCTCGCGCGGCACGGCGAAGCGGATGTAGTCGTCGTCATCGCGCTCGATCACCTTCCAGTCCAGGCCGTAGGGTGCGCGCCCGGTGGGGGCGGTGACGCCGGCGGTAAGCACGGTCTCAGGGCGCCAGCCGCGTTCGCCGAACAACCGGTAGTTCGCACTGAGCCCGATATCACCCAGGCCGTTGCCGTTGGTCTCTTCCTGTGCAATGGCGGCCGCTGCTCCGCCGGCGCCGCCCTTCTGGTATACGGTGCGCCGGGCCAGGTAGGGCACGTCCAGGTTGAGCGTCAGGTTCGGGCTGACACCCCAGCGGGCCGCCACGTTGTAGGTCAGCGAGTCGGACTCCACGTTCTCGATGGCGATATTGCCGAGGAAAATGGCGTCCAGCGCGAGGAAGCCGTTGAGGGTGAGCTGCTTGCGGTCGTAGCGGGCGTAGGTGAGGCTGTTCTCGATGGTGAAGCGGCGGGAGAACAGGGCCGATTGCTGTTGCTTCACGTCGTCCACGCTGCGCCGCGACTCCTGCTTGGCCTGTTGCGCCTCGGCGGCGGTACTGGCGTAGCCCTCGCTGCTCGGTGGGACCGCGGCGGCCGCTGCCTGCGCCAATGGCGCAGCCGGGGGGGGCGTGACCGGGCCAACCCGCCCGCTCAAGCGCGCCTGCATGGCCTGGACCTGCATGTCCAGTTCGCGCAACCGCCGCACTTCCTGTGCGTAGCTGGCCTTCAGCTGTTCCAGCTGGTTGGCCAGGGCCTGCACGTCAGCGCCATCGTCGGACGTCGGCGGTGCGGCAAGGGCGGTGCCCGCCAGCGCCGCCAGTGCCAACGGGGTGATCCTCATCAGGGTGTGCATGATGGTGTCCTGCGTTGTGGAGCGTTTCCCCCAATGCCAGGCCCTGTTACTGGCCTGGCCCCATGCCGCGGTTCAACGCAATCGCCTGGGCCACGTTCTGGCTCAACGGCAGGTTGCTGCCCACGGCGTTGCGCACCAGCTCCAGCCGCAGCTGGTTACTGGCGATCTGGCCGTCACCGGCGAGGGCGATCCCCTGGCCGACGCTGCCATTGCGGATCCACTGCTGCACCAGCCCCTGGCCATCCACCTGCAGCAGCAGGCGTGCCTGGTTGCCTTCCAGCATGGCGGTCGCGCTGGCGCCTGCCTGCTGCGCGGTGACGTTGCCTGCGCCATCAGAGAGAACGGCTGGCACGCCACCCTCGCGGACGGTCAGCGTGGTGACGTTGCGCGCGACATTGCCATCGCCGGCCACCTGCACGCTCTGCACCAGGCCGCTGGCGTTGGCCAGGCCGCTGCTGTCGATGCTGCGTCCGTGGGTATCGGGCAGCGGCGCATCGGCTGCCGTGACATGCACGCTGGGCTGGAAACTCAGCTTCGGCGCGCCACCACCACGGAAGTCCATGCCCAGGGTGAGGCTGCCCTGCAGCGTCGCGCCGTTGCTGGCCTGCCACTGCGACACCATGGTGACCCCGAACCAGGCAACGTTGTTGCCACCCACGGTGTAGCGCCCCCGCATCAGGCTCAGTTCCGGGTCCGGAATTTCCTTCAGGCCGCGACCGGGAGCACCCTCTGCCGCCTGCAGAGGCAGGGAAGGGAAGGCCAGCAGCAGAGCCATCATCATCGGTTGGCGGAACATGGTCGAACCTCCTTCAGAACAGGTCGGCGTGGCTGAAGCCGAAGTCGACCAGTTCGGCATCGGTGATCGGCCCTTGCCGCGCGTAGAGCGCGCGGGCGCTTGGCCGTTCGCTGGGTTGCAGAAGAGCGGTGTTGCGATCGAAGTCGCTGCCGATCACCACGAAGACCGCGCGCGATGGCCAGGCGGCCAGGAACTCCGGAAGGGCCAGGCTGCGGTTGCCCAGGATCGGGTCGGCCACTTCCACGATGCCGTTGCGCACCTGCTTGAGCACCACGAAATGGCGGAAACCGCGCACGTCCATCAACACCAGCCCTGGCACGCGAAGGGTGCGCAGTCGTGTTTCATCGATGCGGTAGCCCCGACCGCGCATGCCCAGCGATTCCACGTAGCGCTTGATGTCGAGCAGCGAGAAGCCGCGCTCGGCTACCAGAGCGGGATCGGAGACCCCCATCATTCCCTCGATCACCGTCGCCTCGTCGGTATCAAGGTGGTAGGCGTGGCGCAGGATGGTGGCCAGCGCGGCGGCCCCGCAGCTGTAATCGGTGTGCTGCCGCACCACGTTGCGGTAGCGCCGCTCCTGCATGCTCTCCACCTTCTGCTGCAGCAACGCGCCATTGGGCAATACGCCGCTGAAGCGCACCTCGCCCGCCCACGCGGAGGCGGTACCCAGCAGCAACAGCATCGCCAGCAGGCGCATCGAGAGGCGGCAACGGATCATCACGTTCTCCGGCAGCAGGGGGGAGCCCCTGTCCCAAGGGGGAGGAGGAACAGGGGCTCCCGGGGACCCGGCCATTGGCGGACGGCCGGGGTGTTGCGCTTACTCGCCGCTGCCGCCACCGCCGCCGGTGCTGGGCTGGGCGACGGCCAGGGCCAGGCTGTTGGCCTGCAGGTTGCCGGTGCCCGCAGCAACGTTCACGCCGATGTTGCCGGAGGCGCCGGAGAAGGCACTGCCGGACAACGCCGAGGTGTTGGTGGCGTTGACGTTCACCCAGCGCGTGGTGCTGACCGTGCCGCTGAGGCTGGCGTACAGATCGGCCACGCCCAGTTCGACGAACTGGCTGGTGCCACTCTCACGCGTATCGAAGCCCAGGCCGCCCACTCCCGGCCGGTTGGGGTTCATCGTGGCGTTCTGGATCTCGTTGTCCAGGTCGATGTGGCCGGTGCTGTTGCCACCCGGATGTGGCAGCTCGCCATTCCATGTATCCAGATAGTAGTTGGCCATCTGGTAGGCGTTGCCGGTGCCGCGGTAGGTGCCCGCGCCATAGGCCAGCGTCAGGCCGCTGACGCCGCCACGCATTCCGACCTGCACGGTATCCGTGTAGGACTGCACGAAGCCGGCATTGCTGACCGTGTTGCCGGTGGAGACCTGGTTGGAGCTGATGCTCGACTGCGCCACTGCGGTGGTCGCTACCGAGGCCGCGAGCGCGTTCTTCTGCTCGTTGTTGTTGCCCGAGGCGATGTTCACGCCGATGTTGCCCGAAGCACCACCGAAGGCGTTGCCGCCGAGACCTGCGGCGTTGGTGACGCCGGAGTTCATGGTGGCGTTGCCGAAGCCGGCCTGGTTGACGAACACCTCGGCGTCGGCCATGCCGAAGCTGAAGGACGCGTCGGCAGCGGACAGCGACGCGGCATTGTCCTGCGCGTTGTTGTCGCCGGAGACAACGTTGAAGCCGAGATTGCCCGAGGCGCCGGCACCCACGCTGTCACCGATGGAAGCACTGTTGGTGACCAGGCTGTTGCTGGTGGCGTTGTTGCTGATCGACTGGCGGTTGTCGATCACGGCAATGGCCGCCGAGTCGAGGTCGATGTCGCCGGTGATGTTCGGGTCACCGGAGAAATTGATGTCGGTGCTCAGCCGCAGGTCCTTCTCCAGGTTCACGTCGACGCCGTGGTTGTTCTTTTCCTTGCGTTCGTCGGCCTGGATGTTGCTGTGTTTCTGCACATTGACATTGACGGTGCGGTTGCGTACGTCGTTGTCGGTGTGGTTGTGGGTGTCGTTGCGGGTTTCGCTGACGGTGTGGTTGTGATTGATGTTCGCATTGGCGTTCTGGTTGTCCCAGCCATTGGCCGCAGCGGCGGTCGAGGCAGTGGCAATCGCCATGGCGAGCATGGTCTGTTTGACGGTCGCTTTCATGGTGCCCTCTCTCTCATCAGGTGGTGCATCGGTTGGGTGGTTGTCACGGGCGGTCCTGCACGAATAGGCCCAATACGTTGGCCGTGTCGTTGCCGTTGCCCGCGATCTGATTGAGTTGCAGGACCCCGTCGAATCCCCGCAGTGCGGTGCTGGCTACACCTGCGCTGCGGGTGCCCGTCGCGACGCCGTGACCGGTGTCGTCCCGCCCCCCTGCCAACGCGGAACCCTCGGCGGCCAAGGCCGTATCGTCGGTTTCGCGTATGCCCTGTCGGGCCAGCGTCGCGCTGACGACGTTGAGCGTCGTGTTGGCGATGCCGCTGGCCTGGTTGATGGATGCGATGCCACTGGCACCGGCCAGTGCGTCACCGCCAATGAATGCAGTGGCCTGCAGCGGCCCGGACAGCACGCGGTTGCCCTGCTGCAGCTGCCGCGCATTGATCGCGATGTCGGCGCGATCACCCTTGGCGATACCCCGTAGGTTGGCCTGCACGTTGAGGTCGCCGGCGGCCTGGTTCACGGCGATGGCGCCATTCGTTCCGGCAAGTGCGTGGCCGTCGATGCGGGCCACGTCGAGATAGGCGAGCATGCCGCTGTAGTCATCGGCCCGGGTCGCCCAGGGCGCGGCAGCGAGCAGCAGAAGCAACCCGTGCAGCGCCTTCATTTTCCACCTGCCGGGGCCGTGCCCTGCAGCGGGAACTGGGCCAGTGCGCCGCGCACGGTATCGGCGATACCGCGGGTGCTGCTGCCGACCGCACCGAGCGGTCCACTCATGGCTCCCCCCAGATTGCTGCCAACCATGCCGTCGCCACTGCGGCCCAGCGTGCCGCCCAGGGCCTGCTGGGTGACCCGTTCAACGGTGGTGCCACCCGGCGCCGCGATGGACGCGGCCTGGCCGGCGCCCATGCCGGCATAGTCCTCATCGCTCAACTCGTCCATGCCGGTTGTTGTGCCGCCGGCACCCAATGCGGTGGCGATCTCGCGCTGCGGCTTCGGGTCGGCAATCAGCGCCATGCCCGGCGGTGCCATGCGGTATGCCGGGCGCGCGGATACATCCCGCAGCAGGACGATCTCGCCCGGTTGTGCCTTCACGCCTTGGCGGGCGCCGGATGCGGATGCGCCCGCGCCAACCGACAGCAGGGCCACTGCCAGTGCTGCGGCCAGGCCGCGAATCAGGGTGGAGCCGTCCATGCCGATCTCCCGCGATGGGTGCGGCGGAACCACGCATCAACCGTGCCAACTCCGAAGTGCCCACCGGCCAATGTCGGCACCGTGCCGCACCTGACCGGGCTGCTGCCACGCTGTTACAGGCACGTCGCGGAATTGTTGGGATTTCGAAGCCCCAGGCACCGCAGGGCAAGGGCCGCGGGCGACTGTCGCATCCGTGTTACAGGTGGCGTCGCGGTCTGCAACGGTGCCGCTTCAGCCAGGAATTTCTTGACGCACTGCTCATTGCGCCGCCGTTTAGGGAAGCGCTAGGATCCGCCCAACAAAGGCCGCCCCGGTGGCCGTAGAGGTCCCGGCGGGGGGCGGCACGCCGGTGATTGCCTGACAGTCCGCCGACGGTGTCCGGATGCTGGGGGAAGCATGGCAGCGGTCCCGGAGGCTTCAACGTCACGTTGCGTGCTCTGGTTTGGCGAGCCGTTGGCGAACGAGCGCAGTGCGCTGGCGGCAGCAGGCTGGTATGTGCGCAGCATCCGTCCCGATCCCGCCATGGCGATTGGCCTGCGCGGGCGCGATCGCTTGCTCGCCGTGCTCGATCTGCGTCACCTCGATGCGGTCGCGCTGCAGCTGCTGGTACCGTGGATCGAGCAGCACCAGCATCTACCCTGGCTGGCGGTACTGCCACCGGGTGGCGGACCTGCTTCAGCGGCCTGGCTGCCGTTGCTGCAGCGATGCCGTGCCCGCTTCACGCTGCCGTTCGGCCTGCAGGATCTGGTCTGCGCAATGCGCCAGCAGTTCGACGCAGATGATCCGCCTGTCGACGCAACCTGCAGCGGGCAGGGACCGCACGCATTGATTGGTGAAAGCGCTGCGCTGCATGCGGTGCGCACGGTGCTGCACAAGTTCGCGCCGGTGGAGCTGCCGGTGCTGGTCACCGGCGAAACCGGTACAGGCAAGGAACTGGCCGCACATGCGCTGCATGCGTTGTCGGGGCGTGCTGGGAGGCCTTTCATTGCGGTGAACTGTGGTGCGATTCCGGCCAACCTGGTGCAGTCGGAGCTGTTCGGCCACGAACGTGGCTCGTTCACCGGTGCCGACAAACGGCAGATCGGCGTGTTCGAATCCGCGCACGGCGGCACGGTGTTTCTGGACGAAGTCGGTGACCTGCCGTCGGAGGCACAGACCAGCCTGTTGCGTGTACTGCAGGAAGGCACCTTCGAGCGCGTCGGCAGCAGCCAGCCGTTGCGGGCGGATGTGAGAGTGCTGGCTGCCACCCACGTGGAACTGGAACACGCGGTGGCGCAGGGCCGGTTCCGCAGCGATCTCTACTACCGTCTGAACGTGCTGCGCCTGCTCATGCCACCATTGCGTGAGCGCGGTGCCGATGTGCAGCTGCTGGCCGAACACTTCCTGCGCTGTTTCCGGCAGCGCCACAGCGTGCGTGCGCGCGGCTTTGCGCCGGCCGCACTGCAGGCCATGCGGCGTTTCGAATGGCCCGGCAACGTACGCGAACTGCTGAACCGTGTGCAGCGTGCAGCGATCATGGCCGAGGGCGAGCTGATCAGCGAGCGTGACCTGGAGCTGGGCGCATCGGTGGCGGTCCTGCCTGGGGCGATGCTGCACGATGCGCGGGGGCAGGCCGAGCGCGATGTGCTGCTGCAGACCCTGCGCCAGACCGGCTACAACGTTTCCGAGTGCGCGCGGCAGATGCAGATCTCGCGGGTGACGGTGTATCGCCTGTGCCGCAAGCACCGGTTGGAGCTGCCTGCGCAGCGCTGATCAGCCGGCCGCCAGGTGCTTGAACAGGCGCAACGGCTTGCCCGTGACGCGCTCGATCACGCCCTTGGCTTCCAGGTCCAGCTGCACGGCCTTCAACCACCAGCCGGCGGTGGCGCCTGCCGGGAACAGGGCGGTGGGCAGGTGCGGCAGCAGCGCCTGCTTGGCCTGCGCAACGGTCAACCCTGGCGGTTGCGCAGGCAGGGTCTGCAGCAAGGCATGGCGCATGGCGAGATACTTGGCACGATCCACGCGCTGGATGTGCCCGGGCGTGGTGATGCTCTCGATCTCGATCCGCTCGGGCTCAGACATGGCTATCTCCCGCGACTTCGATGCGTGGGCTGCGGAAGCCCATGGCGATCCACGCCTTCATCAACCGTGCATGGAACCGCAGCGACCGGGTCTGCAGGTTCGGCACATCGTCCGGAAGGACAGACGCATCAGGAAGATCACTGACCATCGTCCGCATCTCCACGGCGGGTCTTGCCGATGCGGGCCACAGCAGGCCATACAGGCTCAGCCAATGGCCGCCACTGAACTCCAGGAACAGCGGCGTATTGCAGCAGCCCGCCAGGACGCGGCGGCTGCCGCCCCTGCTGGACAAGCGCAACGCACGCAGCGTGGAATGTCCGGCGTCGATGCTGACGCGATCCTTGCGGTGCATTACGAAAAGCGTCTGGCCATGCGGGCCCAGTACTTCGGGTGCTCGGGGCAGCGACTGCAGCATGGCGCCGGCCTTGCGGCAGCTGTCGCAGCAGCATTCGACGGTGGCAATGGGTTGGCCCGTGGCGGTCAGGCGGACCTGGCCGCAGGCGCAGGCAAGGGACTGATGGGAGGGCATCTGCATTTTCTCCTGGGGTATTCATCCTCTCGACGAACCGGGGTGCCGGGAATCGACAACATCCGCCTTCAAGGGCGCTTCATCCGGTAGCGGATGCGGTACAGGTCCAACCCTGCACCGTCCGCACGCCGGGCCGAATAGGTCAACGTGCCGGGTTGCGAGCCATCCAGCATCGCGCCGTAGCTGTCGCCGGAGGTTTCGTTCAAGGGCGAGGGCAATGCATGGCCCGCGTCATAACGGCCTCCACGTTCGTAGGCAATGAACTGGCGCACCGGTGCGCTGCCGAAGTCGAGAGCGCGGGCAAAGACCACAGTACGGCCATCCCCGAGGAAGGTGGCATCGAACTCCTGCGCCGAGGTATTGAGGTCTCCGGGCAGTGGCCGCGCGGGCTGCGCCTCACCACGGACCATCGCTGCGACGTAGAGGTCATGGCCACCCGCACCGCCTGCGCGATCGCTGGAGAACAGCAGCGTGGCTGCGTCTGGCGAGAGCATTGGCGCGAACTCATCGGCCGCGCTGTTCACTGCGGGGCCAAGATTGACCGGCTCCCCGAATCGACCGTCGCTCCCCACGCTGACCCGATACAGATCGTCGCCGCCTTGGCCGCCTGCTCGATCCGAGCAGAAATACACCGCGCGGCCATCGGCGGAAAAGGCGGGATCGAAGTCACGTCCCGGCGTGTTGAACGAGACCGGCTTCGCCGGCCGCCAGCGCTGCCCATCGTTACGGGAGACCCAGATGTCATACCCGCCCGGACCGCCGGGCCGGTTGCGGCTGAACCACAGCGCGGTCTTTCCGTCCGGGCTCAAGGTCAGTCGAATCTCGTCGTACTGCGTGGACGCAATGCCCGGAGCAAAGCGCTCGGCCGGGCCGACGATCTGCAGCACCCTGGATGGAGACGCGCAAGGCGACGCAGACACCAGCAGCATCACGGCCAGCAGCGCCTTCATGCCTGCCGCTCGAAGTCGCTGACCCAGTTGGTTTCCCAGCTGCGTCCACCATCGGTCGAGGCCGCCTGTTCCCAGCGCGCCGAACGCGGGGTAATGCGTGACCAGATCACCCGCGTCTGGATCGCTCGTCCGTCGTGCTGGTCTTCGCCGAAGAAGCGACCGACACCGGCCTCGAAACGGCCGAGCAGTGGCGCGCCGATCCGGGTCGGTTCCCGGCCATCCAGCCACCAGCTCAGCCAGTGCCGCTCAGCCGCATTCCAGGCGCGGATGCCCATGCCGCGCAGCGGCGCTCCTGGCACGTCCATCAGATTGTCACCTACGTTGCCGAATCCTCCCAGTACCGGCCAGTTGTGCAGGGTGCCGTTGAACGCGTCCCACGCATCGCTGCCTGCCAGCCTGGCGCGCAGGCGACGATGGCGCACGTTCCAATGGCCCACCAGGAAATCAAAATCGCCCGGTGCATCCGGCAGCTCCGGAAGCGGAGAGGGGGCCGCAGCCGTGCGGCGGAACCAGTTGCGCCAGTTCACCTCCCAGTGCGCACCGGCGTCGTCGGAGAATGCCTGTTCCCACCACGGCTCCTCGCCGTGGATGGCGTGCCACCGGAACCACACGTCGATGGGGCGTCCGTCGATCTGGTCGGTACCGCGAAAGTCGCCGGCATCGCCCTTGAAACCGCCGCGTACGGGGGCTTCGATATGGACAGGATTGCGGCCATCGATCCACCAGATCGACCACGTGGAAGACACGGGATCAAATGCACGCACGCCCAGGCCCCTGTAGGGACCCGAAGGCAGTGCCATGACGTTGTCATCGATGGTGCCGAGCCCGCCCAGGGTGAGCCAGACCGCGCTGGCGCCGGTGAAGGCTTCCCAGCGGGTATCGCCCACCAGCCGCTCCTTCAGGCGTTGGTGCCGGACCTGCCAGTTGCCCTGCAACCATTTCCAGTCTTCGCTGTGACTGGCCAGGGCCCACCCGGCGGGCAGGGCGGTGGACGCGGCCGTGGCGGCCAGGGTGACCAGGAACTGCCGTCGATCCATATGCGTGATCCCCTACCGAAGGTGCCCCCATGGTTGCGGGTACGAAGGGGATTGACCACGCAGATATCGGGGCTCAGGCTAAGCCACACTTATGGTCACCCAACGCCAGCTGCCATCGCTTGCCGCCATCCGCGCCTTCGAGGCGGCGGCGCGGCTGGGCAGCTTCGCGCGTGCCGCCGAGGAGCTCGACACCACTGCGGCATCGGTGAGCTATCACGTGCGGCGGCTGGAGGCCCAGACCGGTACCTGCCTGTTCCTGCGCCACGCACAGCACGTGGAACTGACGGTGGTGGGTGCCAGTGTCGCGCAGGAAGCCACCCGGGCATTCGACGCACTACGCGCCAGCTTCATGCGCGCCGCTGGCATGGATGCGGCGCGACTGCGCCTGTCCGTACTGCCAACGCTGGGCACCAGTTGGTTGACGCCGCGGCTGGGTACGTTCCGCGCCCGCCATCGGCAGCTCCTGCTGGAACTGGATCTGTCGGCAGAGCCGCAGGATCTTGCCGCCGGCCACTTCGATGCCGCCATCCGCAACGGGAATGGCGAGTGGCCTGGGCTGCAGGCCACGCCCTTGTTCCCCAGCGTTTTCATGCCGTTGTGTGCGCCGGCGCTGCTGCCGGCGGCCCGTGGGCTGGGCAGCACCGCGCTGGAGATTCCGCTGCTCGGTCGGCCGGACTGGTGGGCCCTGTGGTTCGCCGCGCACGGGCACCTTCCACCGCCGGCACCAGGGAGTCTGGTCACGCCCTTCGCCGTCGAGCATCTGGATGTCGGTGCCGCGATCGCAGGGCAGGGCATCGCCATCGGTTCGCCGATCCTGTTCCAGGCCGAGCTGGAGAGCGGGCGCCTGGTGCAGGCGCATCCGGGTGTCGCCAGCGACGGTCGCAGCTTCTGGTTCGTGGCGCCCTCGGCACGGAGTGGGAGCGCCAAGGTCATCGCATTCCGTGACTGGGTGGTCGAACAGGCCGCCGAGGCACGGCACGCAGCACGCCATCATCTGGCCCAAGCGGTGACGCCGTGAACCAGAGCCCCGAACTGCTGCGACGCCTGCTGCGTGCCAAGGACCGGATGGACCGGGCCAGCCATGAGGAATGGCCAGTCACACGCCTGGCCGAGGTCAGTGCGGTGTCGCCGGCGCACTTCGCCCGCTCGTTCAAGCAGGCATTCGGGCTGCCGCCGCACCGGTATCTTCTCAGCCGCCGCATCGAACGGGCCGTGGCGATGTTGCGTGACACCGACATGCCGGTCACCGAAATCGCCGTGCAGACCGGGTGGAGCAGCCTGGGCACCTTTGGCCGCATCTTCCGTGACATCACCGGTGACAGCCCGGGCAATGTGCGTGAGCGTGAGCGTGCAGGCCAGGCGGCGTCGACCAGCGTGCCGGAATGCCACGCACGTGCCGCACAGCGACCGGACCTTAAGATCGCAGTTTTGGAGAAGCGTCGCCGCGAGGCGGTTGCTAACGTGGACCCCACCTGAGGGAGGTCCCATGACGAACACTGTGAACACGGTCGGCCTGTATGTGCGCGACCAGGATGAGGCGCTCGCGTTCTATGTCGGCAAGCTCGGCTTCGAGGTGCATACCGATGTACGCAACGGCAGCTACCGCTGGCTGACGGTACGCAGCCCGGACCAGGACGGTTTCCAGCTGGGCCTGTTCGTGCCTGGCCCGCCCACCCACGATGCGGCCACCGCGCTTTCGCTGCAGCAGCTGGTGGCCAAGGGCGCAATGCCGCCGCTGGTGCTGGCCGTGGATGACTGCCAGGCGCGCTACACGCAATGGCTGGCGCTGGGCGTGGAATTCACCCAGGAGCCGATCGAGCGCTATGGCGCCGTGGACGCCGGATTCCGCGATCCATCAGGCAATGGCTGGAAGATGATCGAAGCCCGCTCCGAGACGAGGCGCCGGCAATGAGCCGCGGTGGCTGGGCACGGCCCGTGCACCGTTGGACCTCAATCGTGTTCACCCTGGCGGTGATCGCCAACTTCGTAGCGCGCGCGATGGGACAGGGCGAGCCTGCGGTGTGGCTCACCTACTCGCCGTTGCCCCCCCTGTTCCTGCAACTGTTCACCGGCCTTTACCTGTTCGTGCTGCACTACGCCGGAAGGCGCCGCAGCGCCGCACTCGGCGCTGCGGGCTGAGGCAAGGTCAGGCGACCGCGTCGACCGCATGGGCGGCAAGCAGGGCGGGCAGGTCTTCCATGCGCTGGAAGATCACCTGTGCACCCGCCGCACGCAGGGCCTCCGGCGTACTGTGGTGCGGACCGCCTTCACTGAAGCCGAACACGGTTGCGCCAGCGGCCACACCGGCCGTTGCACCGGTAACAGTGTCCTCGATCACCGCGCAACGCTTCGGGTCCACGCCCAGCGCAGCGGCGGCGGCCAGATAGACATCCGGATGCGGCTTGGTGTGCGGCATGTCCTGGCCGCTGAACACGTGGGCCCCGAAGGCATCAAGGATGCCGACCTTGCCCAGCTGCAGCTTCACCTTGTGCAGATCGGCGCCGGACGCGCAGGCAATCCGGCCGCCGGTGAGCACCGCGATCGCACGCACCGCCTCGGGCGCACCCTGGATCGCAACCAGGTCACGTTCCAACGCGCGGTTGCGCTGCTGGCGGAACTCTTCCAGCCATTCCTCGGTGAACGGCTTGCCGGTGCGTTCTTCGATCAGGCCGGCCAGATGGGCCACGGACTGGCCCAGGAACACCTCACCGGCCTGCGCCGGGGTCAGCGGCCAGCCGCGCTCGGTCAGCATTTCCGAAAGCACGCGGGCGACCAGCGGCTCGGAATCAACGAGTACGCCATCGCAGTCGAACAGCACGGCATCGAAGGGGAAACGGGACATCTACAGCTCCTTGAAACAACAGCCATGGGGGCGATCAGCGGGTATTTTCCCACGGTGGAGACGGAACGAACGCCTCGACCAGCGCATCCACTGCGGCACGCACCTTGGGAGCAAGGTCGCGGGTGGTAGGCCAGAGCGCATGCAGGGGCGCGCCCGCGCTACCCGTGGCAGGGAATACGGTCACCAGTGCGCCGCTGCGCAGCGCGTCCCCCACCAGCCAGGTGGTCGCTTCTGCAATGCCCAGCCCGGCCAGCAATGCGCTACGCAGCGCATCGCCGTCACTGATGCGGTGGCGCCCTTCAATGCGGTGCTGGACAAGCCCGCCGGAGCCGTCCGGCACCGTCCAGGGCAGCGCGTGCCCCTGCCGGCCGAAGGTGATGCAGTCGTGTCCGGCAAGATCCTCGGCGCGCACCGGGACGCCACGTGCCGCCAGGTATCCGGGTGCAGCGCATATCACGGCATGCTGGCGGCCGAGCGCCCGGGCAGAGAGCGAGCTGCTGTCGTCAAGCGGCCCCAGGCGGACGGCCAGATCGACGTTTTCCTCGAGCAGATCAACCCTGCGGTCGGTGAAGCTGACATCGAGCTGCAGCCGCGAATGGCGTTGCGCCAGTCCGATCAGTACCGGCATCACCCAGCGCTGCCCGAACGCTACCGGCAGGCTGACCCGCAACAGGCCGGAAACCTCCTGCCGCCGCGACGCTGCGTTGGATTCGGCTTCGTCCAGTTCGGCCAGGATGCGCCGGCAGACCTGGTAGAACTCGGCACCCTCGACAGTGAGTGCCAGCCTGCGCGTGGTGCGATCCAGCAACCGGGTGCCCAGTCGCCGCTCCAGCGTGGCCACACTCTTGCCAACGGCCGATTTGCTCAGCCCCATGCGCAGACCGGCTGCGGTGAAGCTGCCGGCGTCCACGGCCTGGACGAACACACTGATGCCCTGTAGGCGCGCCGCACTGTAGCTGGTCATATGCGTCAATTGGGGAATTTATGGATTCAGTGTATCGACAATATCCCGTCACTGAACACATCCATGCGTCAATAGACTTTCCTGGCGCACTTCCGCGCGCCAATGAGTGATTTCCCATGTCTGTTTCGACCATGAAGGTCTGGGAGCTCGATGCCCCGGGCCTTGCTCACCTGCGCTGCGTACGGCGCCCCATTCCCAGGCCAGGCCCTGGTGAGGTACTGGTCAAGGTCGGTGCCGTGTCGCTCAACTACCGCGATCGCCTGGTGATCGACGGCGGACTGTTGTCCGGTCCGCTGCCACACCCGTTTGTTCCCGCTTCGGACATGGCCGGTGTCATTGTCGAAACCGGAAGCCCAGCGCGACGCTTCAGCGTTGGCCAGCGGGTGATGGGCAATTTCTGGACGCAGTGGCTCGATGGCGCGCCTCCGCCCGAGATGCTGCAGCACGGACTGTCCCTGGGCGGTCCGCTGCCGGGCGTGCTGGCGGAGTATGTGGTGCTGCCGGAGGACGTGGCAGTCGCTACGCCCCCCTCGTTGTCTGACCTGCAGGCCAGCACCTTGCCGGTGGCGGCGCTGACGGCCTGGTTTGCACTGGTCGAGGTCGGCCAACTCGCTCCTGGCCAGACCGTGCTTGTGCAGGGTACCGGTGGTGTTTCCTTGTTCGGGATGCAGTTCGCCCAGCGGCTGGGAGCCCGGGTAATCGTGACTTCACGCAGTGACAGCAAGCTTGCCCTTGCAGAACGGCTGGGTGCATGGGCGTCGATCAACACGCGGCAACATCCTGCATGGGGCGCGCGAGCGATGGAGCTGAGCGGAGGGCAGGGCGTCGATCATGTGCTTGAGCTGCTCGGAGGCGGCAACCTCGCCCAGAGCGTGGAGGCGCTCGCAGTGGGCGGGCACATCCTGCAGATCGGCTTCCTCGAGGATCCCGACCTGCACATGCCGGCGGTTCCTCTCATGCTGCGCCGCGCGACCCTTAAGGGGGTTTCGGTTGGCCATCGCCGGGCCTTCGAGGCGATGAACGTCTTCATCGAACGCGAGCGCCTGCAGCCTGTCATCGACAGCGTGCATTCGTTCGCCGGCCTGCCTGCGGCACTGGCAGCACTGCAGCAGGGGCCGTTCGGCAAAGTGGTGATGCAGGTGGCAGAGCACTGAATCCAACTGCGCCGTACCTGTCCAGGCGAAGTGCGCCTGTGCGGTCGGATTCGCGACCGCACGGGCGTCCTGGCGGATCAGCTCAGATCACAGCCCGCCGGCTGCGGCCAGGTCGTGGCCGGCAGCATGGCCTTCAGCGAGGCCGGCGCGTTGATGGCCACATAGCTGGCGCCCAGCAGCTCTTCCAGGTCGGCGATGGTCACCAGGTAACTGTCCAGGCTGCCCAGGTTCGCTTCGTTCGGGATGATCCAGCTGATCGCCTTGGCGGTGCCGGTGTTCGGGTCGCGGGTGATGATCGTCTTCCAGAAGAACTCCGGGGTCGGAATGCCGTGGCTGGCAAGGAAGTAATCGTTGGACGCGTCGCCGTAGACCACGCCGCCGTAGACATCCACCGGCGCGATGTCGCGGTAGCACTCGGCCACGTTTTCGGCCTTCACCCAGACGCCCTGGTTGAAGCTGGAAACCTGCGGAACGATGTTGGTCATGTAGTTGGCGCGACGGATGTAGGTCGCGTTGTAGTCCATGTGGTTGGAGGTCACCAGATGGCCGCGGTCATAGCCGCTGCGGATGCTGGCATACGACGCGGTGCTGTTCTGGCCGAGGCAGCCGGCCGGCAGGTCCGGGTCTTTGTAGAAGCTGGACGGGCGCGCGGCGGAGCCGGTGTCGGCGGTGAGCGTGTACTCGTAGCGGGTGGCGCTGTGGATGCTGCAGTCGTAGGTGAGCACGAAGCCGCCCTTGTTGAGGGTGACGACCTGGGCCTGGGCGGCACCGGCGAAGGTACTGAGGACGAACGCGAAGAAGAAACCTGCAAGGCGCATTGCGATTCTCCAGCAGAGGATTCAGGACGCAGCCGTCCGCCACGACCGGGCCGGAGCGAGGTCATGTGAGGACACTGCGGAGTCGGGTAGTGCGGAATGCGTGGGACGTGACCGCGATGACAGGGCCGCGGAGGCCGTGCGGTGTCGTAAGCGTCACAAGCTGTCGTCTTTCGGTCAATGGCGAAACGACGAAGCTGTGACAGCGCGCAAGCACTGGAGATGTGTCAGATCATGCGGCGCGTGGATGAAACGCAGGCGTGCTAGGACATCGCGCTGCCTGTAGCAATGGTCAGGGGTTCGTCTTCAACACGTAGTCGCCCTTGCGTGTTCCCGGCACCAGCGACCATCCCGGCTTCAGGCTCAGCGACCACCCCGGCCCCTCCAGTGGCGGTTCAGCACTTGCCGGGGCCTGCACGAATACGACCTTCCAGTCGCTCTGCAGCAACGCACCGTCGGTGACATCCAGGCTGCCCCAGATGTCGGACAGCCGCATTGCTGGATACACCATGCCTTGGCCTGGCAACGGCTGCATGGTGTTGGGATCGAACTGGATGCGCATGTTGCGCAGATCCAGGCGCACGACCGGGCCTGTCACGAAGCGCGCACGGTTGTGTTCCAGCTGCGCAAGGCGCTGCTGCTCGCGCAGCGTTTCGGCTTCGTGCAGCTCCGGCCCGTCATAGCGCGCGGCAGCCGCTCCCAGCGTGGTCGCGTCCAGCTGCAATGGGGCCTGCGTCACTTCGGCCAGACGCGTGCCGAGATCGCGAGCCTGGTGGGCGAGGTCGCCGCGCCAGCCAGGTGCCGCCTGGTCCAGCAGCAGGCCATAGGCCGGGCCGGTGGCATAGGCGAAAGAGCGGACGAAGCTGCGATCACCCACGTGTGCGCGAAGGTCATGCAGTGCCGCCTGGATACGTGTCGACGGCGTCGGATTGCCGACGAACACGCCGGTGTACTCGGCCAGGCCCTCGTTCAATTCCAGCGCCGCTTCTTCCTGCGCGGCCGCAGGGAACCGGCGGTAGCGCTCGGCGCGGAATGCGAGTGCGTCCGTCATCGCAGTGTGCTGCGCTACTGCATCGGTGGATTCGAGTGCGTCCGCAAGCGCGCGCCATTCCAGTTGCAGCCAGTAGCGTCCTTCAAGCGTATCGAGGTGATCGTTTCCACCTGCCGCCGGTGCGATGATGGGCAGCGCCGGCTGCAGGCGATGGAACATTTCGTGAGCCAGCAGCGTGCTGCGTCGGGACGCGTCCTGCGGCAATGGCCAGAGCAGCTGCGTCCAGCGTGTGCCGGACCAGTCCACGGCGGTGTTGGCGACGATCGCATCAGACGGAAGCTGGCCTGTGAACACATCGCCGCGCTCCTTCAGCGCACCATGTGCGTCTGCCTGCGAGGCGATGACCTGCCGGCTCTTTGGATCCACCAGCATCATCGGCCCGCACAGGGATTGACCCCACAATCGACCCCGGTCTCCGTTGCAGAGCTGTTCGGCGCGCCGGAAGACCTCACGGACCGCCGCATCGGAGAACGCCTGCTCGTTGGCCATCACGGTTCGTTGCGCACATAGCGCCAGTACAGCGAAGAGCAGGAAGCGTGACCTCATGACGTCCATTCATCCTTGGGGCCCAGCTCTCATAGCATCGATCCCATAGGCCGGCAATGCAGCAAACGTCATGTTGCGTCGCAAGGTGCCACCCACCATTCGCACTGGTACGGTCCAACCCGTTGCACCACCACCGACGGGGACAGACGACGATGCGCAAGGTATTGCTGCTGTTGATCCTGCTGACCGGACTGGCGCCCACCGCCTGGGCCGCTACGGTCAAGACCACCCACCGGACCATTCCCAGCTGGGATGGAACGCCTCTCGGGGCCTTCGTCATCGAACCGCAGGACGCGGGCAGCGGGCGCTATCCACTGCTGGTGATGCCCAGCAGCTGGGCGGTACCCAGCGTGGAGTATGTGGGGGTGGCGCAGTCGCTGGCGCGGCGCGGCTATGTGGTGATCAGCTACAGCTCGCGGGGTTTCTGGGAGTCCGGCGGCAGCATCGACATCGCAGGGCCAGCCACGGTCGAAGATGTCAGCGCCCTGATTGATTGGGCGCTGGACAACACCCGCGCCGATCCCGCCCGGATCGGCGTTTCGGGCATCTCCTACGGCGCAGGCACCAGCCTGCTGGCGGCGGCGCGCGATCCACGCATCAAGGCCGTGGCGGCGCTGAGTGGCTGGGCCGATCTGCAGGCCTCGCTGTACAGCAACGACACCCCCAGCGCGCAGGGCATCGCCTTGCTGGTGGCAGCCGGCCTGGCCACCGGCCGCCCGGGACCGGAACTGACGACCATCAATCGCAATGTACTGGTCGGCAACTACCAGGGCGCGGTGGATTCGCTGTTGCCGGTGGCGGCGCAGCGCAGCCCCGGGTCCAGCATCGATGAGATCAACGCCAACCAGCCAGCGGTGTTCCTCGCCAACGCCTTCAACGACAGCCTGTTCCCGCCGGGCCAGCTGGTCGATTTCTTCACCCGGTTGAAAGGCCCCAAGCAGTTGCAGCTGCGCCATGGCGATCATGCGCTCAACGAAGCCTTTGGCGCTCTGGGTGTTCCCAACGAGGTCTACGATTCGGTGGGCGACTGGTTCGACCATTACCTCAAGGGTGAAGCCAATGGCATCGATCGCCAGCCTGCAGTACAGCTGAAATCGCAGAAGGGCAGCTGGAGTACCTATCCGAACTGGCAGGCGACCAATGCCGGCGCTGTCAGCTATGCGCTGAGCGCACCCAAAGGACTTCTGCTGCCCACGGGCGGCCTGGTCGCGAGCGGCAGCAGCACCGGCTGGAGTTACCGGATCGGCAGCGGGCTGCTGACCGCCGCCAATTCCGGCGTGGCGATGGCCTCCGGTGCATTGCAGATGATCAACCTGCCGCCGGGTGCCTATGTGCCCTTCGTGGGCCGCAACGCCGCAGGTGTCTGGCAGGGGCCGATCCAGTGGAGTGCGCAGCGCCTGGATGGAACGCCGGAGGTACGCTTGACCGTCACGCCCAGCCGCGCCAACACCACGCTGTACGCCTACCTGTACGCCGAGGATGTGCTGGGCAACGGCCAGCTGATCAGCCACAAGCCCTATACGCTGCGTGGTGCCACACCGGGGCAGGCGAAGACCATCGACCTGCGGTTGGAAGCCAGCAGCTGGAACCTTCCGGCCGGCAGCCGCCTGACCCTGGTGGTGGACACCGTGGACCTGCGGTACGCGGGCATCAGCCAGCTGGGTGGCACGGTGACTTTCAGTTCGCCGGCCAATGCGCCATCAGTGTTGAAGGTGCCCTTGCATTGATGGGGTGCCGCGCCCGTTGCGGCGGGCGCGGTACGACAGGCAGTAGAACTGCGAGACTGGCGTTTGTTCCGGGAAGGGAAGAATCCATGGTCATTGCATGGCTGTTGCTCGGTGCAGTGCTTGCGGCACCTACCGCGCAAGGCGCGCCGATCGACTGGTCGGATACTCTGTTGAAGGATCTGGACGCTGCCGACGCCGCCATGCGCGGCAGCCATCCGGGCGCCGTGGACCTGCGGAATCCTGGTTTCGGCGCACAGCTGGACGATGCCCTGGCGCTTGCACGCTCGCGCGCGGAACGGGTCGCCAGCTACCCGGGCTACTGGTGGGCGATGAAGGGCTATGCGGCCTCCTTCAATGATGGCCATGTCAGCCTCAATGCGCTTGCCGATGCTCCCGATCTTCCAACGCAGTGGCCCGGCTTCCTGACCGGCTTCGATGGCGACGCACAGGTGGTCATGACCGTGGATGGTGGTCCGGGCCATCCGCCGCTGGGCGCGCAATTGCTGTCGTGTGACGGCATTGATGCGCAGACGCTGGCTGTACGCCGGGTGGGTGACTTCAGCGGTCGCTGGAACCTGCAGGCCAGCCGCATCCAGGGTGGTGGTGAAGTGCTGCTCGAACAGGGCAATCCATACGTGCCTGCATTGCGTACCTGCGTTTTCCAGGTGGGCGGACGCGAGACATCCTATGCACTGCGGTGGCAGCCGCTGCAGGCAGCACAGCGCAAGGAGCGCTTGGCTGATACCCGGCGCAGCTTCCGTCCCCCCAACGGCTGGCACGCGATGCCCGATGGCAGTTACTGGATCACCACCAGCAGCTTCAATGCCGACCCTGCGGGGCAGAACTTCAAGGAACTGACCGCGCTGCTTGAGCAGCTTGCACCGCAAGCCGAAGGGATGCAGCAGGCACCGACGGTGGTGCTGGACGTGCGTGGCAACACTGGTGGTGCTTCGCAATGGAGCATCGAACTGGCGCGATTGATCTGGGGCCGGGCCGCTGTCGATGCGCTGCCCGACCGCAGCTGGGTAGAGTGGCGGACCTCGGAGGGCAACATCGCCCAGCTTCGCGGCTTCCTGCAGAAGCTGGAACAGGCGCCCGACGCGTCGCCCGAGCTGCGTCGCATGCTGGAATCGGTGACGGCAGGCATGGCGCAGGCTCGCGGCCGGGGTGAGGCTTTGTGGCGCGAGCCATCCGAGGCCAGCGCAGATCCAGCATCCGCCGCAAGCCAGGCCGGACCTGTGCGCAAGGGCAGGGTCCTGGTTGTGGCCGATGCTTCCTGTGGCTCGGCCTGCCTGGATGCATTGGACCTCTGGAAGCGGCTGGGCGCGGTGCAGGTGGGCGTCGAGACCTCGGCCGACAGTCTGTACATGGACGTGCGGCCGGAGCGGTTGCCCAGCGGGCTGGCCAGGATCTCGGTGCCGATGAAGGTGTTCCGTGGGCGGATACGTGGTTCGAATGAACCGCACGTGCCCGATCATCGCTATACGGGCGACATGCGCGACACCCGGGCGCTTGAAGCGTGGCTGCTGACGCTGTAGGTGCGCGCAGGACCTCGTGCAGGGCTGAATTCCGCAGGAGAGGATCGCATGAACATACCGCCACCCAGCGCTGCCAGGCCGCCATCGCGGGCAGGAGCCTTCCGTCGTTGAATGCTGACGCCCGGTGCATTGCTCGGCATGGCGCTGCTGAAGTACATGGTCGGCGTGCGTGTGCCGCTGGCCAGGCCGAGCGGCATGTACGGCGGAGCGAGATCAGCGCCGGACGTCGAACTGGTCACTCTCCAGCAGCGCCCAGACCTCGGCCTCGCGCACGGGACTGAAGTCTCCGGGAATGGAGTGCTTCAGCGCACCTGCCGCCAGACCGAAGCGCACGGTGCTCTCTGCATCGAACCCGGACGCCAGCCCGTGCAGGATGCCTGCCGCGAACGCATCGCCGCCGCCAATGCGATCAACGATACCGGGCAATGGCCGCGAGGGGGCCTGCGCACGGGTACCGTCGCGTCCCAACAGCAGCGCGCCCAGGATGTGATGGTCTGCACTCACCACGTCGCGCTGGGTGCAGGCCAGCCACTGCAGGTGCGGGAGGGCCGCGAACGCTGCCGCTGCAGCCGCCTCGGTCCGCGCGATGGGGCTGTCCTCGGCGAAGCGCAGTCCCAGCACCAGTTCGATATCGCGATGGTCGGCAAAGACGATATCCGCCTCTGCGAACAGCTCCCGCAGGATGGCGGCGGCGTTGCCGCCCCAACGCTGCCAGAGCGAAGGTCGGTAGTTGCCGTCGAAGGACACTCGCACGCCTGACCTGCGTGCGGCCCGTGCAGCGCTCAAGACGGATTCGGCCACATTGGCACCCAGCGCCGGACTGACGCCGGAAAGGTGCAGCCACTGCGCATCACGCAACAGCGTTGGCCAATCATGGTCGGCAAGGGCAGTGTTGGCGAATGCCGAACCCGCCCTGTCATACACCACTTCACTGGCGCGCTGCAGCGCGCCGGTGGCCAGTAAATACAGGCCCATGCGGTCAGCCTCCACTTCACGCACACCTGCCACGCCCACACCATGCCGCCGCAGCTCGGCCACGGCATGCCGGCCCAGCGCGTTGCCGGGTACCGTACTGACCATCTGTACATCGTGGCCGAGACAGGCCATTGAGACCGCCACATTGGCCTCGGCGCCCCCCACGTGGACCTGCAGCTGCGGCGTCTGCAGCAGCAGTTCCCGACCGGGTGCGCCCAGGCGCAGCAGCAGTTCACCGAAACAAACGACGCGGCTCATCGGTTCTCTCTCACTCGGTGGGGGTGCAGCCCAGCATGCGCAGATCGATGGCATCGGCCATGCGCCGGTAGCCTTCGTCATTGGGATGCAGGTGGTCGCGGGTGATGTCGTTGGGCAACGATTCCACGGCCTTCGGGTCACGCAGCGCGGCATCGAAATCGATGATGCCATCGAACCCGGTCTTCCCACCGCGTGCCCACTGGTTGATCGAGGTGCGGGTCGCTGCGGACACGGGCTCGTAGCGCTCGGAACCACCGAATGGGGTCAACGTACCCAGCCAGGCGCGGATGCCGTGCGCATGCAGTCGCGCTGCAACCTGCTGATAGCCCAGCAGCATGTCCGCCGCACTGCGTCCAGGCAGCGGCTGCGCGCCACCACCGTGGCGGATGTCATTGATGCCCTCGAACAGGATGACCTGATCGGCATCGGCCACCGCGATCACATCGCGATCCAATCGTGACAGGGCGCTGTGGCTGCGGCCATGGTCGAGCAGCTTGTTGCCGCTGATGCCCTGATTGAGTACCACGAACCGGTTCGGGCAGGCCTGCTGCAGGCGCTGCGCCAATCGCTCCGGCCACTGGTTGAAGGTTCCGCGACGGGCGGTGGCACCTTCCGTGATGGAATCGCCGAGTGCCACGATCACCTGGGGACGATCAGCGCGCTGCACCATCACGGCCGAGAACACGTTTTGCTGGTAGCTCAGCCGCACGCTGTCGGCAACCGATGTCTGCCTGCCGTCCGCTACCCGCACTTCGGTGCGGCGCACGGCGGGATGGGTAGGCTGCGGGAAGTAGGCCGTTACGCTGATCTCCTGCAGCGCCGCCACCGGCATCGGTACCGGGTCGCTCAGCAGCGCGGCACCCACCGGCACCTCGATGACCGCGCGGCCATCCACCGTTACCGGCAGAGGGGCGGACTTGCCGTTTTTCACTCCTGCGCGCATGTCCTCGACCCGTAACGGCGCCGTGCCGAGTTCGTTGCTGATGCGCAGCCGCAACGCATCGCCACGGCTGCCGATGCGCATGTCCTGGCGCACGGTCTGCGCGGCGAACTGTACGGGGGCCTCGGCGGTGCCATCCTTGCGGTCAGGTGCCGGCGAGGCGGTCCACGCGGTGACCCAGACCGGTGCGGCCAACGCGCCGGGTGCGGCCGCGGCGGAACAGATCGTCAATGAAAGCAGGAGCGTCCAGCGCTGCATGGTCAGGATTCCAGTCAGGAGAAGTAGGTGCCGCCGTTGACGTCCAGATTCGCACCGGTGATGAACGCCGCCGCATCCGAGGCCAGGAATACCGCAGCGTCGGCGGCTTCGTCCGGCGCCCCTTGGCGGCGCAGCGGGGTAGCGCCGGCAACGGCCGTGCGCACTTCCGGCTTGGTGAACTCATCATGGAAACGGGTGGCGATCATCCCGCAGCACAGTGCATTCACGCGGATGCCCTTCGGCCCCAGCTCCTTGGCCATGGCACGGGTGAAGGTCATCACTGCCGCCTTGGCGGTGGCGTAGATCGATGCCCCCGGGCCGCCGCCATCACGACCTGCCTGCGAGGCGAAGTTGACGATGGCCGCGCCGTCACGCATGTGCGGCACCACCGCGTGCGTGGTCAGGTAGGTCGAGGTCAGATTCAGGTCCATCACGGCGTGGAAGAACGCCGGGTCGATGTCAGCCAGCGGCCGACGCTGCACCATGCCACCGGCCACGTTCACCAGCAGGTCGATACGCTCGCCGAACGCGGCCTGTACCGCAGCGACCAGGCCGGCCACGGCGGCGGCATCGGTGACGTCGGCGCGATGCACGATGGCCTGGCCACCGGCCGCCTGGATCTTTGCCAGCGTTTCCTGGGCACTGGCTTCATCATGGGCGTAGTTGATGCAGACGCGTGCACCGGCGGCAGCCAGTTTGATCGAAACGGCGCGGCCGATATCGCGGCCACCACCGGTGACAATGGCCACCTTGTCCTGGAACGACATGCGGAAAACTCCTTGGTTTGCGGGGGAATGGAAGTACTTGGAAAAGAAGGAGACCCAGGCTCAGCCGCCGCCACGGTCGAGCTTCTGGATAGGTCCGGTCCACCACCACAGCGCAGCCAGCGACAGCGGCACCAGCGCGGCAACGAGGATGAAGATCGGGGCGTAGGAGTGGCGGGTCAGCACCGGCACCAGCCAGGTGGTGATCAAGGTGCCGGCGACCGCCGCCAGGCCACCCAGGCCTGCCAGCGTGCCCACCGAACGGCCGTCGAACAGGTCGCCGGGCAGGGTCTGGATGTTGCCGATGGCTACCTGGAAGCCGAACAGCACCGCAGCGATCGCCAGCACCGCCAGCAGCGGCTGGTTGGCCAGCACAGCACCCAGCAGGGCAGGCGCCATGATCACGCACCCCAGGGTGATGGCCAGCTTGCGGGCGCGGTCCACGCTGTGTCCGGCGCGGATCATGCGACCCGACAGCCAGCCGCCACTGAGGCTGCCCAGCATCGCGCCGACGAAGGGTACCCAGGCGAACAGGCCGATCTGCTTGATGTCGAAGCCGAAGGTTTCAGCGAGATAGATCGGCAGCCAGGACACGAACAGCCACCAGATAGGATCCAGCAGGAAGCGGCAGGCGAGCATGCCCCAGCTCTGGCGATGGGCCAGCAGCTCGCGCACGCTGGCTTTGGGCGCCGCCTCTGTCTGTTGCCCGGCCTGGTCTTGCTGGATCAGCCGGCGCTCGGCATCGCTCACCCACGGATGCTTGTCCGGCCCGGCGCGGTAGACAAACAGCCACGGCAGCAGCCACAGGAAGCCGATCGCACCGACCAGCACGAAGGTGCCGCGCCAGCCCAGCCACAGATAGAGGCCGGCGATGGCGGGTGCGGAGACGATCGCGCCGATCGACGCACCCGCGTTGAACACGCCCTGCGCCAACGCGCGTTCGCGCGCAGGGAACCACTCGGCATTGGCTTTGACCGCGCCGGGCCACGCACCCGCTTCGCTGATGCCGAGCATCGCCCTTACCAGGCTGAAGGAAAGCATCGAATGGGTGATCGAGTGCAGCGCGATCGAGATCGACCACACGCTGATCGACAGGGCGAACCCCAGGCGCGTGCCGATCATGTCGAACAGGCGCCCGAACAGGAACTGGCCGGCGGCGTAGAACAGCATGAACACCGTTACCAGCAGGGCATAGTCGTCTTTGGTCGCGCCTACTTCCCTGGCGATTTCCGGCCACATCACCGCCAGTGCATTGCGGTCGATGTAGTTGATGACCGTAGCGACGGCGATCAGGCCCACGATCAACCAGCGCACTGCTGAACGCACCGGCACCTTGCGCAGGTTGGCCACCACGGCAGGGCCGTTCATTTTCCGTGACCATTGCTGCGGTCCATGCGCGCATGGCTGCCGCTCCAGCGGTAGGCATGGCCGTCCACGGTGACGCTGTGCTCGCCCTTGGCGCTGCTGTCGTCGGCCACGCCGAGGGCGATGCGTGCGCCGCTGGCCAGGCGCAGTTCGATCACCTCTGCATCGCTGCCCCGGCTGCGCACGATGTCCTTGATGCGGCTGTCCGCACCGTGCACGTACTCGGCGGTGCCGTTGTACTCGCCATGCGGCTCCAGCACGCTGAAGAAGGTCACGTCCCTCTGGCCTTCCACGCGCTGCAGCAGGGCCGGTTCACGGCGCAGGTTGAACTCCGGATCGTTGGCACCACTTTCCACCAGCAGCGCCTGTGCCGGCGCACTGCTGCCGAAGCGGAAGGTGTAGAAGCGCCCATCCAGCAGCCACGCCAGCGAACGCGGTTCGCTGGCGGGCGTGCTGCGTGCATCCAGCCACAGGTGCTGGTAGCCGTTGTCCTTGCCCAGCACCGGGCGCTGGGTGGGGAAGTGTTCTGCCTCGAAGCCGGTGGTGACGATGTGGCCGTTGAAGTGCAGCGGCAGGTCGTAGCGCGCGGCCTTGTCGCCGTGCACCTGCAGCAGGTCCAGCACCACCGGCAGGCCCAGGTCGGGGTGGCGCAGCAGCGCCTGGGTGCGGGTGAACACCACGCCGGGGTAGGCATCGTGCATGGTCGCCGAGGCAACCTGGGTATCGGCATCGGCCTGGAAGAAGCGCACCTGCGGGGCATGCTCCTCGCCGCGCTTCCAGTCGCCCTTGAAGTGGCTCTGTTCGTCCACCACCAGGGTGTTGTGGGCCACGGTCTGTTTGGCCCAGCTGCGGTTCTCGGCCAGGTAGATGCCACCCCGCTTGGCTTCCACGTTGAGGAAGCGGGCAGCGCCGTAGTCAGTCACCACCGGATTGCCGTTGTCGTAGAACAGCCAGTTGAGTTTGTCGAAGTGGCCATGGCCCATGCCCTGCATCGTGTCCTTCTGCACCAGCGCCTGGCCGCGTTCGCCGTTCATGCGCAGGATCGCCAGGCCACCGCGGTCGCCGTCCGGGCCATCGCGCAGCAGCATCGGACGGTAATCGAAGGGCTTGGCCTTGTTGGCGGCCAGTGCTTGCGCCACCTGTAGTCCCTCGGGGGACAACAGCAGGCGTTTCTGCTGCTGGGCCACCGACAACAGGCGGTCGTCACCGGTGCGCGCATAGGCAATGCCGATACCGGCCACCAGTTCCTCGGTATCGATGCCCTTGTCCAGGATGGCATCGTTGATCGGGAAGAACAGGCCGTCATAGCTGGACTGCACCAGCACATCCACGGCCTTCAGCAGCACGCCGTCGCGGCGCGCGAAGATCCTGCGCTGCGGCTCGTTGCGTTCGATGGCGTTGGCGAACAGCAGGAACGGTGCCAGTGCGTAGCGCTGGTAGTACGGGCCTTCCTCGTAATAGCCATCGGGCGAGAACAGCAGGTCGATCTGGCGAAGGAAGCCGAACTGATCGTTCTTCTGGCTGCCGCGCAACGATTTCTCCACCAGCTCAGGGTCGCGCAGCACGTAGCCGGTCATGCCAGTGGCGGCCACCGCCCAGGTGGCATGGTTGTGGATCTGGTCGTAGTTCTTCGGCTCGCTGACGAGGAACTCAGCCATCGGCCGGAACACCTTCGATTCGATGGTGTCGCGGTCCTCGGCGGACAGCGCGTCGCGGATCGCGTCGTAGCCCTGGATGGCGTTGACCAGCCACACCGAATCGTTGAGCACCTGCCAGAACACGCGGCCTGGAATCTGTCCGCGGCCTTCGGGGTGCGGGCCCAGGGTGGGGTAGAGCTTGGCATACTGCAGCAGCATGTCGCGCGCGTAGTCGACATAGACCTTGTCGCCGCTCAGCCGGTACAGGGTGCCGGCCGCCAGCAGGGCCTGGTAGTTGCGCTTGTGCTGTTCATGGGTGCGGCCGCCGCCCTTGTCCTTCGGTACCGGCACGTCGATGCCGGCCTTCATCATCTTCTTCAGCGATTTTTCCGTGCGCGCCTGTTCCTTGGCGAACCACGGGTAGCGGCCGCCTTCGCTGGCCATCCGCTGCCACTGCGCTGCGGTCACCAGCACCGGCGCGGTGTCGGCCTGCCTCGCTGCGGCAGCGGGGGCTGCGAACAGCGGCGCGGCCGGCAGCAGGGCAAAGGGGGTGGCCAGGGCCAGGGAGACGAACAGCGGCTGCAACCTCATCGATCAACTCCATTGCGGGTGCGTGACAGGGCAACTTCGCCCACCTTTGGATACCAGTCGATGCCGGTCGCCTCGCGCGCGGTCATCGCCAGGGCAGGATCGGCGCCCACGGCGGGCAGGGCAGGCGCGGCCACCCACAATCCGCTGGCAGCCTGCTGCAGGCTGACGCCACGCCCCTCTACGCCGCCCGGGAATACGGTGCTGGCTGCCGGTGACTGCACGTTGCCACTGAAGTCGATGCCGGCCAGCGAACTGGCGGCATTCGGCGGGTTCCTGCTGGTGCGGTTGACGATCAGGTTGGCGCTGAAGCGGCTGTTGCTGGCGGCGACCACGATGCCCTTGGCTTCATCATGGCCGACGCCGAAACTGATCTTCGCCACGTCCACGAAGGTATTGCGGTTGATCGTGGCATTCACCACCGGCGCATAGCCGGACAGCGGCGGATCGGCCTGCGCGTCCATCACCGCCAGCGCGGAACGGTTGCTGGAGCCGGCCAGTCGTTCGAAGTAATTGTTGCTGACGGTCTGGTCGGCATTGATGATGCGCACGCCGCCGGTGCCGGCCTTGTCGTCGCCCAGGAACACGTTGTCGATCACCCGGTTGCCGTTGCCATGGCGCAGCGTGAGCGCGCCGGCCGAGCGGTAGAACACGTTGCCGCGGTAGGTATTGCCGCCGGACTTGTTGCTGATGATCTCGGTCTCGCCGTCGCAGCCTTCGAACCAGTTGTTCTCCACCGTACTGTTGGAATCGCTCAACGAGGTGTCGCTGGTGCCGACGCGGAGGGTTTCGCCACCGTTGACGCCCAGTGCCGGGCGCGGCCCGAACCAGTTGTGGTCGATACGGTGCTGGTTGTCCAGGCCCTGGGTGGCATCGCGCACCACCACTACCGTGGGCCCGGCGTTGGTCTTGCCGCGCAGCTGGCTGTGATCCAACCGGTTGTTGCTGCCATACAGCGATACCCAGTAGTCCTGGTCGCTGGCATCGGGGTTGGTGTAGTCATCGATCACCAGGCCGGTCACCCGGCTGTGGCGTGCCACCGCCTTGCTGGATTCGCGGAACGCCACCACCGCATCACCCGGCGTATAGCCGTTGCGGAACACCAGGTTGGACACCTGCAGGTAGCTGCCCGCCAGGCGCAGGTCCGAACGTCCGCTGAGGACGACCTTGCCGGCGGTCTGCGCGCGCAACACGATCGGCGCGGCTGCCGTGCCCTGGCCTTTCAGCAGCAACCGCGCGTCGGTCCAGGTGCCGTCAGCCAACACGATCTCATCGCCGGGCTGCAGCGCCGAGGCGGCGGTAGTGAACTCCGCGACATCGTGGACGAGCCAGCTGGCTGCACTTGCCGCTGAAGTGGTCAGGCACATTGCCAGACCAGTGGTCAGGCAAAACAGTGATGGATTGTTGAGCGGATGTCGAGCAAGCGGACGAATGCGCATGAAATCCTTCCAGAGACGGCCGGGCCGTCGTTTCAGGGTGGGTCTGCATACCACTTCCGGGTCCGTTGTAAGCCAGCTTTCGCGCAAAGTCATGCTGCATGAGCACATTAAATTGCATTCAACTGGTATGGATGAAAGGCATTTGAAAATTCGCATACCAATTGGTTGACATTTTCATGTCGCCGTGCCGAAGCTGCGTCCCACGCCTGGCATGCAGGCGATCCTTTGGGAGGAGGAAACCATGCGGCGACCCGCCGGAGCAGTGCACAGCATCTCGTTGTCCCCCACACCCCTGATCGTGGCGCTGCTTGCCGTGCTTGCGGGCATGCCCGCGGCCCAGGCGCAGTCCAGCAAGGACGCGTCAGGGCAGGATCCCACCACGCTGGACCAGGTGCAGGTCACCGGCATCCGCGAGTCCATGCAGAGTTCGATCAACAAGAAGCGCGACGACACGGTCATCGCCGACGTGCTCTCGGCCGATGACATCGGCGACCTGCCGGCACCGTCGCTGGCCGATGCGATCGAGACCTTGACCGGCGCCGCCTCGACCCGCGACAAGACCGGCGCCTCGGAGATCTCCATCCGGGGCCTGGGCGCCTTCCTCAGCAGCACCAACTTCAATGGCCGCGAGATCACCAACGGCAGCGGCGACCGCTCGGTGAACTTCAACATGTTCCCGGCCGAGCTGATCAACACGGTGGCCATCTACAAGACCCAGCGCGCCGACATCATCGAAGGCGGCGTGGCCGGCACCATCGGCCTGGAAACAGTGCGCCCACTGGAGTACGGCAAGCGTGCAGTGCAGCTGGACCTGCGCGGCAGCTGGGCGGAGTACGACAGCAAGTACCGTGACAAGGACGGCATCGGCTATCGCGGCACCGCCAGCTACATCGATCAGTTCGAGTTCGGCAACGGGCAGAAGCTGGGCATCTCGCTGGGCTTCCAGCGCCTGGACGGCACCGATCCGGAAGAGAGCATTACCAGCGGTTCCACCTGGTATGCCTGCGATGGCACGCAGAACGTGGGCAATGCCAACTGCAACGAAGTGTCCGCGCAGGCCATCGCCAACGGCGCGCCGTACTACCTGGTGCCGAGCAGCCGCATCTACCGGCTCAAGCAGGAGCGTAACGACCGGCAGAGCGAGTTCGCCGCGCTGCAGTGGCGGCCAAATGATGTGGTTGAAGTGAACCTCGATTTCGAGCACACCGAGCGCAACTGGTATGAGAACCGCAGCGATCTGAGCCTGTCCAACGCACGACGCGGCATCACCCAGCGCGAGGTTGACGAAGACGGTATCGTGCGTCACCTGCACGGCAGCACCTCGATTGATTCCACCTCCAACCGCTACTGGCGTGGCGAGGAATACACCGGGGGTGGCCTGAACCTGATCCTGCGCCCGACCCCGGCCTGGGAGCTGTCTACCGATCTTTCCTACTCGCACACCAATCGCCTCGACAGCGAGCGCATGACCCGCCTGCGCGCCAACCAGCGCGACGTCAACAATGCCGTCGTGCCCGGTATCAGCAGTGGTGCCACCGGCTACGTGGACTATGACTGGGACTGGCACGGCGAAGTGCCCAGTGTTGCCCTGGCGCCGAACTTCGACCCCAACAACTGGGACGCCTATACGGGGGCGGCGCGGGTGACCTCCAGCGCCACCGAGAATGACCACAGGATCAAGGCCGGCCGCTTCGATGCCAGCTTCATGCCGGAGTCCGGTTTCTTCACCCGCATCAAGGGCGGCGTGCGCGCCAGCCAGGCCGACTACCGCCTGCGCGACAACACCCTGGTAACCGACTACGACCAGCGCGTGGCGGCCGACAAAGCGAAGATCATCGCCGCCAACCAGGCCTGCCGTGCACCCTTCCCGCAGGATGACTTCATGGATGCCGCCAGCGGCAACACGATCTCCTCGTGGGCGTACTTCGATCCGAACTGCCTGTACCAGTCGTTCCGCGGCAGCCTCGACAGCGGGCTGGATCCGGGTTTCCAGGATCCGAACAATGTCGATATCACCGAGAAGACACGCGCGCTCTATCTGATGGGTGAGTTCAGCAGCACCCTGTTCGGCTTGCCGGTGACCGGCAACCTCGGCCTGCGCTGGGTCAAGACCGATGTTCGTTCTGAAGGCGTGCGTACCGGGCTGCGCATCGAGGACAACGGTGACGGGACGATCCGCCTGCAACCCACCGGCGAGTACAGCACGCAGGTGTTCAAGGCGGGCAACGACAAGCTGCTGCCCAGCCTCAACGCGGCCTTCGAGTTGCGCCCGGACGTGTTGCTGCGGGTCGGTGCATATCGCGCGATGTCACGGCCGGACATTGCCGCGCTGGGTGCCGGGCGCACCATCAACGTGAGCAGTGATGCCACCTACGGCAACCTGGCCGACGCGCTGGATGACATCAGCGCCAGCGGCAACCCCGCCGCGCAGCCGCTGATGTCCTGGAACGGCGACCTTTCCCTGGAGTGGTACCCGAACCCGGACACGATGCTGGCCGGCGCGGTGTACTGGAAGCAGTTCAACGGCGGCACCGCCACTGCGCTGGTGCCGGAGACCTACACCATCGACGGCCAGAGCGTGACCGTGCCGGTACGCCAGCAGGTAACCACCGACGAGGACAGCACGCTGACCGGCTTCGAGCTGACCGCCACCCATCGACTGTCGTACCTGCCCAAGCCGTTCGACGGGCTGGGCTTCAAGGTCAGTTACAACTACGCCGATGCCGACTACCGGACCCAGGACTCGCGACTGGGCGAGCAGCTGGCCAGTGACGGCACGATCATTCCGGCGATCGTGCCGCCGGCGGGCCTCAGCGGCTTCTCGCGGCACGTCCTGTCCGGCTCGATCTACTGGGACGTCGGGCGCTTCAACATCCAGGCCATCGGCAAGTTCCGCTCGCACTACTACCAGGACTTCACCGGCAACACCGCGCAGCAGAACCGCTACTACGATGACAACACCAGCGTGGACCTGCGCCTGCGCTACCGGGTGAACAAGCAGTTGTCGCTGTCGCTGGAGCTGATGAACCTGACCAACGAGCCGCGCGTGGCCTACCAGCCGCTTTATGGGAACTTCCGCGAAGTGGTGACCTACGGGCGGCGTGCGTATTTCGGTGTACGATACAAGTTCTGAACAGGGCGGCGCGGCCAGTGGTCGCGCCGTCGCTCCAACCGGACCCTTGCCGGCCGCGGTGGCAGGGCAGGGACCCGGAAGGAATCGCCAAGGGTCAGCCGCATGTCCGCCAACCGCCTTTACCAGACCATCGCTGCCAAGCTCCGCAAGCTGATCGAGGACGGCGAATTTCCGCCGGGCTCGCGGCTGCCGGGCGAGCGTGAGCTGGCCGAACGGTTCGGTGTCAGCCGGGTCACCATCCGCGAAGCCGAGATCGCATTGGAAGCGCAGGGCTGGATCGCCATCCGCATCGGCTCGGGCGTGCATGTGAAACCGCGCCCGACGCAGGCGTCCGGCGGTCTGCCGGATGTCAGCGCCTTCGACCTCACCGCCGCCCGCGCGGTATTCGAGGCCGAGGCCGCCGCTCTGGCTGCCAGCAATCTGGATGATGCCGGCATTGCCGAGCTGCAGGCGTTGGCCGAAGCGCTGTGCCGTCGCGACCTGAGTGACGCGGAAGCCGGCGAGTACGACCGCCGTTTCCACCTGGCCATCGCACGGCTTTCCGGCAACCCGGTGGTGGAATTCTTCGTGCAGCAGATCTGGCGCATGCGCAGCGAACTGCCGCGGGTGACCGAGGTCTATGCCCGGGTCTGCCATGATGATGGCGCCAGCCGTGCGGACGAGCACATGGCGATCTTCGAAGCCCTGCGCGCGCGTGATCCGGTGGCCGCGCGCAATGCGATGCGCCTTCACTTCCAGCGCCTGTTCGAAGCCATGCTGCAGGCGACCGAAAGCCAGGCGCTGGAGGAGATCCGCCGCCGCACGCAGCAGGACCGCGAACGGTTCATGGCAACGACGCGGATCTGAGCGCCGCGTTCAACACAATCGGCGCTGCGACCTTCAGCAGGGCAGCTCGCGCTCGAAGCCTGATGGATATGAGAAATGGGCATGACTGCGCCGATGCCCAGCCTGTCCGCAATGCCTACACTGCCCGCGGGTCATAGACGGCCCGTTGAGAAAGCTGCATACACACAAGGAGCAGGGTATGAAGTTCTCGCAGTTGGGCGCGGCGCTGCCATTGGTGCTGGCACTGAGTGGAGTCCCCGGTGGAAGCGTCAATGCAGGACCGATCGCGGGCACCGCGACCGCCACTGTAGTTACGAAGGCCACGTACGCGCCGGATTCGCTGGAAGCCGGCTACATCGTCGATTGGATCAAACGGAATTCGCCCGCCTACGCGCCGGCGTTGCAGACGGGCGAACTGGCCATCTCGCACAGCTATCAGTCTGCTGGCAGCCTGAAGCCGGCCGGTGCGGCGGGCCCGCCTGTTCCATTGCCTGCACGCGGTGTGGAGGGCGAGGTCATCTCGATCTCCAATACCTTGCCGAGCGGTGCTTCCGAGTCGTGGACATACCGATGGTCGAGTGGGTCGTGGAAGCTGATCAAGTACAGCTTTGATGCATGCCAGGGCCCGGCCAGCATCGGTGCGAAGGGATCCGGCACGGAGATCGCTGCGAAGGGACCCTGCATCGACTGAGGGTGACCGGTCCTGGCGGAACTGAACCAGGTCTGCTGCAGAGCAGTGGTGCCCCGGGAGATCATCGTCCCGGGGCGCCGCTTCATACCTTGGCGTGCCCTGCATCGTGTCCTTCGAGCATTGACCTCGGCGATCGGGCGGAGATCACCCACGGCCTGAGCCAGTCGCTGGGTCATGCAACCCACGCAGCTTCTTCTTGTTGATCTTGCCCACGCTGGTCCGCTCGATCGATTCCACGAAACTGACCCGTTCCGGAATCGCATACCGTGAGATGTCCCCTGAGCGGCTTCGCGCAGCGACCAGTTCGATGATCTCCGCTTCGGTCACCTCACTGCCAGGCTGCCTGACCACCAGCGGCAACGGCCGCTCGCCCCATTTCGTGTCGGCGATGCCGATCACCGCGACTTCGCTGACCGCCGGATGCAGGGCGATGATGTCCTCCAGGGCGAGCGAGGAGATCCACTCACCGCCGGTCTTGATCACATCCTTGATCCGGTCGGTCACCCTCAGGTAGCCGTATTCATCGATGTTGCCGATGTCCCCGGTATGCAGATAGCCTCCTGCCCACAGTGCTGCAGATGCATCCGGATCGTGCAGGTAGCCCTGGGTGAGCCAGGGTGCGCGCACCACGACCTCTCCGGTGGCGATGCCATCGTGGGCGACATCCTTCATGTCCGGATCGACGATGCGCAGGTCCACCAGCGGTACCGGTATGCCGGCCTTGGTGCGCAGCGACAGCACCTCATCGGCATCGGTCACGCTGTCCACGTCGATCTGGGCGATGGTGAGCAGAGGGCAGGTCTCGGACATGCCATAGCCGCCGAAGATGTCGATGCCCCGCGCCAGCGCACGCTGCGCCAGCGCACGCGGCAGGGCCGCACCGCCGATGATCACCTTCCAGCCCTCCAGGTCGGTCTGCGCCGCGTCCTGATGCTCCAGCAGCATGTGCAGGATGGTTGGCACGCAGTGCGAGAAGGTCACCTTCTCACGGGCGATCAATGCCAGCAGCGTCGCAGGCAGGTAGCGCCCCGGATAGACCTGCCTGATGCCCATCGCCGTAGCCACGTAGGGCAGGCCCCACGCGTGCACATGGAACATCGGGGTCATGGGCATGTAGACATCGTCACGATGCAGGCGGCCTTGACGGGGTGCACCGCCAAGCGCGGCCATCGCCGCCAGCGAATGCAACACCAGCTGCCGGTGGCTGAAATACACGCCCTTGGGCAACCCGGTGGTTCCAGTGGTGTAGAACACCGTGGCACGGGCGTTCTCGTCGAAGTCCGGGAAGCGGACGATCGGCGTGGCATCGCGCAACCCCGCTTCGTACTCGGTGGCGAAGCCTGGCGGCAGCGGACCGCCTGCATCGTCCAGCAGGATGCGCGTGCGCAGGTCCGGCATCCGCTCGTCGATGGCGTCCAGCAGCGGCAGGAACTCGCGGTTGGCCAGGATCACCCGCGCCCCGCTGTGGTTCAGCGTGTAGGCGATCTGCTCTGGGGCCAGGCGCACGTTCACCATCATCAGCACCGCACCGATCATCGGCACGGCGAAGTAGGCCTCCAGGTAGCGGTTGCTGTCCCAGTCCATCACCGCCACCGTGTCGCCGTGGCCGACTCCCAGCGAGGTCAACAGGCCGGCCAGCTGGCCGATGCGCGCCTGCAGGGTGCGGTAGTCGAATCGGACCTGGTCGCCGTAGACGATCTCCTGTTCAGGGCTCACCGCCAGCGGCATCAGCAGCAACTGCTTGATCAGCAGTGGATAGGCATGGGCATCGGGAGTGGGGGCGGATGACATGGCATTTCCTCGTGGGCGGCGTTGCGGTCGCCGGCCTTCTCCGCACCACACTAGCAAGCCCTTCCCGCTGCACCAGCGTACCTAGGTACCTGTTCGCGCGCGCACCCGATTTGATAATCTCGCCAGGACATGCCCACCCTGCTCATCGCCGACGATCACCCTTTGTTCCGCGCGGCACTGCATCGCGCGGCGGAAGAGGCGGTCGCCGATCTGCAGATCAGCGAAGCTGATTCGCTGGACAGCGTGCTGGAGGTGATCGAGAACCAGTCGATCGATCTGATGCTGCTGGACCTGCACATGCCGGGCAACCACGGACTGGCCGGGCTGGCCACGATCCGTGCGTTGCAGCCGGGCCTGGCGATCATCATCGTCTCCGCCAACGAGGAGCCGCAGGTCATCCGGCGTGCCATCGACCTTGGCGCCGCGGGCTATCTGCCCAAGAGCTCGGGTTTGAACGAGCTGCAGTCCGCGCTGCAGTCCGTGCTGGAGGGCGAGCGCTGGATCCCGGCGCTGCTGCGCGAACCGGTGGCCCGGGTGGCGACGTTCAGCAGGGATGCCGACCTGGCCGCGCGCCTGGCCAGCCTGTCGGCACATCAGTACAAGGTACTGGGGCTGGTGGCCGAGGGCCTGCTCAACAAGCAGATTGCCGACCGGCTGGGCGTACAGCTGCGCACGGTCAAGGCACACATGACACGCATCATGGAGCGGCTGGGCGTGCGCAACCGCGCGCAGGCCATCCGCGTGCTGCACGAAATGGGATTGGCCGATCCGTCCCGGCAGATCGAAGAACTGCCTGAGCCCTGACCGGTCAGGGCGTGGTGCTGGCCGCCAGCAGGTGGTTGATCGCCCAGCGCAGCGCCAACGGTTTGAACGGCTTGTTGAGCAGGGACAGCCCAACGCCGCGCACCGCCTCGCGCGTATCGCTGCCGGCATCCGCACTGAGGATCACCGTCGGACGCGGCCCATGCATGCCTACCAGCCGCTTCCACAGCGCAACACCGGTATCGCCATCATCCAGGTGATAGTCGAACAGCCACAGCGCCGCCTCGTGCGCTGACGGTCCGATGTCATCGGCTTGGCCTGCCGCGATGACATCGCAACCCCAGGAAAGCAGCAGCTGCCGCATCGCCTCCAATGCGTCCGGGTCGTTGTCGACCACCAGCACGCGGACTCCCTTGAGCGCGCTGCTGCCGGCTGCCGGCGGCGAGCTGCGCGGGGTCGCAGGGGGTGCTGCGCGTTGCACGCTGATCGAGAAGGCCGAGCCGTGCTCGGGCACGCTGCGCAGGTGCAGGGGTGCGTGCAGCAGGTCGGCGATGCGGTGCGCGATGGTCAAGCCCAGGCCCAGTCCCTGGCCGTTGCTGCGATCGACCCGGTGGAATTCCTCGAACACCACCGCCTGCTGCTCCGGAGCAATGCCGGGGCCAGTGTCATGCACACCGATCAGCAGTGCCTGTCCCTGGCGGCGCACACCGAGCAACACACCGCCATGGCGGGTGTAACGAATGGCATTGGCCAGGAAGTTCTGCAGCACCCGGCGCAGCAGCAGGGGGTCACTATGGACCCAGGCCTGGCTCCGCACATGGCGGAACTGCAGGCCGCGCGCCGCCGCCAGTACCGCGAACTCCTGCGCGAGCGGATCGAGGACGGTCGACAGCGCGAAGGGGCGCGGATCGGCGACCAGCCCGCCCGCCTCAAGACGGGAGATATCCAGCAGCCCGGACAGCAGGTCGTCGGTGGAGTCCAGCGCACCTCGGATCTGGCGCAGGAAACTGTCGAGGAACTCCGATTCGATGTGCTGCGACATCGCATCGGTCAGCAGCTGCGCCGCATGCAGTGGCTGGATCAGGTCGTGGCCGACCGCCGTCAGGAAGCGTGTCTTGGCAACGTTCGCGCGCTCGGCTTCGTGCACTGCCTGTTCCAGCCGTGCGGTGCGGTCCTGCACGCGGCGCTCGAGGGTTTCGTTGCTGCGCTTGAGCGCTTCCTCGGCACGCCGGAAGGCGGTGACGTCGGTGAAGGTGGCCACGTAGCCACCGCCGGGCATCGGATTGCCACGGATCTCGACGATGGTGTTGTCGGGGAAGATCCGTTCGGACAGATGCGGCGTGCCACGCCGCATGTGTGCGGCGCGACGCTGCAGGGCCTTGTCGCGAGAGTCACCAGGGCCGTCGCCGATCTTCAGTTCGGCCAGCGCCCACGCTGTCAGATTGACCACCGGCTGCCCGACCTGCAGCAACTCGGGCGGAAACTTGAACAACGCGGCGTAGCGGCTGTTCCAGGCTACCAGCTGCAGCTGCGCGTCGACCACGCTGATGCCCTGGCTCATGTTTTCCAGCGCCGCTTCCAGCAGGCGCTGGTTGAAGCGCAGCGCCTGGGTGGCTTCGCCTACAGCACGGGTTACCACATCCAAGGGCGCGGCACCGCCATCGCGAGCGGCCTCCACCAGCAGGCGCGCCATGCCCGCGCCGACCACGGCGCTCAGTTCGCGTTCGATGGTGATGACCCGGTCGTCGTCCAGCAGCTGCCCGGCATGACCATCCATCAGTTGCCGGGCCCGCTCCTGGCCGAGGAAGCGTCCGGCCGTCCTGCGCAGCGAGGCTGCTGCCACCGCATCCCGTCGTCGCGGCAACGAGGGACGCACCGCGCGCGACACCAGCGCAACCGTCAGCAGGTTGACCGCCAGACTGGCGCCCATGCTGATGGCGATATGGCCCGACTGCAGGCGCAGCGAGACCACGGACAGCCAGTGCAGGTCATCGGGCCCCGAGGCGGGGGGCGTGGCAGGGATCACCATCGGCAGCAGCACCAGCCACAGCCAGGCCAACGACCCCAGCACGATGCCGGCGATGATGGCCGGAGAGGGCGTGCGCGGGCGATACACCGCCAGCAGGACCGCCGGCGCCAGCTGCGAGAGGGCGGTGAAGGACATCAGGCCGAAATCGCTGAGTGCCTCGGTGTCGCTCATCGCCCGGCTGTACAGCCACGACATCAGGAACACGGCGAGGATGCCGGCACGGCGGAAGGCCAGCACGCGTGGACGCAGGTCGGCCGCCGCGGCACCGCCGGCAATACCGTCCAGCAACCGTGAGCCGAAGCCATGGTTGCCGAGCATGATCGACAGGGTCAGCCCGGACAGGATCATCATGCCGGTGGCGGCGCTCAGGCTGCCCAGATAGGCCAGCAAGGCCAGCAGGTGGTGGCCACCGGCCTGCGGCAGCGCCAGCACGTACAGGTCAGGCGACACCGATGCGGGCACCTGCGCGGCACCGGCCAGCGCCATCGGCACCGACGGCAGCCCGATCAGCAGCAGGTAGACCGGGAACAACCAGCGTGCCGTCCTCAGGTCCGAGGTCTGGCGCAGCTCGACCACGCCGACATGGAACTGGTGCGGCAGGGTAAACGCGGAGATCGCCCCCAGCGCGACCATGGTCAGATAGTCCGGCATGATGGCCGGTGGCGGCAGCTGCGCCATCTTTTCCAGCAGCGGCGTGCCCGCCTGGCGCACCGACAGCGCCGCATAGAGGCCAATGGCGAGCAGCGCCAACAGCTTCAATACCGACTCCAGCCCCAGGGCGACCACGATGCCACGATTGGGCTCGGTGGCCGATGCCTTGCGTGCACCGAACAGCAGGGTGAACGCCGCCATTGTCAGGGCGAACCAGAACGACATGTCCAGCTGCGCGGCAGCAGGCGCGAAACGATCGCCCAGCAGCGCGCCCAGGCCCTGACTGACAGCCTTCAACTGCAGGGCGATGTAGGGAATGATGCCGAACAGTGCCACCAGGGTGATGGTGAAACCGAGGCCGCGATCGGCACGCAGTCGTGCGACGACCAGATCAGCGATGGTGGCACTGTTGTGCTGCTTGGCCAGCCGCCCCAGGCGGAGCAGGAAGGGCAGGCCGAATGCAAAGATCAACGCCATGCCGGCCAGGGTGGGTGGAATCGGGAAGCCCCATTGCAGTCCCTGCGAGGCCGCGCCGTAGTAGGTCCACGCGGTGCAGTGCACGGCCAGCGACAGCGCGTAGATGAGCGGCCATGCCTTCGAAAGCCGGTGCCCCCGGCGCTCACCCCACAGCGCCACGCCAAACAGCAGTGCGGTCCATGCAATGCAGGCGAAGAGGACGATGGAGGGCGTCAACATCGCTCCAGTGTAGGGAGAGAACCGGGCAGGGTGGTGCTAGGGAGCGACCACGATCAGTGACAGCTGCTCAGCGACCAGTGCCAGCTCGCCATCGGCAACCCGCTCGACGGCCTTGCGCTGGGTCAGCAGCCACTGGCCGGGCTGGCGCGCGTCCAGCGACAGCAGCTGCGAGCGTACCCGCACCCCGGACCCGCTGGGTACCGGCGCCAGGAAGCGGATCTTGTTGAGGCCGTAGTTGAGCACATGGGCGATGCCGGGGAAGCCGGTAAGGGCGGCCACATCGTCCTGCACGGTGAGCGAGAGCAGCAGGAAGCCGTGCGCGATGGTCTGCCCGCCCGGCAGCTGCGTCTGCGCGCGGCCTGGATCGACGTGGATCCAGTTGTGGTCGCCGGTGGCGTCGGCAAAGGCATCGATGCGCGCCTGGTCCACGTGGGTCACGCCACTCACCCGCTCGCTGGCCGCCCACTGCTGCAACGCCTGCAGCGCGGGAGGCAGGTTGCTGTCTGCACTCACGCCACACGCTCCAGCAAGGTCAGGATCGCGTCACGTGCCTCTGGCTCGGACAGCATCGGCGCATGGCCCACATCCGGCACTTCCACCAGGCGGGCACTTTCCGAGGTGGCCGCCATCTGCCGCGCGACATCGGCCGGCAGGATGTCGGACAGCGCACCGCGCACCACCAGTACCGGCACCCGTGCGGTCAGCCCACGAACCGCACGCCACAGCACCGGCCGCAGCAACCACAGCAGCCACGGACGTGTCGTTCGGATCACGGCCGGATCGTAATCCAGCTCCAGCAGTCCATCGCTGCGCGGGCGGAAGGTGCGCACCGCCATCTGCCGCCAGTCGTCGGTACTGAAGCGAGGGAACGCGGCCTTGCCGATCGACGCCACATAGGCCGTGGCCTGCTCCAGATCCATCGGTGGCACCGGCTTGCCGGCGTACTTGCCGATCCGTGCCAGCGCCTCACGCGGCACCTTGGGGCCGGCATCGTTGAGCACCGCGCCCGCGATCCGCTCGGGCGCGCGCGAGGCAAGGGTGATGGTCACCAGCACGCCCAGCGAGGTGCCGACGAATACCGCCTTGGCGATGTTCTGCGAGCGCAGCAGCGCAACCATGTCATCCGCATAGGCACGCGGGTTGTAGCTGGACGGGTCATATGCGCGTTCCGACCCTGCGCGACCGCGCAGGTCGACCGCGATCACGCGCCAGCCCTCGGCGGTAAGCACATCGGCAAGCGCATCGAAATCGGCGCCATTGCGGGTCAGCCCGGGAATGCAGACCACCGTGCCACGCGCTGCCTGCCCCGCATCGGGTGCATGGTCGCGCGCGTGCAGGCGCAACCCATCATTGCTGTTCCAGTACAGGTCGTCGTAAGACTGCGTCATGCAGAAGCTTCCTGGAGATCGTAACGGATGCGCTAGAAATCGTAACGGACGCTGAGGCTATATTGGCGTGGCGGACCATAGAAGCCAATCAGCGTGCCGACCGCCGGGATGTTGTAGCCGGTGGTGCGGTATTCCTTGTCGGCCAGGTTGGTGCCCTGCAGCGAGAAGGTCCACGCATCATCCAGGCGCCAGATGACGCCGGCATTGACCAGCCCGTAACCCTGCTGGCGGATCACCGGACTGAGATCAGTGGTCGGCCACACTTCGCTCTGATAGCTGTAGCTCACCCGTGCCGACAGGTTGCTGCCATTGGCCAGCTCGGTGCGGTATTCCACGTTGAACGCACCGGAGAATTCCGGTGCATTGGTGAACTTCATCTGCCTGGCCACATTGACGCCACGATCCATGTACTCGTCGTACTTGGTATCCAGCCACGCCAGGTTGCCGGAAATCAGCCAGTGCTGGCTGGGCAGGTACTGGTACTCGACTTCCAGGCCTTTGACCGTACCTGCGCCGGCATTGGTGAAATCACCGAAGAAGGAGTCATCGACGCCATCGCCATTGGTATCCAGGCCGGTGAACACCGACAACTGGATGTCCTTGTACTTGTTGTAGAAGGCCGACAGATTGAGGAACAGGCGCTGGTCGAGGAAGGCCATCTTGCTGCCGACCTCGTAGCTGTCCACGGTCTCGTCGTCGAACGGCTCGGCCGAGCGTGGCACGGCCACCGCGTTGGCGCGGATGTTGTAGCCACCGGACTTGAAGCCACGCGTGGCCAGGCCGTAGACCATGATGTCCGGAGTGATCTGGTAGTCCAGCGAGACCTTGGGCGAGACGTTCTTGAAGTTGGTCTTCTTGTCGAAGTCCGCGGTCACCGCCACCGGCCGGCTGAAACCCGGGTCGGCGTACAGGCGGTTCAGCACGATCGCGCGCTTGTCCTCGTCGGTGTAACGGGCGCCTACATCCAGCTTGAGTTTGCTGGTCAGGTCGAAGGTCCAGTCCGCGTACAGCGCGATGCTGTCGGTCAACACCTTGCCCTGGTTGTCGGCGAACTGCGCACTGAAGTAGTTGTTCTGGATCTGGCCGCCCGCCTCGCCACTGAACTGGTACAGGCCGACCACACCGCGTACCCGGCCGCCGGCATCGTAGTTCAATTGCACTTCGTTGCTGACCTGGTCGTCGTGATAGGTGCCACCCACGTCGGCCAGCTTGACCGGCGCGGTATCGAAGTCGATGTTGGCCTCGCTGTCCGATTCACGCTTGGCGACCACGTACTTCAATGCAATGTCGTCGTTCGGCCGCCAGTTCACCGTGGCCGAGGCACCCTTGCTCTCCACGTTGTTGAGGTTGCGCATGCCCGAGCGGATGTCGTAGCGGCTGTCCATCGGTGGATAGGCGCGCAGGAACGGATTGGGCGCCAGCATCTTCGAGCCGCGCATGCCGGACTGGTCGTCGATCCAGTCCAGTGCGAACTGCACGTCGAAGTCATCGCCCGCGTACGCGCCCAGGTTCAGGCGTGCCGCGTTGATCTGCTTGTCACTGACCGGCTGGCCGTTGAAGGTGTTCTCGCCAAACCCGTCGTGGTTCATGCTGGCCACCGCCACGCGGGCGCGCAGGCCACTGTCGGCGCCGCCAATCGGGCCGCCGATGGCCGCCTTCGCATCCAGCTGGCTGTAGTTGCCCACGGTGATCTGGGCGAAGCCCTCGGTCTGGGTGGGCAGGCCGCGCGAGATGTACTTGATCGCGCCGCCGATGGTGTTCTTGCCGTAGAGCGTGCCCTGCGGGCCGCGCAGCACCTCGATGCGCGAGACATCGAACACATCCAGCAGCGCACCCTGCGGGCGCGCGATGTAGACGTCATCCAGGTAGATGCCTACGCCCGGATCGGCGCCCCAGGTGGGATCGGACTGGCCGATGCCGCGGATGTAGGCGGTGACCGTGCTGCTGGCGCCACGGGCGGCGTAGATGGTGAGGTTCGGCACCTGCGCATCGAGGTCGCTGATGTCCTGGACATTCATCTTGTCCAGCGCCTCGGAGGTAAAGGCGGTGACTGCAACCGGCACCTCCTGCAGGGTTTCCTCACGCTTGCGCGCGGTGACCTTGATGCTGTCCAGGTTGGTCGGCGAAGCGGATCTGCCTGCCGTCGGTGATTCCTGTGCCAGTACCGGCCCCGTGGCCAGCAGCGCGCCGATCATGAGACTCAAACAATTCCGTTTCATTCGGTCCTCCCCCAGGCATGAGCGTGCGGATGGCCCATTGCCACCCCTGCAGCCAAGGCTAGCGGTGTCATGGGCAAGCAGCGAGTGGACCTAGGTCCAGTCGGCAGCGGCCCGTGGATGCGGATACTGGGCGCGCCCCCAACCGGAAGCGGTCCCCGGTACTCCTTCATCCACGACTCACGCACGAGGATCTGGCCATGAAATCCGGAATCGATTCGATCAAGGCGGTACTGCTGGTGTTGTGCAGCTGGCTGGCGATGGCGGGCAGCGCGGTTGCCGCTGGCCCGGCCGGTCATTGGGATATCGGCCTGTACGGCAATCTGTTCGGCGCCCGCGAGTACCAGGTCTGGGTGCCGGCCGGCTACGACGCGGCCCAGCCACTGCCCCTGCTGCTGGTGCTGCACGGCTGTGTGACCGGGCCGAACCTGATGGGCGAGGCCTCCGGCTTCAACGATGTGGCCGACACGGAGGGGTTCATCGTGGTCTACCCCCGGCAAAACGTCACCTCCAATCCGGCCCGCTGCTGGAACTGGCAGCTGCCGATCAACCAGGCCCGCGACAGCGGCGAGGCCTCGATCCTGGCTGGCATCGTGGACAAGGTGAAGTCCGGTTACAGCGTCGATCCACATCGGGTCTACGTCACTGGCATTTCCGCGGGCGGTGCGATGACTTCGATCATGCTGGCCTGCTACTCGGATGTGTTCGCCGCCGGCGCCATCCATTCCGGCGGCATGTTCAAGGGTGCGACCACGATTTCCGGTAGCGCCTATGCGTTGCTGGCCGGCAGCATCTATTCGCCGGACAGCAATGGCCGGCTGGCCTGGCAGTGTTCGGGCTCGCCGTCACCGCGTCCGATCCCGGTGCTGGTGTTCCATGGCAGCGCCGATCTCACCGTCAATCCGGTCAACGGGCAGCAGGCCGTGCGCCAGTTCCTGCAGACCAATGATCTGGCCGACGACGGCCTGGACAACGACTCGGTGAAGTACCTGCCGACCAGCACCTATCACGGCCAGGTGCCGGGTGGACGTGCGTATACAGTGGATACCTACGCCTACGGTGGCAGGACGCTGGTGCAGCACTATGTGGTGCAGGGCATGGGCCATGCGTGGAGCGGCAGCCAGTCCGGCCTGCCGTTCACCGACCCGAAGGGACCGGATGCCACGCTGATCACCTGGTTGTTCCTGAAGGACTACCAGCGCTGAGAGGAAGGACAATCCTTGCCGGTGCGGGAGCCACGCGCTCCCGCATCCGTCAACGTGGCTCCTGCGGCCGCTGATCGTCGGCGTCCGATGCCCGCTGCCGAGTGCCTCGCTCCGCCAGGAAACGCTTGGGCGGCGCACCCACGGTCTTGCGGAACATGGTCACGAACGCTCCGGCACTGTCATAGCCCAGGTGGTCCGCAACGGCCTGTACTGTCCTGCCTTTGGCCAGCAGCGGTAGCGCGACCACAACATGCAACTGCCTGCGCCAGCGCCTTACGCTTAAACCGGTTTCTCCAGAGAACAGGCGCGACATGTTGCGCTCGCTCATTCCAATCCGGCTCGCCCAGACTTCAAGTGTTGCCCGTTCGGCTGGCGTGTCCAGCATTGCGTTGGCAAGCCGGCGCAACCTTGCATCGGATGGCATGGGCAGATGGAGCCACTCCGGTGGCGCGGCGATCAGCTCATCCAGGAACACGGCCATCAGGCGGTCCTGCGCGCTGCCGGGCTCGTAGTGCCCGGGAAGGGCGGACGCCCGCTCCAGCAGGGCCTGCATGAACGGGGTGATCGCCATTGCAGCGCAGTGCGTCGGCAGCCCCGGCACCACACCGGGTTCCACGAACACCACGAACCCGTGCGGCCGCCCACTGCTGCTGGCCCGATGGGACAGGCCACCGGGAATCCAGATCGCACCCTGTGGGAGAACCACCCACAGGCCGGCTGCAGTCTCCAGCATGATCAAGCCGCGCGTGGCAACCAGCAGCTGTGCCTTCCGGTGCGCATGGAAGGGCATCTGCCAGGCATCTGGAATGGGGTCCAGCCCAAGCACCATCACCGGAATATCGACACGGTCCGGATAGTCGGGCCCAACCTCGCTCAGCCCCGCAATCGAAATCTCCACGCCGGACCTACGACTCAGAGCTACGCCGGGCAGTACGGCGGCGCTTACTCGTCATCGCGTGCCGACACCGCTTCGCGCCTGTGCCAGACACAGATCAGTCCCATCAGGACATGGACGATCGGCGCGTCCTTTCCTGTGGTTTCGGTGGTCCGTGGCTGTTCAATCACGCTGACATCCTCTCTTGTTGAGGATGGGAAGCGTATGCGGCAAGCCCGCAGGCGTCATTCGACAGTTCCGCCAGGTGATTCACCAATCCGGCCATCTCTGTCGACGTGGCCCCAGGGAGGGGAGGGTTCGGCACAGGATTACAGCGCCGGAACCGTGATCCTCTGCAGGTCGAGCTTGGCCCTCAGAGCGTAGTGCTTGCGGGTGACCGGCACGACGCAGGTCAGGCGAGGATCGACATAGTCCTTGAACAGCGGCGGACGCGGGGAAGACAGGTAGAATCCGCGATCCTGCTTGACCGCCGCCGGCAGCAGAACCTCGCTGAGGTCGCTGTCGGAGGCATCGGTGACGAGGCAGGGCGCATGGCGGAACCCGAGCCGGCGCAGCAGGTACAGGCGGTGGGAGCCATTGGTCAGCACCATGCGCTTGCCAAACCGGGTGGCGCTGATCAGGTTGTCACTGAAACCCAGATAGATGACGACGGCGTGGCTGGCTGCGCCGAACGGCTCGTAGTCGGTGATGGCAGCCGGATCGAGGGTCGCCACATCGAGGAAGCGCAGGTCGTTCGAGGTGGACGCGAAGGTGTAGCTGCCATCGGACTGGGTGAAGCGCACTTCCGGATGTGCATGGCCGCCGCTGCGCGCGACAAGCTGCATGACCTCCTGCGCGGTGGGCGAGGCGGTCAGGGACGCCGCCAACTGGTCGATGTGACGCAGGTTGATGCACTCCTGGAAGATCACCAGTCGATCGATCTCGACCATCTGCCAACTGCGTGGCAAAACACTCGTCATGCGGTGCATCGAGGGTTGCCGCAGCGCCTGCTCAGCCAGCGGCAGCATCTCATCCGGCAACGCATGGACATTGATGGCGTCGGCCTCACCGGCTTCCTCCTGCTGCAGCCTCAGCACCTCGGCACGTGCCGTCCGCCATTCCTCCACCAGCGCAGCCTCGTCGAAGCGTCCCGGTGGGCAACGCTCCCGTACGAAACGGATGAACTTCGGCAGGGGAAACATCCCCTTCAGCAGAAGCGTGGGATCCAGGCCGTCGTCTCTGATCTCGCTACTCATCCCTCTCGCCTCTCGTAGGTCGTATCTACAACGGCCCGCTGGCGTCATTCGTCACGCCAAAATAATATGTTATATCGTAACATTCAGGTGCCTTGGCGGCAATCGCCCTGCAATGTCGCGGCGATGGTGGCTTGGCTGCTCCGTATCCAATGCAACGCGATCCAACGCAATGCGCGGGTACATCCACTGACGATAGGAGATGTTCATGAACGAGCTGATTGAGCTGGGTGTAGTGGCAGGACAGCAGAACCCTGAGGATCAGGGCATGGGTGGCGAACTGATCGAGCTGGGCTCGGTGGTTTCGGAAACGAAGGCGCACAACCACGGCACGTTGTGGGATGGCGTGTTCCCGACCACGTCGCCCTGATCTGTCGCGCAATGTCGCATCTGCGGTGCATGCCCTGCATGCACCGCTTCTCCGGTTCCGGCGCAGGAGCGCATGATGGAGCAGGCTGCCGCCCCGTATTTCCTGTCAAAGCACGCCCACGTCTGTGTCACCGGCGATGCGATGGTGATTCTGGACCAGGCCACGGGAAAGTATCTCTCCCTTGAAAAACGCGGCGCCGCAGGCCTTGGCAAGCTCGTTCTCGATTGGCCCCTGCAGTCCGATGACGCAAGCACGCCCAGGCTTCTGCAGGCATTGATCGACCGCCGCCTGATCACCGCGGATCCGCAGCAGGGGAAATCCGCTGCCAGCCCTGCCATTGCGCTGCCTCGGTACTGGGCGCGCGAAGGCGCGCCGCGTGGCCGTCCACCAATCGTGGCGCGTGACCTGCGTCGATTCATCGCCTCGTGCGCCTATGCCGCCTGCAGCAGAACGTTCCTTCCTTTCAGTTCCACGGTGTCGGCCGTGCGCCGTCGGGCGGATCGCGGCCACAGCCGGCCGGTAGGCGCTGAAGAACTGGCCCTGCGGGTGCGGGTGTTCGACTGGCTTCGGCCCCTGGCCTTCAGGAAAACCGATGAGTGCTTTCTCTACTGCCTGGCGATGCGCGGATTCCTGTCGAACTACGGCATCGTTCCGGCCTGGGTGTTCGCCGTCAGAACCCAGCCGTTCGCCGCGCATTGCTGGCTGCAGCACGGCGATCAGGTGTTGACCGACATTCCCTTCAACCTGCGCCGGATGGTTCCCATCCTGGTGCTGTAACGAAACCTGCCATGTACCGATACATTGCCGTGCTCTGGAACACCCACTCGGAATCCGCGACGGCGCAGGCGGAACGCATCGTGGAAAGGATCGGCGCCAGGCTGCCCGGCATCGCCTGCGTGTTGAACGACAACGGCGCGGCGATCCATGTGCAGAGCGACAACCACGGCTATTTCGAATGCAATCGCTCGAACGCGCTGGTGGTACTGGGCAAGCTGTTCCACAAGACGTTCGGCGAAGGCAAAGTGCCTTGCTGCGTGAACCTGGATCCCGCCACAGCGGACGCCGCCTGCAGCAGCCAGGGCCGCAGCATCGTAGAACACTACTGGGGCCGCTACGTGGCGTTCGGCTTCCAGCAGGAAACGTCGAGCTGGTTCGTCCTGCGCGATCCCACTGCGGAGATCCCGTGCTATATGACCACGGTGGGCCAGTTGACGCTGGTCTTCTCCAACATGGAAGACTGCCTGATGCTGGGTCTGCGCGAATTCAGCGTTGACTGGTCCTTCCTGTCGTACTCGCTGCTGTACCCGTTTCGTGATGGCCTGCATACCGGCTTCGAGGAGGTCACGGCGGTCGAAGCGGGTGAAGCGGTTTCAATCCGCGATGGAGAGCCGGTGGGCCGGCACTGCCAGTGGGACGTGGTGCGGCTGGCCCGCGACGCGCCGATCGAAGATCTTCAGCAAGCCGTGTCGCTGGCGCGTTCCACGCTGCTGGGCTGCATCGGTGCACTGGCCAGCCCGCACCGGCGCATCCAGCTGCAGCTGTCGGGCGGTCTGGATTCCTCGATCATCCTGGCCGGCCTGTTGCAGGCGCCGTCGGCACCGGAGGTGACGTGTGTCCACCACTACGATGATGGCATCGGCGCCGACGAACGGCTGTTCGCGCGGATGGCAGTGCAAGGGGCCAGTGATTCCTCGGGCAGGCGTTGCGAATACATCGAGTATCGAAGGCAACCTCACTGCGCGCTGGAAGAGATCATGACCTTCCCGCGTACAGCCCGGCCGGCGCATTGTTCCGGCTATCTTCTCCACCGCCGTGACGTGGCCTTCGACGGTGACACAGTGCAGTTCACCGGCGTTGGCGGTGATGCGGTGTTCCTGCGTTTCAAGGGCAATGCCGCTGCGATCGACTACGCCTGGCGGCGCGGCATCGACCGGGTTTTCTTCCGCGTCGCCTTCGAAACCGCGCAGTCCGGCGATTCACTGTACGGCGTGCTGAAGGATGCGATGGTCCATGGTCTGCTCAAGCGGCCAGGCAGCATCAATGGCCGTTGGGGCAAACCCTGCCCATGGGTGCGGGTGGACCGCGCCGAACAGGATGGCCTGCAGCCGGCCTGGTTGCGGCATGCGCAGGCGCAGGGCCATCACGTATCACCCTACAAGCTGGCCCATATCGGCCGCATGGTGTTTCCGACCAGCGTCCTTGATCCCTTCGAAGGTGCAGGCCACTGGCATGGCGTATCGCCGATCAGTGCGCAGCCGCTTGTCGAACTGTTCGCGCGCATTCCGCTGCACCTGCTCATCGCGGACGCGGAAGACCGCACCATCGCGCGGCGTGCAATGAAAGGCCTGTTGCCGGAGGTGCTGCTGTCGCGGAAGGTGAAATCCTATCTGGATGATCATTCCGTGGTGGTCACCCAGGGGCACCAGCAGTTCATCAGGAATCTGCTGGTTGACGGTATGCTGGCCAGGCGCGGCTATCTCGACAGCGCGCTGGCCGATGCGGGCATCCAGCAGGTCAGCCCGGACCACTCGTCGCAGGTGCTCGGCATCTTCGGCCCGCAGATCAACATCGAAGCGTGGCTGCGGCGCTGGTCCGGCCAGCGTGGCGCGCAGGCGGCCGCCGTGGCCTAGGCGCTGCGGCTCATTTCTTCCAGGTACAGGCTCTCAAGATCGTTCGCGGTGATCGTGCTGGCATCAAGCGTCCTGCGCAGGCGGCCGGCCCGCATCAGGCCGATCGTGGTCGCCACTTCCCGGGCACGGAACAGATCGTGGGTGGCCATCAGGATCGCCGTGCCGCGATCGCGTTCCCGCACGATCAACTCATGGAATTCGGCTGACGCCGTTGGGTCCAGGCCCGAGGTGGGTTCATCCAGCAACAGGGCGCTGGCTTCCTTGACGATGGCCAGTGCGATGCCGACCTTCTGCCGCATGCCCTTGGAATAGAGGCCCACGCGTCGCCCGAATGCGTCGGTCGCCAGGCCGGCGGACCTGAGTGCGTCCTTCAACCGCGCTGGCGAGCGTTCCTCGACACCGGCCAGGCGGGCGAAGTAGTCCAGATTCTCGTAGCCGGTCAGCTCGTCGTACAGCGCCACGGTCTCGGGGATGTACAGCAGCCGCCGGCGTACCTCCTGCGGCTGCTGGTGCGCACTGAGACCGTCCACTTCGGCCGCACCGGAGGTGGGTTTCAGAAAGCCAAGGAACAGCTTGATGGTGGTCGACTTGCCGGCGCCGTTGGCGCCCAGCAGGCAGAAGATCTCGCCGGGCTTCACCTTGAAGCTGACGTCATCCAGCGCCCGATGTGCACCGTGTTCCATGACCAGGCTTTTTGCAGACAGCATGTGGACGTCTCCTCAGGGCGTTGTCAGCCGGCTGCGCAATGCACCGGCTGCAAGCAGGACAAGCAGGGTGGCAATGATCAGTGCGGCGAGATCGGCCAGGACACCGCGTTGGGCGACGCCGGCTGTTTCGTGGAACTGGAAGCGGGGCAGGGTGTCGTACTCTTCGAAGGTCTGCGGCGCGTCACGATCCAGATAGGCCTTGTGCAACAGCCGCCGCGCCTGCCAGAAGGAGTGGACCTGCCCCTGGAAGTCGAGCGCGCGGTCGGCATCCGAGCCTGCGATGCGGTCGAGCGCGTCCTGTGTCGCGACGGCCGGCAGCAGCAGCCGCACCTTGTCCAGAACCTGGCGATGTGCGGCCTCGGCCTGCGCATGCGAGGCGATCAGGCGTTCCAGTTCCCGGTCAGCTGCAACCCGATCGGCGTAGGCCTGGCGCACAGTGTCGGAGATGACGGGGGACGGCGAATTCACTGGCGCCGACGTCGCATGCTCGCGCCGCTGGCGCGTGGCGATGTCGGACTGCATCGCCTTTACTTCGGTGGCGAACTGCATCTGTGACGGCGGCGGCGCGATCAGATTCACCGTGGCCAGCGCCAGCGACGGCGCCATGACCACGATCAGCAGCCACAGCGCGCCGGCGGCGATGGCCGCCTCGGTGGTGCGCCGGGCAAGGCAGCCGATCAGCAGTGCAAGGGCCAGCCAGAACGCGCCGTACAGGAGGACGGTCAGGGCCAGCATGGCCAGGCCCGCAGGACTGCGCGCGCCGGCCCCGATCGTCACCGCCAGGAGGATGGCCAGTGCGGGCAGCAGCACCATCAGGCCACGGGCCAGCACCTTGACCATCAGCAGGCGCGTTGCCGACACCGGCTGTGACAGCACCAGCGCCGCGATGCCGCGCTCGCGCTCACGGGACCACAGATCGTGGGTGGCCACGAGAATGACCAACGGCAGCAGGAAGACGATGACGAAGGCGAGGTCGAACCGTCCCGCAGCCCGTGCCGCTGGATTGCCGATGTCGGCCCAAACGTGCTTGAGCAGCTGGGTCGGATCGCCCAGCGCGACCACATCGGCGGTGTAGGGGTAGGCGTCTGCCTGGCCGATCGACAGCGGTGCCATGGCGGCAGGCGCAAGCACCGGCTGGGCGCGGGGCAGCACCGAGGGCGCCTTGCCGACGAATGCCCGGCTGCGTTCCTTCGTCTGTTGTTCTTCCTGCTTGATCAGGGCGATGGCCGCCTCCCGCTGGTCCACCCATGCGCGGCCGTTCCACGCGGCGTAGGCACCCAGCCCGAGCAGCAGGACAAGCAGCACCGGCAGCGCTCGATCGCGCAGCAATCGGCGGATCTCATAGCGGGCAATCGATACAACGTTCATGGCGATCTCCCCAGCTTCCGAGCGGAGATGAGCACCACCACGCAACCCAGCATCAGCCAGACCAGCAGAATGACGAGATTTCCGCGCTGCGCGGTAGCGGTACCGGCCAGGGTCTGTTGCGGTGGCCGGTAGTGCACTGAACGGGTGATGCCGGCGATGTCGGCCACGTGCTTCCCGCCTTGTGGTGCCTTGTGCAGTTTCACTTCCTGGTTGAGTGCCTGGATCAACCGATAGCGGTAGTCCTCCACGCCGCGCAGGAACGCCAGATGCGCCGGGAAATCCGTGCCGGCGAAGGCGCGCGACCAGGACTGCAGCGCCAGCGTTGGCGAGGCAAGACCAAACAGGCGCTGGGTGGCGTCCTGCTGCTGGTAGGTGGCATGCAGGCGATCGAAATGGCGGTTGTAGACGCGCGTCGAGTTGGCCTCGGCAAACTCCAGCGCCACACCGCGGAAGTTCAGCGGCAGGTCGTCAACGCTGTCGACCCGGTAGCGCGCCATCAACGCCGTGCGCAGGGCATCAAGGCGTTTGTCGGCCGGGTCATGGCCATCCGCGCCGTTCTCCGCTTCTTCGGTCACGCCGGTCCTGAACGCCGGTGCCGAAGGGGTCGGGTACAGGGATTCGGCAACCGCAGGCGCCACCCTCGGCAGCAGCAGTGTGGACACCACCCAGAAGCCGAGCAGCACGACCAGTGACGTCCGTGCCGAGCCGGCAAGTGCCGACACCCCCACGGTAAGTGCACAGAACACCAGCAGATAGAGCAGGTAGGCGGCCGCCAGTGCGAGCAGGGCGGCAAGATCCGTGGCGTCGCCGTACTGGATGGACAGCCCCGGAAGACTGATCAGCAGCATGGCCATCACCAGCAGCAACGAGGCGGTCGCCAGGGCAATCAAGCGTCCACAGATCAGCACGCCGGCCGAGGCGCCGGTGCCGAGTTCCTGGCGCAGCGTCTCGCGGGCCACATCGCCGGACAGTGTGGCGAACCCGGCCAGGATGATCAGCAGCGGCGCCACCACCTGCAGCGCCCACGCCGCAGAGAAACCCTCGAAACGGCTGAGTGCGGTGCCACCATCCACGGCACGGTGCCGGGCCGGGTTCTGCGCGTGGCCCTCGATGAACACCGAGGTTCCGAGGTAGTCCGTCAGCCCCGGGTCCAGTGCAGCCAGTGGCCGCACAGGGGCAGCAATGGCACGCCCCACATGTGCGGCGCTATGCGGGTCGATTGTGCCCTGGCTGTCCCAGAGCCGCGCCTCTTCCTCGCTCATTGCCTGGCGCTCCTGCGCCTGCAGGGTCAGGCGTGCAGCACCACTGAGCACCGATGCTCCCGCAATCAGCAACAGGGCAAGGGCGAGCCACAGCACGCGCCGCTCGCGCCACATCAACGTGAGCTGGGTTGCCGCAACAGCAAACGCCTGCTGGATGGCCATGACGGACCGGGACAAGGCAGGGGCTTCGGCGCGCATGGCGGCTTACCAGCGGTGGGTCAGCGACATGGACAGGAAGCGGCCCAGCGCTGTCGCATTGGTGGGGTCGTAGCCGGTGTTGATGCTGTTGACGATGAACGGCGGATCCCGGTCGAGCAGGTTCTGCACGTTGAACGCAAGCGAGGTGCCACGCTGCGGGTCCGCCGATGCACCGAAGTGGTAGGCGAGGTTCAGATCTACGGTCGTCCAGGAGCTGACGTGGGGCCGGGCGACATTGGCGGGGTCGCGATAACTGTCCACGTAGTTCACGAAGATCCCCGCCGCGGCCTGCTGCCGGCTCAGCGCGATGCCACCGCGCATCTTGAGGTCCACCGGGTAGTACACCGAATTCACCGCATCCACCTCGGGCGACGTACTGGTCACGCGCCGCTTCGACTCGATGATGTACTGCCCGGCCAGGTTCAGCCCGATGTGGGTCTGGCCGGCATCGAAGCCATAGGATCCGCTGAAGTCGACACCACGCTGCCGGGTGAAGGCGTTGTTGCGGAAGCGGTTGTCGAGGATCACCTGGCTGTTGGTTTCGTCCATGCCTGGCGGCAACGCATACGGTCCCACGCGCGAGACGAACAGGCCCAGCCCCGATACGCCCAGCTGGCGTGCCTGCTGGATCTGCTGCTGCGTGGGATTGGTGGTCAGGATGTCTGCGTAAGGTGCGGTGGACTGCAGGAACAGCGACGGGAAGCTGCCGCCGAAGCCGCTGCCGATACGGTCGGCGTATTCGATGTGGTAGTAGTTCGCATCGATCTTGAGCCCCGGCAGCGACGGCGGCGCGAACGAGAAACCGCCGGTCCAGGTCTTGGCCCGTTCGGGGCCCAGATCGGGATTGCCATTGGAGAGCATCATCAGGATGGTGTTGCCATTGGCTGCACTCGGGTTGGGCACGTTCGCCACCACCACGGTGTTGTTCAACTGCATGTCCTGGTACACCGGCGCCCGGTAGGAACGACCATAGCTGGTACGGAACGAAAGCCCCTGGGTCGCCTCCCACAGCAGGCCGAGCTTGGGATTCAGCGTGGAACCGAAATCGCTGTAATCGTCATAGCGCGCTGCCGCAGTGAAGGACAGGCTGCGCACGCCCGGCAGATCCTTCAGCAGCGGAACGTTGAGCTCGGCAAAGGCGGATCTCACGGTGCGCTGCAGGTCGAGCGGCTTTTCCAGGCCGCGGTGATCGATCAGTTCATAGCCATCGCGGCGGTAGCCCGCGCCGAATGCCGCGCGAACCCCACCGGCGGGCAGGCTGAACAGCTCACCGTCGGCGACCAGGTCCAGGTAACGCGATTCGGAGTTGGTATTGGTGGGCGGCGCCGTACTGGCCGAGCTGCCGGTGATGGTGGTGCGCTGATAGGACACATCGCTCCTGCCGAACCCCGAATCCAGGCGCGCCTGCCACTGACGCGGAAGGTCCAGTGTCAGGCCGGCGAACAGGTCGAACTGGCGCGTGTGCGGGAACAACCGGGTTTCGTCGGCCGTGCCGGAAATGGTGGTGTCCATCTCGCGCTTGGCGAACGAGCCGGTCACGTTCAGGGTCAGCACATCGCTGAGCTGCTGCACGCCGTCCACGTACAGGCTGTGGCGCTTCGAACCGGGGTAGAGGTCGTACGGCTTGACCTGCACGTTCTTCGAGAAATCCTTGTCCACCGCCGGCAGGTTGCTCTGCTTCAGGAACTCGTAGCTGGCCAGCACATGGCCACCATCCCACGACCAGCCTGCCGACTGCGAGGCCTGGTGTTCCTCCATGCCGCCGGTGGTCACGGCGCCGTAACGCACAGCGGTCTCATACCCGATGAAGTCGCGGCGCAGGATGATGTTGACCACACCGCCGACCGCATCGGTGCCATAGATGGCCGAGGCACCATCGGTGAGGATCTCCACGCGTTCCACCGCACTCAGCGGTATCAGCGAGACATCCACGTACTGGTAGCGGTTCGACGAGGTCACGCGGTGGCCGTTGATCAGGGTCAACGTGGTGCCGGTTCCCAGACCGCGCAGGTTGATGGCGGTGCCCTGGCCGAAGTTGTTGCCGGTATCGCGGTCGACGCCAAGGTTGGCGACGTTGGCACCATTGGCGCCACCGCCGAAGTTCTGCGGCAGTTTCTCGAACAGCTGCTGCACGGTGGCCACGCCGGTGCGGTCGATGGCCTCCTTGTCGATCACGATGATCGGCGAGGCGCCACCGCCAATGGCATCGCGGATGTTGCTGCCGACCACCAGCACCTTGTCCAGGGTGGCGGTCGGCCCCTCGGGTGCTACGCCTGCGGCCCGCGAACGCCGGGCATCGCCGGGGTTCTGGGCCAGTGCGGGCAGGCTGGCCAGCAGTGCAGCGGCAATACTGAGGGCCATGAGCGCGCGTGGCATGGCAGCGGATACGTTCGTCATTCCCCGGTCCATCGATCCCATCCGAAAGTGGCCTGCGACGTGGCGACGTCGCCCCTGAATGGATATGTTATAGCATATCATTCAAGGGTGGAGTCCACGCCGGAACAAGGCCGATGAAGAAGACTGCTGTTCCGCCGCCCGTCGCTGAAATCCTGGGCGCGTACTGGAAGGCTGACCGCAGGCTGCTGCTGCTCATCGCCAGCAGTGTCGTGCTGTCCAGCCTGGCCAGCGTTGCTGCGCCGTACCTTTTCTCGCGCCTGATCGACCGGTTGCCTATCGACGGGGCCAGTGCCCTGGCGTGGGGATTCCTGCTCTACGCCATCATCCTGGGCGCGGGCAGCGCCGTGCAGAACACGGTGCAGTACCTGTCGTTCCTCAGCGGCGAGAACCTCGGCTTCATCACCAGTACCCGCTACTTCGCCCGCCTGCTGAAGAAGACCAACAGTTTCTTCCTGGACTACAACGCCGCCGAGCTGCAGGTGGCAGGGGAGAAAGGCCGTGGCGCGCTGAAGATCGTGGTGCAGCTGGGGCTGGTGGCCTTCATTCCCAGTGCGCTGCAGATCCTGCTGACGCTGATAACGCTGGGTGCGTTGATCAACCTGCAGGTGGTGGCCATCGTGCTGGCCTACGGCACGGTAGCCGTCACGCTTTCCGCCATCGCTACCCGGCGCGCACGCATCCATCGCGAAGCTGCGGTCGAGGCCGGCCAGCAGAACGCGCGCTTCGTCGGCAATGCCATGAATGCCATGGAGACGCTGCGCCAGTTCGGCGGCAGCGCCTGGATGGTGCAGCGCTTCGAGCAGAAGGCCCAGGAGGTGCGCGACAGCTGGCGCGCCTACGTACTGCAGCGGATCGGCTTCATTGCGCTGCTGGGCATCAGCCTGGCGGTCGAGTTCATCGTTACCTTCCATCTGTTGCTGCCGCGCTACCAGAGCGGCGGTCTGAGCGTCGGCGACATCGTCCTGTTCAATCTGCTGCTGCTCCAGCTCAACATGCCGTTCGAGATGATCGCCCGTTCGATCGATGACGTCGCGCGCTCGTGGAGCATGCTGGCTCCGCTTTCCACCTTGTGGGCGGCGCCCGAGGAGCAGCAGGTGGCCGATGCCCAGCGCTTCGCCGGGGAAAGCGGTGGCCTGGAGTTCCAGCAGGTCAGCCACCGCTATGGCAACGGTCGCGGGGTAAGCGATGTGTCCTTCGAGGCCGAACGTGGCGGCATCAATTTCCTGATCGGGCCGACCGGGGCAGGGAAGTCGACGCTGTTCAAGCTCGCCCTGAAATCGATCGATCCCCAGCGTGGCCGGATCCTGGTCGATGGCCTTGACCTGTCCCGGATCGACCGTGCGGCCTGGCATGCCGCTGTCGCGGTGGTTCCGCAGGATGTCATCCTGCTCAACGAAAGCCTGGCCGACAACATCCTGTTGGGGCGCGCACGCGATGATGATCGGCTGCAGCGTGCCGCACGCAAGGCTGCGATCCTGCCGTTGATCGAGGCGCTGCCCGAGGGGCTGGAAACCACGGTGGGCGAGCGCGGCCTGAAGTTGTCTGGCGGTGAACGCCAACGCATCGCGATTGCCCGTGCACTGTATGGCGAGCCGGCGATCCTGTTCCTGGACGAGGCAAGCTCTGCCCTGGATGAAGCCACTGAACGCGAGATCATGGACCACATCCGCGCACTGGCGAATGATGTAACCGTGGTGGCCATCACCCATCGGCGAGGCATCGTGAGCCCGACTGACCGGGTGATTGATCTCGGGGGCGATGCTTAGGGCCAGGAGGCGCTCCGCAGCCAGCGTTTTCGTCTCCACAATCGGCTATCGTGAGCGCTCTTTCCTGATCGCCCTTCAAGCGCCAACGCATGGAAGCCACTTCGATGACCGTTCGAAACAGACGTTGGTTTCATGCCTTCGTCGTGTCCGTCGTACTCCTTGGTGCCGGATGCACGGGCGGGAAGGCGCCATCGAAGGAACCGGGGGCAGAGATCGACGAGGTTGCGCAGACCCTGATCGAGCAGCCCTTGCTGCACTCGGCCTCCATTGGCGTGATGTACCGGGGCAGGACCTTCATCCGCCATCGCGGCGACATGGTGGCCGGTACAGCCGGCGCGCCGACCGATGCCACGCTCTATGAGATCGGCTCACTGAGCAAGACGCTGGCCGGCACCTTGATGGCCAATGCGGTGCTGGAAGGCAGGGTGGGCCTGGAGGATGACGTTCGCACGTACCTGCAGGGCGACTATCCCAACCTGCAGTACCAGGGCCAACCCATCCGCGTCCGCCACCTGCTGTCGCACACCAGTGGCCTGCCGAACATGCTGCCGGAGCGCGCGAACACGGTACTGGAGGACTTTACCGATCACCGCACGCCGGGCGAACTCAATGCGCTCTACGCGCACTACGGCAAGACGGATTTCCTCCGGGACCTGCACGCCGTGCAGATCCCGCGGATGCCAGGCAAGGAATACGCCTACTCCAGCGCAGGGACCGAGCTGGCGGCGCATGTTCTGGAGGTGGCCTACAAGACCGACTACGCATCACTGCTGCGTGGCTTCTTCAGCGACTCCGCGGCGATGACCGGCCTCCGGATCAGGCTGGATGATGCCGAAGCGCCGCGGTTGGCGGCCGGCTATCACAGCGACAACCCCGTACCGACCACGCCGATGCCGCAGTTGCCATGGGGCGCTTCCGGAAACGTCAAAGCAACCGTCCCGGACATGGTGAAGTACCTTCAGTTCCAACTGGCCAATGGGCCGGTGGTAAAGGAATCGCATCGCGCCCTGGCCAGATTCGACGACGAGTTCAGCATCGGCTACTTCTGGAACATCGTCGCCGGCGATCGCCAGAAGGGCGTCTACTATGCCCACCACGGTGGCGTACCGCGCTCACAGTGCTACATCTACATCATGCCCGAGCACGATCTGGGCATCTTCGTGATCACCAACCAGAGTGGCGACCAGACCGCGCATGCCATGGAAGCGGCGATCGATGCCCTGGTCGGGAAGATTGCTGCAAGCGAGACCCCATAGTCCGGGTGGCGCCCGGCAGCGCCCGACTAGAGCAGCAACAGCGCCCCGATCAGCGCAGGCGGCATCACCAGCGCACCGACGCGCAGGAAGTCGAGCGCGCTGACATGCTCGCCCTCGCGGCGCAGCGCCACCAGCCACAGCATCGTGGCCAATGAGCCGGTCACCGACAGGTTGGGGCCCAGGTCCACGCCGACCAGCAATGCGGCGCGGGTCTGTGCCGGCAGATCGGCCATCTGGCCCAGCGAGCCTGCGGCGAGGCCGACCGGCAGATTGTTGGCCACGTTGCTCAGCAGCGCGGCCGCGCCACCGGCCAGCCAGCTGGCCTGGTGCGGGGAAGTCTGCGCAACGGCCTGCAGCGCGCTGGCTGCTGACTGGATGGCGCCGGTCTGGGCCACTGCTTCCACCAACACGAACAGGCCGGCCACCAGCGGCAGTACGCCCCATGACACATGGCGCAGCAGTGGCAACGGACTGCGCCGCTGGCGCATCGCCACCACTGCCACGCTCAGCGTGCCTGCGCAGAACGTGGCCAGGCCGAGCGGGCCATTCAGTGCGGACGTCACCAGCAGCACGGTGCCGGTGAACAGCACGCCCAGCGCGCTCAGACGCCCGGCTTCGGTCAGCGGGCGATGCTCCGGCGCCGCCACCAGCGGCTGCGCGATCTCGCGCCGATGTACCCAGCGCAGCACCAGATAGGTGGCACCGATCGCGGCCAGTGACGGCATCGCGAACTGTGCCAGCCACTGCATCAAGGGTGGCATGTGCTGGCCGTACACCACCAGGTTAGCCGGGTTGGAAATGGGCAGCACGAAGCTGGCCGCATTGGCGATGAAGGCGCAGACGAACAGATAGGGCAGGGGGTTGGCACGGGCGGCCTTGCAGGCGGCGTAGACCGCCGGGGTCAGCACCACCGCCGTGGCATCGTTGGAAAGGAACACGGTGACCAGCGTGCCGACCAGGAACACCAGGTCGAACAGGCGTCGTCCCGAGCCACCCGCATGGCGGACCGCGTACAACGCCAGCCAGTCGAACAGGCCCTCGCGCCGGGCCAGCTCGGCCAGCACCATCATGCCGACCAGGAACAGATAGACATCGCGGCCCTCGGCCACCGCGTGCAAGGTCGTGCCGACCGACATCGCTCCCAGCAGCGGAAGCAGAAGGGCAGCCCCCAGTGCCCACACGTACTCCGGAATGCGGAATGGCCGGAACAGCAGGCCTACGGTGGCAACGGCCACGGCCGCCCAGATGAGGAAAGAGGAGTAGGAAACGAGCATCGGGCGGGGTGTCTCAGCGGCGCCGACGCGTACCTCGCAGGAGCGCGCCCGCTGCAATCACGGCAGTTCGGGGAAGGCGGCATCATACTCCGTGAGCCGCGCCCGAGCTGTGGAGCCCAGTCCATGCTCGTCTGCTTGCCGCGTGCCGCGTGCCGCTGGCACGCACGCTCCGCGAACGTTTTCTTCGGGCGTTCTTCACCACCACCCCGCATAAGGTGGGAGCCATTCAAGGCGTTGCGGTGGACTCAACGATGTTCGAATACCAGGACTGGACCTTCAACGCCAATGGCCGAACCCTGGTGGCCCGGGTGGAACTGGATGGCGACGGCGGCGGCACCATCAACCGTTACCGGCTGTCCCCCGGGCCTGCCCAGTCCGGGCTGTGCATCAAGGTAGCCTCGCAGGAGGAAGCCGCCAAGAGGCTCGAAACCGAGGTGGAGAAACTGCTCGGCCCAGAGTGGTAAAGAGGGCTTCGCTGCGGCAGAAGCGTTGTGAGGTTGCCAGCGCCACTCCGCAATCTCAGTCCATGCGACGGCCGACCGTATTCTTCCGGCCATGCATTCGCCCTCCAGCCCTCCCGATTTCATGACGACCCGCCGGCCCTCCGGCTGGGTGCAGAGCGGTGACCGCTGGGACCTGTGGTGGAACGGTCGCTGCGTGGCCAACGTCGTGCCGCATGCCGTGCTCGGTGTCCGCCTGTTCCTCGACGCGCGGAAAATGTCACAGACCAAGGTGGTGGCTGCCGCGAATGCGCGGCAGGCCAAGCGCTACGCCGAACGCTGGTGCGCCGCCCGGCTCTGCCCGCAGTTGCGGCTGCGCGATGCGGTGGCGCGGCTGCTGGATGCCGGTACTCCACCACCTTCCGCGCTCACGCGGGAGCAGCGGCAGCAGGCCCGCCGCCTGGCCGAGGCCGGGTCGCGTGAGATGGGCCGGATCAAGGAGGCGCTGGCGCTGAGACGGACCCCTGCGATGTCGCGAGCGCAGGAGCAGGCACGCCCGCTACCCAGATAGAACCTCGGCCACGTGGTCCTGCGCGCACCTATAATGCCGCCCCCAGCCTCGATCACTTGCTGATCGAGGCACCTGCCGGGTCTACCTGCGGCATCCATCTGGAGTTGATCAAGAATGCAGACGTTCACGGAAGAATGGATTGGCGCCCTGCGGCGCGTTGCACTCTGTGCGGGGCTGGCTGCCCTGGCCTGCAGCACGCCGGCACTTGGCAATGACAACGCGGCCGAGCGGGATCGCGTGATGGCTGCGGCGAAGGCCGGCAACGCGGAAGCCCAGAATGAACTTGGAGACAGGTATCTGCGCGGCGCAGGCGTCGACAGGGACGCAGCGAAGGCAGCGGACTGGTACCGCAAGGCGGCCGATCAGGGCTATGCGCCGGCACAGTCCATGCTGGGTGTGCTGTATCTGCGAGGCAATGGCGTGCCGAAGGATCCCGCTCAGGCCCTGCACTGGGTACGCAAGGCTGCCGATCAGGGCAATGCGGACGCACAGTCCGATCTCGGGATCATGTACCTGCAGGGCCTGGGCCCGCAGCAGGATGATGCCCAGGCTGTCCTGTGGCTCCGCCGAGCCGCTGAGCTCGGCTCGCCAGCCGGGCAGTACAGCCTTGCCAATCTCTATCAGAAGGGACGCGCCGGCCTCACGAAAGACGAGGCCCAGGCCATGCAGTGGTATGCCAGGGCAGCCGTGCAGGAGCTCGGCCTAGCGGGAGTCAAGGAGGCCCGTCTGGAGCTGTGCCTGAATCGCAAGGAGAACGAGGTGTGGTGTGCCGAGATGGACACGCCCGGCGCGTTTGGCCCGCTTGAAGCATTCACAGCGGCTGCCGATGGCGGTGATGTGGAGGCGCAGACCAGGCTCGCCCTGATGTATGCCAAGGGTATCAGCGTAGAGAAGGATGAGGCCCGATCCGCCGACCTGTATCGCAAGGCGGCAATGGCGGGCTACGCGCCTGCACAGGCCGAGCTGGGATACCTGTACTCCATCGGGCGTGGGGTGCCCAAGGACCAGGATGAGGATATCTACTGGACCTGTGAGGCTGCAGCGCAGGGAAACCGCAGGGCGATCCGCAATCTGGCCATCAAGCAGACCTACGATCTGTTCGATCCGAAGGAGTGCCCCGAGCGACGCGCGCGCAAGCGCTGAGTGCCGATGCGTCCGGACCCCGCATAGAGGTCCGGACGCTGATCTCTTTCAGCGACTACGCCGAGAGCTCCTCACGCACCATCCTGGCCCCTTCGCTGAGCGCACGCAGCTTGCCCCGTGCCACGTCACGGGCCAGCGGCGCCATGCCGCAGTTGGTGCTCGGGTAGAGCTTGTCGGCATCCACGAACTGCAGCGCCTTGCGCAGGGTGTTGGCCACTTCCTCAGCCGTCTCCACCGTGCTGGAAGCCACGTCGATGGCGCCCACCATCACCTTCTTGCCGCGCACCAGCTCGATCAGATCGATCGGCACGTGCGAGTTGTGGCATTCCAGCGAGATGATGTCGAGGTTGGAGGTCTGCAGCTTCGGGAACGACTCTTCATACTGGCGCCATTCCGAGCCCAGCGTCTGCTTCCAGTCGGTGTTGGCCTTGATGCCGTAGCCGTAGCAGATGTGCACGGCAGTCTCGCACTTCAGCCCTTCGATCGCGCGCTCCAGTGCGGCCACGCCCCAGTCGTTCACTTCGTCGAAGAACACGTTGAAGGCCGGCTCATCGAACTGGATGATGTCGACGCCAGCGGCTTCCAGCTCCTTCGCTTCCTCGTTGAGGATCTTCGCGAATTCCCAGGCCAGCTTCTCGCGGCTCTTGTAGTGCGCGTCGTACAGGGTGTCGATCATGGTCATTGGGCCGGGCAGGGCCCACTTGATCGGTTGCGTGGTCTGCCGGCGCAGGAATTTCGCATCCTCCACGAACACCGGCTTGGGGCGGCTCACGGCGCCGACCACGGTCGGTACGCTGGCGTCGTAGCGGTTGCGGATGCGCACGGTTTCGCGCTTCTCGAAATCGACGCCGCTGAGGTGCTCGATGAAGGTGGTGACGAAGTGCTGCCGGGTCTGCTCACCGTCGCTGACGATATCGATGCCGGCGTGCTGCTGTTCCTGCAGGGACAGGCGCAGGGCATCCTGCTTGCCTTCGGTCAGTCCTTCATCCTGCAGCTTCCAGGGCGACCAGAGCTTTTCGGGCTCTGCCAGCCAGGAGGGCTTGGGCAGGCTGCCGGCGGTGGAGGTAGGGAGCAGTTTCTTCGTCGACATTGCGTTCTGTGTCCTGGGGCGAATGGAGAATCGGTAAATCAGCGGGCAGCCCACTGCTCAAGCACGGCGCGGTACGGCTTGATGAAGTGCTCTTCGGTGAATTTGCCCTGCTTGACCGCCAGCTGGCTGCGCTCTTCGCGGTCGTAGACGATGCGGGTGGAGGAGTAGTCCTGGTGCTTCAGGCTGGGCTGATAGACCTTGCCGGCCACGGAATTGGCGTTGTAGATCTCCGGCCGGTAGATCTTCTGGAATGCCTCCATCGTGCTGATGGTGCCGATCAGTTCCAGGTTCGAGTAGTCGCCCAGCAGGTCGCCCTGGAAGTAGAACGCCAGCGGCGCGACGCTGCCCGGCGGCATGAAATAGCGCACCTGCAGGCCCATCTTGTCGAAGTACTGGTCGGTGGGGGAGAACTCGCCCTGGCGATACTCCACGCCCAGGATGGGATGGTGGTTCTCGGTACGATGGTAGGTCTTGCTGCTGGAGACGCTGATGCAGATTACCGGCCCCTTGCTGAAATTGGCGCGGTAGGCCTCCGATTCCAGGAAGTGCTGGAACAGCTTGCCGTGAAGATCACCGAAGCCCTCCGGAATGCCGAAGGTGGCCTTGCCCTCGTTGCTGGCCGGCAGTACCACGCTGAAATCGTAGTCACGCACATAGGACGAGAAGTTGTTGCCGACGATGCCCTCGGTGCGAGCGCCGGTACGCGTGTCGACAATGGTCGGACGCAGCACCTCGATCAGCGGGAACGGATCGCTGCCCTCATCGCCATCGATGTGCATCTCCACCGAGATGATGTCCAGCTCAACGGCGTAGCGGTCCGCGCTGGGGTTGTCCCAATGCGCCAGGTCGTTGAAGCGGTTGTTGATCATGCTGATCGTGTTGCGCAGGTTCTCCTGGCGGGACTCGCCGCGAGCCAGGTTGGCGAAGTTGGTGGTGATGCGCGTGCCGTCAGCGGGCTGGTAGTCCTCGTTGAAAGGGATGCGCGTGATGCTGAAGGTGAAGTTCTCGGTCGTCATGGGCGGCGTTCCGGGTTGCGGGGGTGACATCCGAATGCGGGTCGCTGGCATTCGGCATTCAAAGGACTGCAGCGGTCTCGGCAGTGGCAGGCACTGCGCGATGGGACAGGGCAAGCAGGGGCATCGCCCGCTGCACCGCCAGCCGTGCGCGCTGGATCAGGGCCTCGTTGTGCACGCGGCCCTCGGCGAAATCGCGGTCGGTGGCGTACACGCCCAGGGGCAGGGTGCGCGCCTGGAAGAAGCTGAAGAGCGGCCGCAGCTGATGGTCGATCACCAGTGCGTGGCGCTCGCTGCCGCCGGTGGCGGCCAGCAGGATGGGGGTGTCGACCAGTGCGTCCTGGTGGATGAAGTCGAAGAAGTGCTTGAACAGGCCGGTATACGAACCGCGGTAGACCGGCGTGGCCACCACCAGTACGTCTGCCTGTTCAACGGCCACCAGCTGCCGCTCCACAGCCTCGGGCAGCTGCGAGCGCCACAGCGCACCGGCCAGCTGCGGCGCCAGTTCGCCCAGCTCGATCAGGTGCGGCTCGCAGGGAACGTCCTCGCCGATCAGGTCCAGCAGGTACTCGGCCAGGGTTGCAGCCCTGGAGGGGCGCTGCAGTCCGCCTGAAACGGCGACGATACGGAGGGGGCGGGTCATCTGTTCGCTTTCAGCAGGGGAGGGGCTCCTTCGGGCAATCTGCGGGGGCGCAGTCCTGCAGGCCGGCGAGGTGACCGGGCTGGCAGGCAACCGAAGGCATGACCCGATCCTAGTCATGCCCTTCCATGACGTAAAATGGTATTACTTCACCAATCCATGAGCGGGATTCATCGTCATGCTGGAACGGATCCACCTCAGCATCGTGCAGCAGGTCGAGCAGCAGGGCTCGCTGACCGCTGCCGCCGGCGTACTCAACCTGACCCAGTCAGCCCTGAGCCACAGCATGAAGAAGCTGGAGCAGCAGCTCGGCACCGATGTCTGGTTGCGCGAAGGCCGCAGCCTGCGCCTGACCCAGGCCGGGCAGTACCTGCTGGCGGTGGCCAACCGCGTGCTGCCGCAGCTGGACCTGGCCGAAGAGCGGCTGGGCCAGTTCGCACAGGGCGAGCGCGGCGCACTGCGCATCGGCATGGAATGCCATCCCTGCTACCAGTGGCTGCTGAAGATCGTCTCGCCGTACCTGGCCGCCTGGCCGGACGTGGATGTGGACGTCAAGCAGAAGTTCCAGTTCGGTGGCATCGGCGCGCTGTTCGGCTACGAGATCGACCTGCTGGTCACGCCCGATCCGCTGCTGAAGCCGGGTCTGAAGTTCGTGCCCGTCTTTGACTACGAGCAGGTGCTGGTGGTGGCCAAGGGCCATGCACTGGCCAAGGTGGACCACGTAAAGCCGCGCCAGCTCGGCCAGGAAGTGCTGATCAGCTACCCGGTACCGTTCGAGCGCCTGGATATCTACAACCAGTTCCTGCTGCCGGCCGGCATCACGCCGCGGCGCCACAAGACCATCGAAACCACCGACATCATGATGCAGATGGTGGCCAGCGGCCGTGGTGTGGCCGCGATGCCGCGCTGGCTGGTGGAGGAGTATGCCGCGCGCATGGACGTGGTGCCGGTGCGCCTGGGGGCGAAGGGCATTCCCAAGCAGATCTACCTGGGCGCGCGCGAGGCGGATACGGGTATCGACTATCTGCAGGCCTTCGTCGAGCTGGCGCGGAACAGCACGCCGATCGCCGGCAATGCAGGCGGAGCCCGTTGATGCCCGCACCTGGATCGCAGCGGGCGGACGCCTTCATCGACGCGTTTTCTCTGGAAGTGAGCGCCAAGGCCATGCCGGCACTGCGCGCCGAAGCGGCCCGCATCGCCCCCGGAACGACGATCTCGATCCCTTACCTGGCGAGCGAGGACGACGACGCCCGGCTGGCGGCCGCGCGCACGGTGCGCGAACTCGGCTTCGAGCCGATGCCGCATCTCTCTGCCCGCCGCATCGGGTCGCGTGCGGCGCTTGCGCGGTTCCTGGAACGCGCCGCCAGCGAAGCGGGGGTCGAGACGTGCCTGCTGATCGCCGGTGATCTTTCCGCGCCCGCAGGGCCGTTTGCCGACAGTACCTCGATCATCGAGACCGGCCTTCTTGAGCGTTACGGCATCAAGGTTGTGGCCATCGGCGGGCATCCGGAAGGCCATCCGGTGATGACCGCCGAGGACCGGTGGCACGTGTTGGAACGCAAATGCCAGGCCATCGAGGCGAGAGGCATGGCACCGCTGATCATCACCCAGTTCGCCTTCGATGCCGATATCGTGCTGGCCTGGCTGGATGCGCTGCGCGCCCGTGGCATCACGGTTCCGGTACTGGTGGGCGTGCCGGGCCCGGCCAGCATTGCGCGGCTGGCGCGCTACGCCGCGATGTGCGGCGTGGGTGCCAGTGCATCGATGCTGGCGCGGTACGGCATCTCGATCGGCCGGCTGCTGGGAACGGCAGGGCCGGAGGTGTTCATGGATCGCCTGCTGAGTGGGCTGACGGACGCCCATGGCCCGGTCAGCCCGCACTTCTTCCCGTTCGGCGGCATTGCCCCATCACTGGACTGGATGGAGCGGTACCGGCGGCGCACGTCGGCCGCCAGCGTTTGATGCTCTATCGATGATCGCGTGGCTGGGCCCTTCAGCCCGGCAGTTCGCACTTCATCTTGCCGTCCACGTAGTACGGCTTGGGTACGTTTGGGTTCTCGCTGGTCTTCTCGAAGACCACCTCGAACGAAGCCGCATCGGGCGAGCCCTTGCGGTCGGTGCACGCGTCCTGCAGCTTCTTCTTGACCGTCGCGATGCCCGCATCGCGATTGGCACCGTCGGCGCTGTTGGTCAGGTTCACGGTCTCGGCGGAGGCCAGGGGGCTCAGTGCCAACAGGCAGCCGGTCAACATCAGGGTGTGCAGCTTGGTCATGGTCATACCTCGTGGGTCTGCAATGAGGTCCCAGCATAGAGGCAGGCTGTTAACGGCCCGTGGCCGCCCCGGTTTCGTGGCCGGTTCTGCGGCATTCGTCGTCGAACACGTGAGGTTGGTCGGACGTTTTCCCTTCGCGGGAGGTGTTCGGCTAGGCTGCAGCGACTGACCGCAAGGATTAAGGCACCCATGATCCGCTGGCTGTTCCTCGCGCTTGCCGCGCTGCCGTTCGCTGCCGGGGCCGTGGTCATCCGCCACGACGTGGACGATGCCCGCTACCGGATCGAGGGATCAGAATTTCCCGCCCTGGCCGACATGCCGGGTGAAGGGCAGGGCGTTCTGATCGCCCCACAGTGGGTGCTGACGGCAGCGCATGCCGCACCGATGGAAGGGATGGGGCTGACCATCGCCATCAACGGCAGGGACTACGGCGTGGGGCGCGTGTTCGTGCACCCCGGCTACAGGAGAATGCCCGACGCATTGGGCAAGGAGGCTATGGCAACGGGAAGCCCGGCGAAGATCCACGCGTTTTTGGCCGGATCAGATGACATTGCACTGATCCGGCTCGCAGCGCCCGTGAACGATGTGCAGCCCGTGGCGCTGTATCGCGGCAGCGCCGAGGTCACGCAGATCGCCGCCTTGATCGGGAAGGGCGCCACTGGCAATGGTACGGTTGGACTGGTGCCGGGCGGGCCGCATCGCACCACGCTGCGGCGGGCATACAACGCCATTACCGGCGGCAATGATCGCTATCTCTGGTATCGGTTCGATGCCCCGCCACAGGGCCTCCCACTGGAAGGCGTGCTCGGTAACGGGGACAGCGGCGGCCCATTGGTGATCAAGGATCACGGCGTCTGGCAGCTGGTGGGGCTGGGCTCCTGGATCACCGCCGTTCCCGAGCATGCCCTTGAGGCCGGCTTCTACGGGCAGGTGGTGCACAACGTTCGGGTATCGCGCTATGTGGGTTGGATCGAGAGCGTCCTGAGTGCGCCCGATTACCGCCCAGTAACACCCGAAGACTGACAGCTGTCACTGGCTGCAACCCGGGCGGAAGCGAATAGTGGGCGCCAAGGCGAGGGCACCTCGCCACCAACCACCAAGGCGACCGCTCATGAACATGCTCCAGCAACTCACCTCGCAGACGCCGATCTGGGTCTGGCTGCTCCTGGCGTTCCTGGTCACGCGTGGCATCGCCGCCATGAAACCGGGTGAGACTTCGTTGCAGAAGCTGGCGATCGTGCCCGTCCTGTTCGCCGTGTGGGGCGCGTGGTCGATCAGTCATCGCTTCGGCGCCTCGCTGACCGCCTGGGGCGAGTGGTTGGTCGGCATCGGCACCGGGGCGGCACTGGGATGGCTGCTGCTGGGCCACGTGAAGCTGACCCTGGAGGGCGCTACCGGAAAGCTCTGGCGCAACGCGGACTTCAGCCTGCTGCCGCTGCTGCTGATCACCTTCCTGGTGAAGTACGGCTTCGAAGTCGCATTTGCGGTGTCGCCGTCGCTGACCGCCAACGCCGGCTTCAGTGCCGCCTACCTGCTGCTGGCAGGCGGATTCACTGGCCTCTTCATCGGCAAGTACTGCCGCTATCTGGCTTCGCTGCGACTGGATGCGGCGGCTAAGGGCCTGGAGACCGCAGGCTGAATTCGCGGCGGCGTGACACGTCACATTAATACCCCCCCCTCACTGCCCGTTCGATTCGTTGGCGCACGATGCCAGCGAACTTCGACCGCCCCGGAACGTAAGCGCACTGACAACGGCCAGGGCACAGGCACAAGCGCCCGCGTAAACCATGGCCAGTCGGTAGCCGAAAAGCAGCGACTGATGGGCTACGTCAAGGGACACTGCCTGGCCAGTGGCCGCCAGCTCATCCAGGTGCGCAGTACCTGCGGACAATCCCTCCGCAAGCGACCGCAGATGCGAAGGGTCACCGCCGGGCAGGTTCGTTTCAAGTGCGTAGTAGGTACCTTTCACCAGAATCAACCCCACCACCGCGATGTTGATGGCCAGGCTGATGAATCTGGCGCTGGTGTCCATGCCGGATGCCATGCCGGCGCGATCGCTGGGCACGGAACTGGTCGTCGTGTTGGTGACGGGCGTATTGATCACGCCCAGGCCCGAGCCTGCAAGAATGCAGCCTGGCAGCAGGGTCAACCAGCTCGCGTTTTCCGCGCCTGCACCGATCGCCATCATGAGCATCCCGCCGCCCATGGCAAACATCCCAGCGGGGATCACGCGCTCAGGCCCGAAGCGCACAGCGAGACGCTCGCCGTAAGGCGGCAGCAGCAGCGACGGCAATGTGTATGCCAGGACAGACAGGCCGGTCGCGATGCTTGAGTAGCCAAGTCCGTGCTGGAAGAACAGTGGCAGGTACACCATCAGTGGCCAGAAGCTGAAGTTCATGCCCATCGAGCCCAGCAATGCGCCCGAGAAGCGCCGGTTGCCGAAGATGGAAAAATCGAACATCGGGTCCGGCACCCTGCGCTCGACCGCGATGAATACCGCCAGGCTGATGACGGCAACCAGAGCGGCCGCCATGGAAGAGGCGCTTGCAAGGCCTGCAGGAATGCCCTGGGTGATGTACCAGGTGAAGGAAAAGACGGCCACTGACAGCGAGACGATTCCTGCACGGTCCAGTTTCCGCTGGCTTGGCGCCCGCGATTCCCGGATGCCCAGAACGGCGAGAGCCGTCGCGCCCACTGCCAGGGGCGCATGCACGAGGAACACCCAGCTCCAGCTGCTGATGACAACAACGCCAGCACCAATGACCGGCCCGAAACCCAGCCCTATGCCAAAGACCACGCCCCAGATGCCAAAGGCCTTGGCGCGCTGTGCGGAGTCACTGAACTGATGGGAAAGCACTGTAAACACGCAGACCAGCATTGCGCCTCCCGCCGCACCCTGCAGCGATCGAGCCACGATCAACGCCGTTCCGCTTCGAGCAAGGCCGCAGGCCAGGGATGTGATGCCGAACAGCAACAGGCTGATCACGAAGATGCGCTTGCGCCCGTACCGATCCGCCAGTGCGCCAGCCGCCATCAGCACCGTCGTGCAGGCGAGGGTGTAGGCATTCATGATCCACTGCAGGCCGCTGAAGCTGCTGCCAAGCTCTGTCTCCAGAATCGGCAGGATGACCGGCACGCTGGAGATTTCCAGCCCGAACATCAGGGAAGCCAAGCACGCCGCAGAAAGCGTCAGGCGGTCTCGAGCGGCAGGTGAAAGGGAAGTCATGGGTCTCCTCAGGCAGGTCCGGGATCTGGCGCACTGCCGGGTCGACTGCAGCTGCGCGTTTCAAGTGAGCGGCCATCTTGGAGGGACTTCCATGATGATAAAAATGATTTGATTTAATAGAATTGATCAATCTTCATCATGGATTGCCCCGGTGTTCTTTGACCCCGACCTGCTGCGCGCCTTTGTCGCCGTCGTAGAGACCGGCGGCTTCACCAAGGCGGGTGAGCGCATGAACCTCAGCCAGTCCGCCATCAGCCACCAGATCCGGAAGCTGGAAGAGCAGGCGGGCAGCGCCTTGCTGAAACGGACCACGAGAAGCGTGACACTCACCGAAGACGGCGAAGACTTCCTGCGACATGCCGAGCAGATTCTTGCTGCCCAGAGCCTGCTGGTTCGCCGGTTCCAGAGGGCTCCTGTTACCGGGGCAGTGCGACTGGGTGTGCCGGAGACCTATGCCGGCGACCGGCTGACGGCAATGCTGTCGCGCTTCTCCCGCAGGTTCCCCGCGGTGCGGCTGGATGTAGCCGTGGAGTCCTATGGGGCACTGGGCGAACAGATACAGGCGGGAACACTTGATCTGGCGGTGAACCTGTTCCTGCGGGAGGACGTTGAGTGGCCGGTTCTGAGGCGGACACGTTTCGTCTGGGCCATCGGTTCGGGATTTGAGCACGAACCGGAAAAGACGCTGCCACTCGCACTCGCGCCCAGCCCGTGCATGCACCGCGACGTGTGCATCGGAGCACTTGTTGAAGCCGGCCTGGAATGGCGCGTCACCTTTACCTCGGCGAACCAGCAGGGCCTGCGATCGGCTGCAAAGTCCGGGCTCGCCATCACTGTCGCTCTTCAGGATGACATCCAGGATGGCCTGATGATTGCGGGCAGTGGACTGGGCCTTCCTGTGCTCCCCGCAGCGAGCTTCCGGCTGATGCGCAGTGCAGCCGTGCGGACGCCTGCGATCGAAGCGTTGGAGGAACAATTGCTTCGCGCAGGCGATGGCGCGTGTTCGGTCCGCGCACTCAGCGCGGTGGGCTGAATCCCAGCGACTGGACAGTACGTTTCGTAACGGGCGGTAACGGATATCCGCGTGCGCTGGACGGGTTGATCTCCGCACGACCTGGATTCGCTTTCTCATCACGGCAAGAGCGGGCCAGGGGAGTTCCAATTGCAAATGACTCTCACTACACTTGCGGCATCCCACCCCTTCCGCCGCCTATGGCGGCCAGAACCCCGGCTCCCAACGTGAATTCCCCGCCCCACCTGTGCAGACCGCTGGCATTTGCCCTGAGGGTGATGTGTCCACGCTAGGCCGGGGCACGGGCAGCAACGCGGATCGGGCCTCGTCCACGGAGGCGGGCATTCCGGAAGACGCCTCGCCAATGGGCGGGAACCTCCTTGCGAAAGCCTATGCCCGCTGGCGCGGGCCCATTCTGCGCAGCCTTGCGCGTGTCAGAGGTGCGGACGGGGAGGACGCCCTGCACGACGGTGCAGTCAAATGGCTGGCGGCAAACCCTGCACTGGCCTCGTGCGACCAGCAAGGCGCCTATTTCCGGCGAACGGTGATGAACACCGTGGCCGATGAGTATCGTGAGCACACCGCAGGCCGCCGTCTCCAGACCCTGCCACTGGCAGATGCCGAGGATGCGGGCCAGGCCATCACCAGCGATGAATCACAGTGCCCGTTGCAGCTCAGCGCCCAGCGGCAGCGCCTGGAGCGCCTGCGAGAAGCGCTGGCCGAGCTGCCGGAACGTCAACGCGAGGCCTTCGTGCTCTGCCGCTTCGATGGCCTGACCCAGGAGGACGTGGCCGCTCGCATGCAGATCTCCCGCCGCATGGTGGTCAAGCACCTGTCGCGAGCGGTTGCCTACTGCGAAGTGCGGGTACGCTATGCGTCTCTGGCACAGATGCAGGAACTGCATCGTCCGACCAAGGCGGGCGAGGCGTTGGCGCCTGCCATCGATGCTGATTTTCCCTGCCGATGACCGATCTCCCTTCTGCCGCAGGTTCCGACCCGTTTGCCCTGCATGAGGCGGCGGCCGCGTGGCTGGTACGGCGGCAGGATGCGGACTGGCAACCGAAGGACGAGGCGGCCCTGCAGCACTGGCTGGCCGGGAGCGAAGCACATCGACAGGCGTTCGCCGATGTGACCAGAACCTGGCACGACCTGGGCCAGCTTCCGCGCCCCGTACTGGCCTCGGACGCGCATGCGGTGATCACCCCAGCAGTACCTGCGCCTGCCGTTCAACGGCGGGGCAGGGCGGTGCGGCACACTCGCTCGTGGCGCCTGCCCCGCATTGCGGCGGCTGCCGCCGTGGCAATGCTGGCCTTGGGGTACGTCGGCTACGGTTGGTACACCGCGCCCAGCTACGTACAGGACGTGGCCACCGGCGCGGGCGAGATACGTGATCTTCAATTGCCGGACGGCTCACGGATTTCGCTCAATGCACGCAGCACGCTGGCCGTGCATTTCTATCGATCCCGCCGTGAAGTGGTGCTCAGCCAGGGCGAGGCGTTCTTCGAGGTCGCCCCGGCGGCCGACCGGCCCTTCACCGTTGATGCCCAGCGCAGCCGGGTGACGGTGGTCGGCACGGCCTTCAATGTGCGCAATGGGCCGGGCGAAGTCGTGGTCAAGGTGCTGCATGGGCACGTGCGAGTACAGCCGGATCGCGCCGAAGGTGCCTCGCCGGTCAGCCTGCGCGCCGAACAGGGCTTGGCCGTTACCACGCTCACCGCTGCTTATCGCCCCATCGCCGCAAGCGCAGACAGCATTGGCGGTTGGCGCAATGGACGCCTGGTGTTCCGGCGCACCCCGCTGGAGGAAGTGGCGCAGGAGGTCGGGCAGTATCTGGGCCATCCCGTCACGTTGGGCCAGCCAGGGCTGAAGTTCCTGCCGGTCTCCGGCTACGCAGCCACCGATGCCCCGGCCACCTTCCTGGAAGCACTGCCGGATCTGTTGCCGGTGCAGGTGACCCGCAATGCCCAGGGCGGCTACCGCATCGACGAACGGCCTGTGACCCGCTGACGCCGGAACGAAAATTTCTTCCGGCGCGGGTTCCCACCCCACCGCCATTTTCCGTTTACCCCAGTGAGGCCAGTAGCGGCCAAGCATGATGGAGCGGTAATGGGGTACATGAAGATCAAGCGCGCACTTGTTGCTCGCGCGTTCTCTACGGGGGTACACGCCAAGCGGCTGCCGTTGCTGGCACTGTGCATTTCCAGCGCGCTGGCAGCGCCGGCCATTGCACAGTCGCAGCCGGCTGCACGCGTGCAGTTCAATATTCCGGCGCAACCGCTGGATGCCGCACTGCGCCGCTTTTCCGAGCAGTCCCGGCAGCAGGTGCTGTTCAGCGAATCGGCGGTGGCGGGCCGTCGCGCTCCGGCCTTGACCGGCAGTTACACGCCGCAGGAAGCACTGGCGCGCCTGCTGGAGGGCAGTGGCGTGCGTGTCAATGCCACCCGTCCGGGCGTGTTCACCCTGGCGCAGGAAGCAGCAGCGCCTGCGCGCAGCAAGGATGCCCAGACCACCCTGCAGACGGTGAACGTGACCGCCAATGCCCCAAGCGATGGCGCTTACACGGCACGTGAACTGAGCCTGGGCAAGCTGGGACAGAGCATCCGCCAGACCCCGCAGTCGGTCAGCGTGATCACCCGCCAGCAGCTGGACGACCGCAACCTCACCACGCTGGACGAGGCCCTGGCGCAGACCACGGGTGTGACCAAGACCGCCCGCAACTTCGGCAACCACAAGTTCTCGATCCGCAGCTTTACCGTGGACGACAGCAACTATCTGGTCGATGGCGTGGCCGGCATCGTGTATGCCCCCGTGGGTTGGCTGCCGATCGACACCGCGGTGCTGGAGCGCGTTGAAGTGCTGCGCGGGGCCGGTGGCATGATGCTGGGTGCGGCCGACCCCAGCGGAGCAATCAACATGGTGCGCAAGCGCCCGCGCGACCAGGCTCATCTGGATCTGGCCGCAACCGTGGGCTCGTGGGACAACTACCGCGTCGAGGTGGATGGCGGTGGCCCGCTCAATGCTACCGGCAGCGTGCGCGGCCGACTGGTCGCCGCCTATCAGGACCGCGACTACTTCCAGCGGGGCACCTCATCGAAGACGCCGGTGGCCTATGGGGTGATCGATGCCGATCTGGGCACGGATACCACGCTGACCTTTGGCCTGCGTCATCAGGCCAGTGACACCGACGGCTACTGGCTGTTCGGCCTGCCGCGCTACGCCGATGGCGGGGCGCTGGACATCAAGCGTTCCACCTCGCTCATCCAGGACTGGAACCGGCAGGAGGGCTCCGTCGACGAAGCCTTTGCAGAGGCGGAGCACCGCTTCAACGAACGCTGGAAGGCACGCCTGTCGGTGAACCGCACCGAGTCGGACCTGGACCAGCGTGTCGCGGTTCCGCTGGGCGGGGTGGACCGCGCCAGCGGCATCGGTTCGCGCTTCTATGATATCTATTTCAACCGCTCGCGCGTGCGCAGTGATGGCATCGACCTGCACACCACCGGCAGTTTCGACGCCTTCGGCCGCAGCCATCAGCTGCTGCTGGGCGCGATGTGGTCGCGCCAGCGTACCCGCCAGAGCTCGGCGGACCTGGCCATCGACGTGCCGATTGATGTCTACGCACCCGACCACAGCGCCATCGCGCAGCCGCTGCAGCCCGCGTGGGACTGGTCAGAAAACGCCCGCGCCCAGCAGAGCGGCGTGTACAGCAACCTGCGCCTGCAGCTGGCAGAACCGCTGCACCTCACGCTGGGTGGCCGGCTGAGCTGGGTGAAGTACCAGTCCAGCGATGGCTTCACCGGCGCCAAGAGCCGCGACTACGAACAGAAGCACGAATTCACCCCGTACGCCGGCCTTGTCTACGACCTGGGTCCGCAATGGTCGGTCTATGCCAGCTACGCCGATACCTTCCAGCCGCAGAGCTCGTACGTCACCGCGTCCGGCTCGGTGCTGGATCCGGCCATCGGCGCCAACTACGAGCTGGGCGTGAAGGGTGAGTTGAACGATGGCCGCCTGAATGTCTCCGCCGCAGTGTTCTCCATCCGCAAGACCGGCAACGCCGTGGTGGACGAGTCCGACCCGGGCAGCTGCCGTGGCTCGCTGGCGTCGTCCGATTGCTACCGCAATGGCGGCAAGCTGCGCAGCAAGGGCTTTGAGCTGGAAGCCAGCGGCGAACTGGCGCCGGGCTGGCAGATGATGGCGGGCTATACCCACGTCACCAGCCGCGACGATGAGGGCGCGACCATCAGCGCGGAGACGCCCCGCCACCTGCTGCGCCTGTCGACGTCCTACCAGCTGCCGGGCAAGTGGAACGCGTTCTCCGTGGGCGGTGGTGTATCGGCACAGAGCAGCTACTCCTATCCGGCCTACGACGACCCGGACTGGCGCATGGGCGCAGCGGGCCGTGCCGTGTGGGACCTGCGGGCCGGCTATCGGATCAATCCGCGCTGGAGCGTAGGCGTCAACCTGGCCAACCTGTTCGACACCCGCTACTACGCGATGATCAGCCAGATCCGCCGCGGCAACTTCTTTGGCGAACCCCGCAATGTGATGCTGACGCTGCGCGGCTCGCTGTGATCTTCCGCAACCGGCGGGGCAACGGCCTGCCCGCCACGGGGCAGGCATGAAAGCGGGCTTCCGGCAGAGCATGTCGTGGCTGCACACCTGGTGCGGCCTCACCTGTGGCTGGCTGTTGTGCGCGATTTTCCTGACCGGCACGCTCAGCGTGTTCCGTGAGCCGATCACGCAATGGATGGAGGCCGGCCCCGTGCCGGTCTCCTCGCCGGCGGTGGACACGGGAACGCAGGCGGTACGTGCGCAGCACTGGCTGGCCGCCAACGCCGCCGATGCCCGGGCGTGGCAGATCCGTTGGCCTGCCCAGCCGGGCTGGCCACTGGAGCTGTCATGGGAGGGTGGCGACGGCACCGCGCACGAACGCTGGGTGGATGCCAGCACCGGCATGCCACGGCCTCCACCTCGCCTTCGGGAAACCGAAGGCGGGCGCCACTTCATGTCCTTCCACTACACCCTGCACGGCGGCATGGCCGGCTACTGGCTGGTGGGCTGGATCACCGCCTGCATGCTGCTGGCACTGGTGTCCGGCGTGGTGGTGCATAAACGCATCTTCAAGGACTTCTTCACCTTTCGCCCGGGCAAGGGACAACGCAGCTGGCTGGATGCGCACAACCTGAGTGCCGTGCTGACCCTGCCGTTCCTGTTCATGATCGGCTACACCGGGCTGACCTTCTTCTACAGCAGCTATCTTCCGTGGCCGGTGCACGCGGCCTATTGCGATGCCGATGACGCCTATGCGCGCTATGAAGCCGAGCTGGCGCCTGCACAGCCGGCTCCGCCAGGCATCCTGGTATCCACCGCGCAACTGCCAGACCTGCAGCACCTGCTGGCACGCGCGCAGGCCATCAGCGGGCAGCCGCCGGCACTGATCGTGATCCAGGCGCCCGGCACCGTGCACAGCGTGGTGGAGGTGATCGGTCGCAAGCCCGAGGGGCGCACAGACAGGCATCTGCTGACCGAGGCCAGCCGGGCGGCGTTCGATGCTGCCAGCGGCACGCTGCTGCAACAGCATGGCGCACATCCGCATGCCATTGGCGCCGTACAGGTGCACGAAACCATCGAAGCACTGCACAAGGCCGATTTCGGCGGCTGGCCGATGAAGTGGCTGTACTTCATCAGCGGTCTGCTCGGCACGGTGATGATCGCCATCGGCACGCTGCTGTTCTCCATCAAGCGGCGCAAGCGCAGCGAGCATGAGTTCGGCGCGGCCACGGCAGGCATCTATCGCTGCGTGGAAGCCTTCAACGTGGCATCGCTGGCTGGGGTGGCGCTGGCAAGCATCGTCTACCTGTATGGCAATCGGTTGCTGCCATTGGAAATGAGCGGTCGCAGTGCGTGGGAAATACGCATTTTCCTTTTGACCTGCGCGGCCTCGGTGCTACACGCACTGTGGCGCCCACCGCGCCTGGCCTGGATCGAGCAGTTGTGGCTGGCCGCAGCACTGTGCCTGGCGCTGCCGCTGGTGAATCTGGCAACCACCGGGCAGGGGCTGCTGATGTACCTGCAGCGGGGCGCATGGCAGCAGGCTGGGGTGGAGCTGGTCGCACTGGCCTTCGGGCTGATGCTGGCAAGGATGGCCCTGATGCTGCAGCGCCGTTGGCCCCGGGCGCAGGAGGCGGCGCGCCCTGCCAAGCCTCCGGCCGGGCGGGAAGCGGTCTATCGCTGGCAGGTGGCGAGCCGCGTGCTGGCCGCCTCGCTGGGCGGCTACGTGTTCACCGCCGCTACTGCCGCGTCACTGGCGTTGTTGTTGCCCGTGCTGGTGGGGGTAAGGACAGCCGTTTCGGTCCTGGCCAGTTCACTGCTGGGGTTCGTGCTGTTCATTGCCGTTGCTGTGGGCGTCTTCAGTGCCCGTAGTGTTGGGAAGGTGTGGCTGAGTCTGGCGGCGGGGAGTGCCCTGATGGGGTTGCTGGTGGCGATGCTTCGGACAGGGTGAGGGCGCTCCCGACAGGGCAGGCGCCTGCGGTTGCTAGTGCGAACGATTTGCATTTGGTATTATTTAACGCGAAATTAACGCCGCCGCAGCTGCCGCCTAGGGCGCACTTCCTACCGTAGGCCCCCAAATGAACAAGATCGCCACTACTTCCCGCGCCCCGAGGCGCTCTCTGTTGTCCGTGTCCGTTGCCCTCATGCTGGCCTTCCCGCTGGCCGGTCACGCTGAAGCACCGCCCTCGCCAGAAGTTCCCGATGGCAGCGCCACCACGCTCGATGCGGTACGCGTCAACGCCTATCGCACAACCACACACACCTCCGGCGCTACCAAGACCGACACGCCGGTTGCGGAAATGGCCAAGTCGGTCTCAGTCATTGCCCGCGAAGAGCTCGATGCCCGCGGTGTGCAGAACCTCAACGAGGCGATGCGCTACGTGGCCGGCGTGGTTCTGGAGAGCGGCGGCATCGACAATCGCGTCGATGACTTCCGCATCCGCGGCTTCGACGCCGGCAGCTGGAGCAACAACGTCACCGTCGACGGCATGCGTGCGCCGCAGGGTGGCCAGTGGAACCGGACCATGGTGGACAGCTGGAACTTGGACCGTGTCGAGGTGCTGAAGGGGCCGTCGGCCGTGATGTATGGTCAGGTGGCTCCGGGGGGCATGGTCAACCAGGTCAGCAAGACCCCCACGCCCGACCAGCAGCAGGTGCTGCAGGTGGGGTTGGACGGCAACGGCCAGTACAGCAGCGCGTTCGACCTGGGCATCGCATCGGACGACAAGCGTCACCTCGGGCGCCTGGTAGGCCTGTATCGCGACGGCGACACCCAGATCAAGCACACCCAGCAGCAGCACTGGTTCCTCGCCCCCAGCTACACCTTCCAGATGGCCGAGCGCACGCGACTGACGCTACTGGGCCTGTACCAGCGCGACGATGGTGGCTCCACGTACCAGTTCCTGCCGATGAAGGGCACGCTCCAGGCCACCCCCTATGGACGTATGAAGAACACCACGTTCATTGGCGAGCCGAACTGGAACACCTACGACCGCACCATCTGGACGGCCGGCTGGCTGTTCGAGCATGCCTTCAACGAGAACTGGACCCTGAGCCAGGGTGCCCGCCGCACCAACGTGGAATCGACCTTCCGCACCGTGGTGACCAATGGTGGCCTGAACCCGGATGGGCGCACCCAGAAGCGGCGCGCCACGTGGGGCGAGGGCGACTCCCAGGGCGACACGATCGACACGCGAGTTACCGGCAAGTTCCAGACCGGCAAAGCCGAGCACACGCTGCTGGTGGGCGTGGACTGGCAGAAGGCCGATTGGGACGCTGCTCGCGGCGGAATGCGCGATCCGGCGGCGATCGACATCTTCAATCCCGTTTACACCGGTTACGTTCCTGTCACCAACAGCATCGGCTACACCGGTGGTGTGAACCGCCAGACGGGCGCCTACCTGCAGGATCAGATCGCACTCGACAAGTGGCGCTTCACCGTGGGTGGCCGCTATGACTGGACCAAGGACAATACCTGGAGCCAGTCCTATACCGTGGCCAGCAACAGCTTTGGGAAATGGGTGCCCAGCCGGATCAGCAACGAGGCCTTCAGTGGCAATGCTGGCATCCTGTACGTGGCTGACAATGGTCTGACGCCGTATCTCAGCTACGCCGAGTCGTTCCAGCCCTCCGGCAGTTCAGCACTGCAGTCGTACGACCGCACGCCCTTTGATCCGGTCACCGGCAAGCAGTGGGAAGCTGGCGTGAAGTATCAGCCCTCCCACTTCGACGGCCTGATCACGCTTTCCGCCTATGACCTGCGCCAGCAGAACATCCTCACCAACGACCCTGGTAAGAATCGGCAGACCTGTGGCAACGACGGGAACAGCCAGTGCCAGGTCCAGGATGGCGAAGGCCGCGTACGTGGCATAGAGCTGGAAGGCCGCATCACCCCCCTCGATGGCTTCAGCGTGATCGGTGCCGCATCGTGGATGGACTCGGAAGTCACCAAGAGCAACAACGGCTATCAGGGCAAGCAGCTGGCGATGGTTCCGGACTGGACCGCTGCGCTGTGGGGTGACTACACCTTCCAGGGCGGGGCACTCGCAGGCCTCAGCCTTGCCGCAGGCGTCCGCTACAACGGCGAAAGCTACGGCGACAGCGCCAATGTCTACCTGATTCCGTCCTACACGATGTGGGATGCGGCTATCCGTTATGACGTAGGTGCGATCGGGAGTGTGGGCACGCAGTTCGCACTGAACGTCAGCAACCTGACCGACAAGCGATTCGTGACCACGTGCAGCGGTGTCTCGTCGTGCTTCTTCGGCACAGGACGCACCGTCACGGCTACTGCCCGGTTCACCTGGTAACCCTTCCGCCCCGTGACAGGCCAGCCAGGTCACGGGGCTTTCCTATGAGACTTCCAGAATGTCAGTCGTGATGGCAGTGCTGGCTTCAGCCGCGGGTGTGGTTGGGGCATGGCTGTTCTATCTGGCGTCGCCGAAGCAGCAGTGGCGGCACGCCGGCCCCTGGCCTGTCCGTGGGAAATGGATTCCCGGCAGCACCTTCTCGCTGGTCTCGCTGGCCATGTTCTTGTCTTTGATGGGAAGCGGTGCGGCCTTCTTCACCTGGCTGACGATTCTGATGCTGGTCTGGTCGGCCGCGCCCTTCCTGGGCGTTTGGCGCGCTCGACAGCGTGGAGGTGCCCATGGCCGGCCCTGACAAGCTGCAGAGCCGGCACTGGTTCGGGAAGACGTGTGCCGGTGTACTGCTGGGCTTCGGGCTCTCCCTGGCCTTGTCCGGCCTGTTCGCGTGGTTCGGGCCCGGCGGCATCGATGGCGGGGGCGGCAAGGCCCAGTTCAACATGTGGCTGGTCGCGCTGCTGTGGGCCCCGATCCTGTCATTTGTTTTCCTTTTCCGTAGCAGCGCACGCGCCTGGCTGTGGCTCGGTGCTGCCAACGTGGTCGCCTTTGGCGCGCTCTGGCTGGCGCGCAGCCATCTGGGCTGACTGGACCTCACATGAAGATCCGCAACGACATCATCAAGGTCTACAAGGACGTGCACATCTGGGTCGGCATCTTTGCTGGCCTGATGCTGTTCGTTGCCTTCTATGCCGGCTCGATCACCATGTTCGAGAAGCCGCTGGAGCGATGGGCAACACCCCCGTCTGCGCTGTCTGCGCCGGTCCCGATGGAACGTGCACCTGAACTGCTGGCCGCGGTGCTCAAGGCGCATCCCGAGGCGGCGAAGAACTACAGCGTGATGGTGCAGACGTCGCCTGAAGCGCCTGCCCGGGTGATCTGGCGAGTACGTGGCGACAAGCCACGGCAGTTCACGGAGTTTGGCGCAAGCTTCGACGCGGAAGGGCGGCTCCAGGTGGAGCAGCTGCGAAAGGCACCGGTGGCGCAGCTTGTCGACACCTTGCATCAGTTCGTCGGCCTGCCGTTCCCTGATGCGATTTCGCGCCCCATCATGGGCATCATTGCGCTGATGTATGCCGTCGCATTGATCTCCGGCGTCATCGTGCTGTTGCCGACGTTGGTGAAAGACTTCTTCGCCGTGAGGGTAGGCAAGAACATCAAGCGCATGTGGCTGGATGCGCACAACGCGCTGGGCATTGTCAGCTTGCCATTCCACCTGATCATGGCCGTGACCTGCGTGGTATTCGCGTTCCACGATCAGATCTACGACATCCAGGACAAGGTGGTTTATCCCAACGGCATCCAATGGGGCGAGGAGCACGATGACCGGCCCGCTCCGGGCGCCCAGCCTCTGCCTGCTCCTGCACTGCTGGAAAAGGTAAAGGCACAGCTGCCGGGCTTTGAGGTCTACAGCCTGGGCTTCCAGCAGAAGGGCAGTGTGGTCGAGGGGCGTGTCACCGGCCTGGATATCCGCTACGGGACCCGTGCCCGCACCTACATGAGTACCCATCTCGATCCGTACACTGGCGTGGTGGACACACATGACCTGCCAGGACACATGGGCGGCTGGGATACGGCGGTCAATGCCTTCTTCATGCTGCACTTCGGCAGCTTTGGCGGGAACCCCGTGCGCTGGATGTACCTGCTCCTTGGGCTTGGCGGTGCGATCGTGTTCTACACCGGCAACCTGCTGTGGATCGAGTCACGACGCAAGAAGCAGCGCGATGCCAACCTTCCCGAGCAGAAGCGATCCACCCGTGTGCTGGGATCGCTGACCATCGGTGTGTCCCTGGGCTGTATCATCGGCATATCGGCAACACTGGCAGCTACCAAGTGGCTGCCTGGGCTGGTTGCCAATGTCCCGGCATGGCACGAAGGCATCTACTATGCGGCCTTCCTGCTGGCAGTGGCCTGGGCATTCCTGCGTGGGGCCGCGCGCTCCGCTTATGAGCTGCTGTACGTTGGCGCAGTAGTGACGGCACTGATCCCGGTCGGCAGCCTTGCGGCGTTGGCTGGCGTCCCCGGCACCTGGAACCATTCAAGTGCCGGGGTGGCCGTGGACGCGACCGCAATTGTCGCTGCTGCCATTTTCTGGCAACTGGCGAGGCGATCCAGGAAGCGCGCAAAGATGGGCCACAAGGACAGCGTTTGGGCCATCGAAGGAAATGCGACCACAAGGGCAGGGCACATCCAAGCGGCCGGGGAGTAGATCCGTCCTGCCTGCCGTTGGCCGGCCACATTGAATGGGCGGCGGCGGACAGCGTGTATCGCCTGAGAAGGTGTTCTGCAGCCAGCAGATCACGCATTGCAGGATCGTCCGTCACCCACATTCACCCCGCAGCAGCGAAAATGCATCATTGGGCGCGCCCTGGCGCGCGCCACTCACTGCCTGCAGGATCGTAACGATGTCCAACACCCCCTTTGGTGAATCGTCATGCGCTGCCGCCGCCAGCGGTTGCGTCGAGGTGCGCGGCGCACGCGAGCACAACCTCAAGAATGTCGACGTCTCCATCCCACGCAATGCACTGGTGGTGTTCTCCGGGGTGTCGGGTTCGGGCAAGTCGTCGTTGGCCTTCGGTACCGTGTTCGCCGAAGCGCAGCGGCGCTACTTCGAGTCCGTTGCGCCATATGCCAGGCGCCTGATCGACCAGGCGGGCGTGCCGGACGTGGATGCCATCGACGGGTTGCCGCCGGCAGTAGCGCTGCAGCAGCAGCGCGGCGCCAGCAATGCACGTTCATCGGTGGGCAGCGTGACTACGCTGTCCAGCCTGGTGCGCATGATGTACTCGCGCGCCGGTGCGTACCCGGCCAACCAGCCCATGCTGTACGCCGAGGACTTCTCGCCCAACACGCCACAGGGTGCCTGCAGCACCTGCCATGGCCTGGGGCATGTCTACGAAGTGACCGAAGCGCTGATGGTTCCGGACCCCTCGCTGAGCATCCGCGAGCGCGCCATCGCCTCCTGGCCGCCGGCATGGCATGGCCAGAACCTGCGCGACATCCTGGTCACGCTGGGCTACGACATCGACGTGCCGTGGAAGAAGTTGCCGAAGAAGGACCGCGACTGGATCCTGTTCACCGAGGAAGCGCCCAGCGTGCCGGTCTATGCCGGTTTCACGCCCGCAGAGACCCGTGCCGCACTGAAGCGCAAGCAGGAGCCCAGCTACATGGGCACCTATACCGGCGCGCGCCGCTACGTGCTGCACACCTTTGCCAACACCCAGAGTGCGCTGATGCGCAAGCGCGTTTCCCGCTACATGGAAGACCGGTTGTGCCCGGCCTGCCATGGAAAACGCCTGAAGCCGGAGGCGCTTTCGGTCACCTTTGCCGGCGTGGATATCGGTGAGTTCATGCGGCTGCCGCTGGACCAGCTGGCGGCGCTGCTGGAGCCCATCGCACAAGGTGATTTCGGCGCGCACAGCAAGGGCGCTCGCACCCGCAGGAGCGCGACACCCCGCGATCGCGCCCGGCGGGCCGCGAGTGGCCAGGCGACCCACGAGGGCGCTCCGGACGTGCGCCTGACCTCGGCCTTGTCCGAAGAGAAGCGCCTCGCCGCACAACGATTGGCAGGCGGAGTCATGGCGCGTGTACGCCAGCTGCGTGACCTGAGCCTGGGCTATCTCTCGCTGGACCGTGCGACGCCAACCCTGTCAGCCGGCGAACTGCAGCGCCTACGGCTGGCCACGCAGCTCAGCTCGCTGCTGTTTGGCGTGCTGTACGTGCTTGATGAACCCTCGGCCGGCCTGCATCCGGCCGACAGCCAGGCGCTGTACGACGCACTGGAACGGCTGCGCGACGGCGGCAACTCGGTGTTCGTTGTTGAACACGATCTGGAGCTGATGCGCCGCGCGCAGTGGCTGGTGGATGTGGGTCCGCAGGCGGGGGAACACGGCGGGCGCGTTCTCTACAGTGGCGAGCCCGACGGCCTGCGCCAGATCCAGGATTCACGCACGGCCCTGTATCTGTTCGACCAGGTGCCGGCGCCTGCCAGCCAACAGCGTAGCGCCAACCGCTGGCTGGAACTGAAGGGCATCCACCGCCACAACCTCCAGGGCGTGGACGCACAGGTGCCGCTGGGACTGCTGACAGCCGTGACCGGCATTTCCGGCTCCGGCAAGTCCAGCCTGATGGCGCAGGCGCTGCCCGAGCTGTTGCTGCTGCACCTCGGGCATGAGCCTGCGGACGACAACGCCGATAGCGCGCCCACCGACGGGCCAACCGTGATTGAAACGACGCGGGGCACATTGGCAGGCGATGTAAACGCGATCCAGCGGGTGGTGCAGGTCGACCAGAAGCCCATCGGCCGCACGCCACGCTCCAACCTGGCCACCTATACCGGGTTGTTCGATCACGTACGCAAGCTGTTCGCTGCGACACCCGCCGCGCGCCGCCGCCGTTTCGACGCGGGCCGCTTCTCGTTCAACGTGGCCAAGGGCCGGTGCGAGACCTGCGAAGGCGAGGGCTTCGTCAGTGTCGAACTGCTGTTCATGCCCAGCGTCTATGCGCCGTGCCCGACCTGTCATGGCGCCCGCTACAACGAAGCCACGCTGAAGGTGCAGTGGAATGACCGCAACATCGCCGAGGTCCTGCAGATGACGGTCGACCAGGCGCATGCGTTCTTCAGCCAGGAAGAGGCCATTGCCCGGCCGCTGCAGTTGCTGCAGGAGATCGGCCTGGGCTACCTGCGGTTGGGCCAGCCGGCCACGGAACTTTCAGGCGGTGAAGCGCAACGCATCAAGCTGGCCACCGAGCTGCAGCGCAGCCAGCGCGGGCGCACGCTGTACGTGCTGGACGAACCCACTACCGGCCTGCATGCCTCGGATGCGGACCGGCTGCTGGTGCAGCTGCAGCGGCTGGTGGACGCGGGCAATACGGTGGTGATGATCGAGCACGACATGCGCGCGGTTGCACAGGCGGACTGGGTGATTGATGTCGGCCCCGGCGCTGGCGGGGCAGGGGGCACCATCGTCGCGAAGGGAACGCCGCAACAGGTGGCGCGCGCCAAAGGCAGCAGGACGGCGCCGTTCCTTGCCAGGGAGCTGGCTCTTATGTAGAGCCGAGCCATGCTCGGCTGACGAAGAATCCACGCAAGTGGTTCCAGCACTGCACTCATCAACAGATGCGGGCTATGGACAATCAGGGCATCCACTGCAGTGCAGGTTGTACTCAACGGGCTCGGCGGTGATTCCAGACGCATCCTTCAAGGTAATCCGCTCCCTCCAGGTCAACGGGGGAGGGGGAATGACGGGAGGCGGGTAGAGCACGATGGGGTAGAAGCAGGCCCATGTGTAGTTGAGCGGGGAGGGCATCTTGTCCGGCAACGTTTCCGTGGCGGGTTCGCAGGGCCCGCTCGGGCACACCGGGCGCTCCAGCGTCAACTCTATAGGGAACTTCGGAACTCCCTTGTACGCAACCGGAACGGAAAATGGCCTGAAATAATTTTCAGTGCGATCTGCGATGCCGGTAACTTCAAAGGCCTCCGTTAATACGGAAACGCCAAGTGCTGAAACCCGCTCGATGGGCATGTAGAACAGGTCGTTCTCAAATCCCGTGTCTTCACCGCCCCGGCCGTGAATGACGCCGACGGCCGCATTGTTGGAAAAGACCGGCCCACCGCTGTCACCTTCGACGTTGAGAGGACCTGGAGAAAGGTTGCGTGCACGAATGTACCTGCCTATGGCCCCATTATGATTGGACCTTGAATTCATATCCTCAATGGTCCCGCATGCGTAGTGGCCATGAATTCCACTCTTGCAGATCACATCCCCCACATGCGTCGAACTGGAGGGGAGCGTGCTGGTTATTTCGAGCGTCTGCGACGGACCATTGATCAGGGAGATTTCATTTGTCTGCGCGTGGCGCGGGCCCCTGGGCGGCTCTTTATGCCACTGGACATCGTAGTCGCCTACGTTCTGCTCGCTCTGGAAAACGAGAGGCGCGGCAATGCCCTGATAGGTCAGCGTATTGTCACAGTGACCGGCCGTGAGGACGCCAAGCTCACGATCTGCGTCGAAGACGTTGAAGCCAGTAGTGCAACTGAAGGCAGTACCGGTCAACTTATGGCCGCCGGAGATTGCGGTAGTGACAGTAAAGCCTTTCACTTGCTTGATCGCCATGAAATCGACAGCGCCCAGCAATGGCCGGAGTGCGCGTCTAGCGGCCGCTTCGTCCTTCACGTAAAAGGTCACAATGGACCGCTTGATATCAACGCCCGACTCGAACTCAACCTTCTTTGCGAGAAGCTGGGCCTCTGCCTCGGCCTGGGTCGCCAAGAGCATCTCGAGCGATTGAGCGGAAGTGCGGCCGGCAAATACAGGATCCTGCGTGTACTTTGCCAAGGTCTCTGTCGGCTTCTTCGTGAACAGCACTACGATCTTGAATTCTGGCTCATGCTCAACGTACAAGCCACCAAACGTATCCGGCTCAGATGCCTGAATCCTGGCTTCCAGACCTGCCGCAGAGATCGATTTCATCGACCTGTATTTTGCTTCGGCCTCAGATACATTGAACGTTCGCGAGTAGGTGTGTGCCGTGGGGTTGCCAGTTATCGGCTGGCCGTACAGGGAGAATGCGAACGCACCGAGGGCGGACAATGTCAGGGCACGCATGGATAGCTTCGTGCGCAGATTGATCATGGCTGCTCCTTTGCCTGACGCACCAAGTGAATCGTCATGAGTGGGCCAGTACAGGCATCCGGAATGGACGCAGCAAGACTCGAACGGAGCGATTCACCTCCATGTCCCCCTCCGAATGATGCGGCGATTCCGAATTCCATCATTTCCCCCGATCGTTCGTCCTGCACGCCTACGGGAACGCCCCCTTTCATGGCGAGCGAGTAATCGTGAGGCCATGCTGCAAGATATGCCGTGCCGCCTGGATCCACGAAGTAGACACAGCCATTGATTGGCCTCAGCATCCCTCTCAGTAGCCCGGTTGCAAGGACTGTCCCCTGCTCAGATGAGAGTCTGACAAGCACAAGTGATCGGCCCTCTTTGGCGCCAACCGGCATGATCGCGGCGATGCAGGAGGCAATCATCAAATAAAGGAGAGCCGCAAGCTTTGCTGAAGACCTGCAAGATACCGTGCACATCCCCACCTCCATGTCACAGCTGATTGTTGGCCCGCCCGGAATCCACTCGCATCTTCAACAATTACGTTACAGCGAAATTGAAGGTATGGACTTTCCCTGGACTTAACCGTTACCACCTTCACGAACGCGTGTTTTCAGATTACCCGCTCGCTCCGTGTAAAGCCGAGTTATCTTGCGAACGAGAGGTAGAGGATTACTGCCAGGTGCCGAGGTTCTGGCATGGCCATTTCCACGCCCTTGCAGCCGGGCCCGGATGAAATTCTGCACCGCCCGAATCCGCACCGGGGCGACTCTGACCGGGAACGGACACGCGGCGGGGCAGAAACACTCTGATGTGAGACGGGCTCCGGCGCGATGCCGGAGCCCCGGTTACTCACTTCTCCTGCAGGAAGTTCAGCAGATCCTGGTTGACCTTGTCCTTGTGGGTGTCGGTCAGGCCATGCGGCGCGCCCGGGTAAACAATCAGCCTGGCGCCCTTGATCAGCTTCGCCGACTGGCGGCCGGAGATGTCGATCGGCACGATCTGATCGTCATCACCGTGGATCACCAGCGTCGGCACGTCGAACTTCTTCAGGTCGGCGCGGAAGTCGGTGGCCGAGAACGCGGCGATCGAATCGTAGGTGTTCTTGTGACCACCCTGCATGCCCCGCGCCCACCAGGCATCGATCAGGCCCTGCGACACCTTCGCGCCCGGGCGATTGAAGCCGTAGAACGGGCCCGACGGGATGTCCTTGTACAGCTGTGCGCGGTTGTCCATCTGCGCCTTGCGGATGCCATCGAACACTTCCATCGGCAGGCCATTGGGGTTGTCGGCGGTCTTCAGCATGAGCGGCGGCACCGAGCTGATCAGCACCGCCTTCCTCACCCGGCCGGTGCCATGGCGGCCGATGTAGCGCGCCACTTCGCCGCCACCGGTGGAGAAGCCCACCAGGGTGACATCGTGCAGGTCGAGCGTGTTGATCACCGTGGCCAGGTCATCGGCGTAGTGATCCATGTCGTTGCCATCCCACGGCTGGCTGGAACGGCCGTGGCCACGACGGTCATGCGCGATGACGCGGTAGCCGTGGTTGGCCAGGAAGATCATCTGCGATTCCCAGCTGTCTGAGTTCAGCGGCCAGCCGTGGCTGAAGGTAACGACCGGGCCGTCCTTCGGGCCCCAGTCCTTGTAGTAGAGCTGCACGCCATCGGCGGTGGTGATGTAGCTGGCGGTGCGCGCAATGCTGGTGACTGCTGCCGGCTTGGCCGGTTCGGCGGCCTGCGCGGACAGGCCGGCCTGGACCGAGAGGGCGAGGGCGGCAACGGCCAGGGAACGGGCAAAGGTGTTCATGCGGGGCGTCTCATGGGTGGGTGGTGAGACGTACTTTGCGGCCGAAATCGGGCGTCTGGATGATGACATGTACGAATTTCTTGATAGATCGTCCTGAGCGGATGCACGCAGCCGGGAGGTCGCGATGCCGCCCGTTGACAGGGTAGAACGATCGTTCTACCTTGGCGCCGTGAGCACAATCACCACCGACACCCAGCAGAAGATCCTGGCCACGGCCGAGGCGCTGATCTACCAGAACGGGATCCACGCCACCGGCATGGACCTGCTGGTGAAGACCTCCGGCGTTGCCCGGAAGAGCATCTACCGGCACTTTGAAAACAAGGACCAGGTGGCCGCTGCGGCATTGAATGCGCGTGACGTGCGCTGGCTCACCTGGTTCCAGCAGGAGTGCAACAAGGCCGACACCCCGGAAGCACGCATCCTGAGCATGTTCACCGTGCTCAAGGGCTGGTTCCAGTCCGAGGGCTATCGCGGCTGTGCCTTCATCAACACCGCAGGCGAGGTTGGCAATCCCGACGATCCGATTCGCCACATCGCCAAACATCACAAGCAGAAGCTGCTGGATTACACGCTGGAACTCACCACGCAACTGGATATCAAGCAGCCGGAAGCACTGGCGCGGCAGCTGCTGGTTCTCATGGAAGGCGCCATCACCGTTTCACGCGTAATGGGCGACTACGACGCCGCAGACACTGCAAGGGATGTTGCAGCGGTGTTGTTGGAGCAGTCCAGGCGCTGACGCCTGAGTGATCGAAACCCGTCGAAGCACCCCGCTCATCCACTTGATTGGAGGCCCCACCGTGTCCACTGAAGCACCCCGTCCGCCACTTCCCCCCTTCACCCGTGAATCGGCCATCGAGAAAGTGCGCCTTGCCGAGGATGGCTGGAACTCCCGCGATGCCGACAAAGTCGCGCTGGCCTATTCACTGGACACCGAGTGGCGCAACCGCGCCGAGTTCACCCATGACCGCGAGGAAGCGCGGCAGTTCCTGGCCCGCAAGTGGAACAAGGAGCTTGAGTACCGGCTGATCAAGGAGCTATGGGCCTTCACCGACAATCGTATTGCCGTGCGCTACGCCTATGAGTGGCATGACGACTCCGGCAACTGGTTCCGTTCCTATGGAAACGAGAACTGGGAATTCGGTGCGGATGGCCTGATGCAACGCCGGTTCTCGAGCATCAACGACATGCCGATCAAGGAAAGCGACCGCAGGTTCCACTGGCCGCTGGGGCGTCGCCCGGATGATCACCCGGGGCTGTCTGATCTGGGTATGTGATTCGCATTGCTTCCCGGAATGCAACATCACGTCCCCCTCCACGGGCCTACCGCGGCAACGGTGTGCTGCCTAGGCTGATCGCACACGGCATATGCCGTGTTCCGGGCCCACCGCTTGCGCAGTGGCCCGTCTTCCCATGAACCCTGCAGCGCTGGCCTGCCAGGCATCCGTGCCCTGGCAACGCCACGCCCTGCGCCGTGGGAAAGCGCCCGGAATCGTTCGCGCCAGCCTTGCATCGCTGCCCGCCCAATGCCCCTTCGTGGAGATCCCTCATGTTCAGTCTGGAAAACACCGCCGCGCCCATTGCCCCCGCCCTCGATGAACTGGTGCCCTCGCGCTACGCCCTCAAGGTGGGCGACGTCGAAGTGCTGGTGATCAGCGATGGCGTCCTGCCGTTGCCCACCCAGATGCTCGGCCACAACGTTCCGGCCGCCGACCGTGCCGAATGGTTCGAAGAGATGTACCTGCCGCAGGATGCCTTCGACTGGGCATTGAACGTGATGGTGGTGCACAGCGGTGATCGCACCATCCTCATCGATGCCGGCCTGGGCATGGACCCGGACCTGCAGCTGCCACGCGCCGGCCAGTTGATCCGCCGCCTCGGTGCCGCCGGCATCAACCTGGGCGAAATCACCGACGTGGTGATCACCCACATGCACATGGACCACGTCGGCGGGCTGCTGGTTGAAGGCGTGAAGGAACAGCTGCGCCCGGACCTGAAGATCCACGTGGCCGCGGCGGAGGTGGAGTTCTGGAAGTCGCCGGACTTCAGCCGCACCAACATGCCGCAGGGGTTCCCCGATGCGCTGCGCGCCACGGCCAAGCACTTCTGGGCCGAGTACAGCGGCTACGTGCACACCTTCCAGGACGAACAGCAGATCGCGCCGGGCGTGACGGCCCGCCGCACCGGTGGGCATACCCCGGGCCACTGCGTGGTGCGCGTGGCGTCTGCCGGGCAGGCCCTGACCTTCGCCGGTGACGCGGTGTTCGCGGTCGGCTTCGACCAGCCGAACTGGCACAACGGCTTCGAGCACGACCCGGAGGAATCCGCGCGCGTACGCATCGCCCTGCTGAAGGAACTGGCAGGCACCGGCGAAATGCTGGTGGCCACGCATCTTCCGTTCCCGTCAGTGGGCCGGGTGTCGCTGGAGGGCGAGACCTTCCGCTGGGTGCCGGTGTTCTGGGACTTCTGATCGGGTCCTGCGGCCGTTGCGCAGGCAGGCGTTCACGATCGGGGCGCATCGGCGCCCCGGTCGAATCCCGCAAGAACGAGGTCGCAATGGATGCGATCCACGCGGGGCGCGGATCTACTGGATGGAGGTGGGCAGTGCCAGCCGCTGCAGCTTGTGCGGGTTGCGCTGCACCAGGATCTGCGTGATCCGTTCGCCATCGGTCTCGAAGGCCATCGCCGCTTCCAGCTCGCCATCGAAATAGCGCAGCAGTCCCAGCCGTCCGTTGAGCATGGCCGGCACCATCCGCAATTGCGCGCTGCGCCGCAGGTGCGGGGCATACAGCAGCTGGGCAATGCGAGCGCCCCCGACCATCGGTTTGGGGAAGCTGGTGACGATGCCGCCGCCGTCACCCACCAGCTCGGCCGACTCGGCCATCAGTGCCTTCATCGTTCGGAAATCGCCACTGGATGCGGCCTCGGCGAAACGGCGCAGCAATCTCTGGTGTACGTCCTGCGGGACGTTGTAGCGCGGGCGCTCTTGCCTGAGCTGCTGGCGCGCACGATGCACGATCTGCCGGCAGGCGGCTTCTGTCTTGTCCAGGGTGCGCGCGACCACCGCGTAGTCCTGATCGAACACGTCGTGCAGCAGGAAGGCCGCACGCGCATCCGGGGCCAACCGCTCCAGCACGCTGAGGAAGGCGACCGACAGATCGCTGGCGGTTTCCAGCACATATTCAGGGGTGCTGGTGTCATCGGTCAGCAGCGGCTCGGGCAACCACATGCCGACATAGTGTTCGCGCGTATGCCGTGCCAGGCGCAGGCCATCAATGGCGCGACGGGTGGTGGTGGCCACCAGCCAGGCTTCGGGATTCTCGATCTGTGACAGGTCGGCGCCATGCCAGCGCAGCCAGACATCCTGCACCACGTCCTCGGCTTCGTGCGAAGACCCGAGCATACGGTAGGCCACGCCGAACAGGCGTGGGCGGAGGCGGGAGAACAGCGCAGTGGAATCGTCCATGCCAGCGTAGACGGGACAGGTCCCCGGATTGTGACACCCGGGGACCTGTCGTTGGTGCCAGCGCCCGACGTGTGATCAGTGCGGCGGCAGAACCGCCGGCTTGCCTATGTCCTTGATCAGGAACACCACGAACTTCGCCGGCTCGGTAGCGCTGGCGTTACGACCCACGGTGTGCAGATCGGCTGGGCCTTCATGGAAGGCCTCGCCCGGGCCGAGGGTGACTTCCTTGCCGCCGGCCACGCCCATCACGATCCGTCCTTCCAGGACGTAGACGAAGCCATGGGCATCGTGGCGGTGCACCGGATCGGCGCCACCCGGCGGGTATTCCACGGTAAGGATCAGCGCTTCCTTGCCGGGCTGCTCCGGCAGGGCGCGGGTCATGACCTCGCGCACCAGGGGCTCGGGCGCAGCAGGGGGCGGGGTGGCGGCAGCGCTGCACAGTGGCAGCAACGCAAGCATGGCCAGAACAGAACGACGCATGGCAGGTCTCCAGTGCGGTAGGGGAGGGCCGCTGCATCGGGCAGCGGCGGAACGATCAGGCCAGGCCGGCCTTGTCCAGGCCAAAGGCCGTATCCAAGGTGCCGGGCGTAGTACGGAAGGCGACGTTGGCGCGGTTCCAGGCGTTGATCGCCATCACCGCGTGGGTCAGGTCGACGATCTCCTGCTCGGACAGCTGGCCGCGCACACGCGCGTACAGCTCGTCGGGCACACCCTGCGCCGGCAGCTGGGTCAGCACCTCGGTCCAGGCCAGGCAGGCACGCTCGCGCGGGCTGAACAGCGTCGATTCACGCCATGCCGCCAGGTGATGCAGGCGCAGTGGGCGCTCGCCGCGCAGGGTGGCCTCTTTCACGTGCATGTCCAGGCAGAAGCCGCAGCCGTTGAGCTGCGACGCACGGATGTTGACCAGGTCGATGATGGCCGCTTCGATCGAGGCGGTATGGGCGGCATGCGAGTACAGGCCGAGCTTCTTGAATAGCTCCGGCGATTGCGCGGCGTAATCCAGACGTGCGGTCATGGTGTATTCCTGTAGCGAGTGAAGGACACAGCGAGGCTAGGCCTGCGCCCGCACTGCCGGTAGGCCGGGGCCGGGCTGCACGCTGTTGCATGAAAAACACCAATGGCCTGTCACAGCGGCCGATGCTCGGCCGTCTGCCGGGCATGGACACCTCAACGCACCTGCGCACCGCATTCCGCCCTGCCAGCGAACAGGTCTGGCAGACCTTCCTGGCCGCACTGCGTGAATTGCCGCCCGATGCACGTGCGGTGCTGTTGCTGCACGACGTGCTGGGCGCCGGGTTCGAGGACATCGTGCCCCTGCTGGGGCTCGACCTTTCCGCGTGCAGACAGCGCCTGGCGCTGGCGCGGAACCACCTGCACGCACACCGTGCCCGCCTGGAGCCAGGCCGCCCATGAACACCGCACAGCCCAGCCCGGCCAGCGACGGCCACGATGCGCTCAATGCATCCTTCTCCACCAGCTACGCCGGCGTGCTGGCCTTCATTGCAGTGGCGGCCGAGGGCAGTTTCGCCCGCGCGGCCGACCGCCTCGGCATCGGCCGTTCGGCCGTCAGCCGCAGCGTGCAGAAGCTGGAAAGCCAGCTGGGCGTGCGGTTGTTCCTGCGCACCACGCGCTCGACCACGCTGACCCGCGAAGGCGAGCTGTTCCTGGAGGGCTGCAACCCGGGCGTGAACTGCATCCTGCAGGCGCTGGAGGAAATGCGCGACCTGCGCGAGGGCCCGCCGCGCGGGCACCTGCGCATCAGTGCCAGCCACGGCTTCGGCCGGCGGGTGATCGCCCCACTGCTGGCCGCCTTCCGCGCCGAGTATCCGCAGGTCTCGGTAGAACTGCTGTTGGACGAGCAGGCCCCCGACCTGGCGGGTGACCGCATCGACGTAGCGTTTCGCGACGGCCTGCTGGAAGACAGCCAGGTGATCGCCAAGCAGCTGGTGCCGATGCAGCTGGTCGTGTGTGCATCTCCGGCGTACGTACAGGCGCATGGTCTACCGTCGTCGGTGGATGCGCTGTCCACGCATGCCTGCATCGGGCGGCGCCTGCCGGGTGGGCGCATGCAGCCCTGGGAATTCCGGGTCGACGGCATCGATGTGCACCTGCAGCCGCCGGCCGCACTGGTGTTCAACGATGCCGATCTGGCCCTGCAGGCCGTCATCGACGGGTTGGGCATCGCCCAGCTGCCCAGCTATCAGGTGCGTGAAGCGTTGTGGGCGGGCAGGGTGGTGACCTGCCTGGATCGGCATGCGCCGCTCGATCGCGGCCACTACCTGTGCTACCTCAGCCGCCGCCAGCTTCCCAAGCGCGTGCGGGCCTTCATCGACTTCAGCACGCAGCGGGTGCGCGCGCTCGAACTGGATGTGATCTCGCACTGGGAGGCGCGCCAACAGGCCACGCCCATGAAACCAGGCGCACAGCCCGCCTGGGCCTGAAGCATTGGTGCGTGCCGGGCAACAGTGCGCGCCCCAGCGCGGACCTACTGCCCCGCACCCACGCTGTCTACGCTTCCAGCATGCCCGGCCACAGCCGGTCGCCCCTTCTACATTCCAGGAGACACGTCATGAAATTCCTCGTCATCGGTGGTACCGGCCGCATCGGCAGCAAGGTGGTGGAGTGCCTGCGCACCGCCGGGCATGACATCGTGGTGGCAGCGCCCTCCACCGGCGTGGATGTGCTGACCGGCGAAGGCCTGGACGCCGCCATGGAAGGCGTCGACGTGGTGGTGGACCTCGCCAACTCGCCCTCGTTCGAAGACGCGGCAGTGCTTTCGTTCTTCGAGACCGCTGGCCACAACGTCCTGACCGCCGCCGCCCGTGCCGGCGTACGCCACCACGTTGCGCTTTCCGTCGTAGGCACCGACAAGCTTGCGGCCAGCGGCTACTTCCGCGGCAAGATCGCGCAGGAGCGCCTGATCCGCGATTCGGGCCTGCCACACACCATCATCCATTCCACGCAGTTCTTCGAGTTCCTGCCGGGCATCATCCAGTCCGCCGGCAATGGGGCGACCGTGCGGTTGCCCGCCGCCGACGTACAGCCGATTGCCGCCGAGGATGTTGCCGAGGCGGTGGCACGCATCGCGCAGCAGCCACCCCGCAATGACGTTGTGGAAATTGCGGGCCCCCAGCGCGCCGCGATGGCGGATCTGGCCAGGCAGTATCTGCAGCGGACCGGCGACCCGCGGCAGGTCGTGGCAGACGCCGAGGCCCTGTACTTCGGTGCGCCGCTGCAGATCGATACGCTGGTGCCGGTGGGGCAGGCGTGGCTGGGGCAGGTCGGCTTCGAAGCCTGGCTGCAGCAGTCCGGCCTGTTGCAGCGGCAGCCCGCCTGAGCGGCCATCGATCACTTGCCAATGACCGAGCTGAAGCCACCTTCGCCCGCCATGCTGGACCGCTACCAGGGCGTCGACGTGCAGCCGCTGTACACCGGCCGCGTGCGGGTGAGCGGTGGCCAGGCCCAGCACGGGCGCGCGTCCGGCGTGGTGCGATCGGACGACGGTGCACTGGCGGTGGACCTGCGCCTGCCGCCAGAACTCGGTGGGCCTGGCGGCGGATCGAATCCCGAGCAGCTATTGGCCGCAAGCTACGCCGGTTGCTTCCACGGTGCCATGGTACTGGTGGCCGCGCGTGCCGGCCTGCTGCTGCACAACCCCAGCGTCGAAGTGGCGGTCACCTTCGCCCGTGATCCGGCAGATGGGCTGTACCTGCTGTCGGCCGAGATCGTGGTCCATCTTCCCGGCATGGATGCGAACCTGGCCTGCGAACTGGTGCGCAACACCGAACGCGTCTGCCCGTACGCCAAGATGTTCCATCGTGGCATCAGCCATGCGGTACATGTGCGGGTCGGCCCGCAGGCTCCGCCACTGTAGAGTCGAGCCATGCTGGACTACGGGAAGATCCTGGCCCTGACGATTACATGGCAAGGCCGTATGCCGCCCCCAACCAAGCTCGGCTACGATGGTGGCGCCGGCATCTGCGCCGGCGGGGCAGGGGATGCAATGGATATGCAGGCAGAGGGTGGATTCGATTCGCCGGACCAGACGAAGCGACAGGAACTGACCTTCCACTGGCTCTACCAGCGGGTGCAGGGGCTGGTTGAACACAGCATCTACCCGAAGGCCGGCAGGCTGGAAAGGTGGTCGTTCCGCGTAGCCGTGATGGCCGCTGCCATCGGCATTCTCGGCAGTCAGCTGCCCGAGCGATGGATTCCACTCACGACCACGCTGTTGTTGGTCAGGCTATGCCTGGCGGTGGAGATCGGTGGCTTCGTTATAGGGGGCCTGCTTGCGGCTGGCCGCGGAATCCGCCAGTTCAGCCAGCCGCGACTGTCGCATGCTCAGGAAATGGATGGCGAGTTTGCCCAGTGGCAAGCTGTGATTGCTGACCTTCGAGGATTTCCCAGGGTCGAGCGTGAGCGTCGACTGAAGTACGTAAGCCACCTGCGCGCAAGCATGATCGAACGCATGGGCCTGATGTACGGCGGGTTGCAGCGCCTTGGACCATTTCCGCTGCTGATTGCCCTCTACCTGCAGTTCCGTGGATGGAAATGGGGAGATTGGACCAGCGCCTTTGATGTCGGCATGCTTGGTGCTTTCCTTATCTACGCGCTGGTGCTGCTCTACCTTGCGGGCTGGTTGTTGATCGGGCTGCGCACCCGCCTGGACACTTACGTGGCCTTGCTGGAAGGCTCCATCCACGAACCCGAGCCGCCGCAGCCCGCGCCTCTGTAGCGTCGAGCCATGCCCGACTACGGCACACCACATCGCGCCCCATCAGGCACATCGCCAGCGAGAACCTGCAGCATCCGGTCCATCAGAACAGGCTCCGGCACACCAGCCAGCACCTGTTCCAGATAATCCAATGGCTCCAACTGCCATTGGAGGATTGCCCGCAGCTGCAGAACGGTGGGCGCCCGCTGCTCCGCGTCCAGTGAGACCTGCAACAGCAGATGTTTCGAGCGTCTCTCCAGCCACAGCACTGGCATGCCTCGGCAATGAACCTGGAACTCGGCATCTCGATGCCGCTCGACAAACTGGAAGCCCTGTCGCGGCCGAGACGCCACGAACTGCATTGCTTGGCGGCGCAGTTGTGAGAATCGATCGTCGTTGATGCGTTGGAACCCAACAGGCGAGGGCACCGGTGGCGCCGGCCACTGCGCCTGTACCGCAATCACCGCCACAAGACAGAGCGCGGTGGCCGCCCAGCGATGCCGCGCCACTCAACCGTCCGGGCGTACCCGTGTGCTGGCGTGCGCCACGAGCCCCAACCCGGCCATGATCAGCCCTTCCATGACGCGCGGGCCGACGTATTGCTCCAACTCGCCGTTCTCGCGGGCACGCTGTGCGGCCAACAGGATTTCCAGCACCACACGAAGGCCGGCCAAGGAGCAATCGGTGTCTGCCAGAGCAATGCGCCGCCCAGGCATCTGATGGCGCTCAGGCCAAGGCTGGCCATCGGAGGCAGCGCCGGAGCCGATGCTGTGCAGCAGGGCGATGAGCGTGTTCGGGTCCAGCGCGAGTCCGTTGGCAGGCGCATCGTGGACCGGGTGCGGGGCAGGGGAGTGGTGCTGGGTCATGGCTGGGCTCCTTGCGTGCATGCAGAAGCCGCCACCGATAAAGGTGGCGGACGGTGCGAGGTTCGAAACCCGGTCTACGCTAAAACCGGCAGGCACAAGGCCTCCGCGCACCGCCCGCCATAGCCGGCCGACGGATTGCCAGCCGGCACCACCTGATGGGTGATGCCGGCTGGCAAGCGTTTACTTCAGCGTAGAACCGGGGTTTCGAATCCCGACCACCGATGCACGGTGGCACGGCAAGGAATACGCGGACCTATGCGTGATGCCAATGCAGTAAGGCCGATGCCGACACCACTTTCAACATTTTCAGAATCGTTGCATACGGCGCAATGAGGCTGGAGCGTTGCGCTGTAAGGCTGTCGGCGATGTCGGCGGTCCAAGCCTGACGAGTGTCGGCATCCGCCCGGCGGAGCCATGAGCGAGGCGGATGCGACAGGATTGCCAAAGGCTGTCAGACGTCAGTAGCCCTTCAACGCGGCCTTGGTCCGCTCCAGCCATGCGGCATTGTGGCTGCGCGCATGGCGCGACCAATGCTGGGCATCGTCGATGATGCTGGCGAACAGGCTGCGAGCCTGCTCACGGTCAGCAGGCTGCGGTTGTGCCATCAGCCACTCAGCGTACAGGCAGCGGGCGGCCGCATCATTTCCACATTCCACGGCGCGCTCAAACGCGGCGCGGGTGCCAGGTGCCTGTGCAGCAGCCAGCGCCTGCGCATGGAGCAGGGTCTGTTCCGGCTTGCGACGCACATCCGGATGGCGGCCGAACAGGCCGTCCAGCGTCTCAACTGCAAGCACGGCGTGCCCGGACTCGAGGCGAGCACGCGCCAAGCCGGTAAGGATGTAGGGGTCGTCACCCAGTGGCGAGCTGGCCGCCTGCTCAAGCAGAGTTCTGGCTTCCTCCGCCTGGCCGGCATCCAGCAGCGTCATGCCAAGACGAACCCGGTTCTGCACGGTGGGCGTTCGCGACAGCTCAGCGCGTGCGTTGCGCAGGTCCTGACCCGGGTCCATGAGCTGCTTGGCGGAGCGGATTGCCTGCCGCGCTCCGCGCGAGTTGCGGGCTTCCGGGAAGTAGATCGCAAGGAAGTAGACGACGCTGCCGAGCAGCGGGAACGAGAAGAGCAGGATGAGCCAATAGAGGCTCTGACCCGAGCGGATGGCGTGCACCGCGAAGTAGATGGCCGCCAGTACGTGGAGTCCGATTCCGATGTAGGGCATGTGCGCGCCTCGTCCTTGTAAGGGGTGGCACTATAGTAGGCGTGGGGTGGGGCGCCAATGGGGTGGGCGCGACCCGGCGTGACGCGTCACGTTAATTGAGTTGGGTTCTGCGAGGTAGAGCGCTGCATGTCACTATGTGGCGGGGCTGCATCGATGGAAGGGGATACATGGAGCGTACGAAAAAGACACTGACGATGGCCGATGTTGCTGGATGGGGTTCGGCGCTCGTCACGTTCGGATTGATTCAAGGCGCCTTCTATCTGAAGGCGTATTGGGGCCACTTCGGCCTGGATCCCTTTCAGTTTGTTGCGGTGAGTGAGCTTGCGCTGGCAGGGCTCGCTGGGATCGGCATGGTGTTATTTCTCATGCTGCTGGCCTCGCTGTTTGGCGGCTGGGTAGAGATGAAGGTCACGAGCGGCAGCTCCAAAAGCAAGCTGTTTGCATGGCTGGTTCCAGTGCTTTTCTTCACTGCCCTAGGGCTGCTGCTTTGGTGGTCGAACACGTCTCCTCTTCTGATAGGGGTTCTTCTGACGGTCATTTGTGCGTTGATCGTGCATCTTTCGCCGGTGGTGCCCACCGCAGTGAAAGATTCCCCTTGGCTGATCTACGCCTTGGTGATGCTGGTCTACGTCTCGATAGCTTCAAGCATGCTTGGCTCCCAGCGTGCTGAGAAGATTTCCTCTGGCGGCGGCAACCACGTGACGGCTGTGACTGTTGAGGGAAAGGTGCAGGGCGACCTAAGCCTGATTGGTCGTCTTGGTGATAGCTATGCACTGTGGGACCCGTCGCGGAAGGCTACAGTGCTTGTGCCTGTTGGCGATGCTGGGAGGTTGGAGATTCTGCGAAAGGGTGTGATTCCTGTTTCGGCTGCCCAATAGGGCTGGATCTCGGCGAGCGCCAAACTGAGAGTGGCAGTGCACTTCAGTACGGGGAGTGGTGATAAGGGCTGTTTATCGAGGGTAGGGCGGATGCCCGCTTCTGGCCGGAAGCGGACATCGGCGGGGCAGGGGATTAGGAAGATTTATCGGGGGTAGGGCATGGCAGCTTCCGACCCGCAACAGCCATTCGAGATGAGACACGCTCGAAGGGCTTCGCTTATGTTGCCCCGCTTGCACATTTGCGATGCACCTCAACGGATCATGGTTAGCTCATAGGTGCCAAATTAGAATTGGGCGGGACGAAGCATGCATCGGCCATTGAAAGCGCTATGGCGTCTTTCCGACTAGTATTTGATTTACGACCCCCATCAGGGGGCACCCTTCGACCCAGGGGAACGCATTGGCTCTTCGACACAGCTACGTCTACCACGTCCTGAAATTCCTTAGGAACGGACAGGCCCGAACGGCTCGCGACCTGCTCCGACTGCTCGAGGTGGAGCGCGAGAACATGCGGTCGAAGGAAGGGAAGAACTTAGTAGGCCCAGAGAGACTTGAGCAAATGGAAGAAGTGCTCGCCGGCCTCGCGGAAATCGGCGTGCTGTCAATTGGGAGCGACGGTCGCATCTTGCCTGACAACGATTTGCCCTCGCCAAGCTTTGACGGTGGTGGTGATGAAGGTGGTACACCTGGAGGACCCACCGGACCCCAGTCCGGTGACGGCGGCGGGGCGGGATTGTCCGAGATCCTTGGGCACGGCGTACTGTTCTGCCTATCCGATGACGCGCAGGATGCCTTGCTTGACGCTGCATTCAGAGCCGGACTTCCGGAAGAAGGAGCTCACGGATGATCAGTGTCTCAGCGCTACCGCTGTTGGCCTACAAGGTCGGACCGAACCTCTTTGACCTGTCGAGCAATTTGCATCACGTCAGCATACGCGATCAGATCCATCGCGCCGTGGCGCTTGCGGAAGCACTTGTGGCGGGCAACCAATTCCAGCCCGGCCAACAGGCGCTGATCGTCGGTGCCGGGGTTGCTGGCGTCGTGGCGGGCATGGTGCTTGCGCGCCACCGTGTGGAGGTCCAAATCGTCGATGCTTCGGTAGATGCGCCTTTCCGGTTGCAGCGCGGTGTTGCCACGCGATGCGTGGGTCCGTACATGTACGAATGGCCACTGGCGGTACATGGCTGCCAAGAAATGCCTCCGCCAGTGAATGAGGCGCTGTTTCCTTGGGCTGCTGGCAAACCGACGGCGTTGCCATTCAGCACCAGCTTGCCGGCCAATCCAGATGTTCTTGTCAAGGATTGGGAGCCGATCCTCAAGCAGGCCATCGCCAATTCGGGCGGCCGACTTAGGCTACAGGTAGGGATCAACAGCCTCGCAACCAATCGAGACGTCAAGCGTTGGCTCCAAACCGAACGGTGTATCGCGGAAAAGCGACATCCACGCAAGCAAACGCGTGCGGTCACCATTTATGGCGGCACTCCTTGGGGTGGAAGCCATAAGCCATACACCCCGCTAATACCACGTTTCGTGCTACTGGCTGCGGGCATGGGAGCGGAGAACAACATCGTCACTGACAGCAGCGGTAACGTCTTGCTGCAGGGGAACGCCTTCTGGGCGAATGACGACATTCGAAAACCTAATTGTGGCCTGTCCTCACCACCGCGAGTGGTAGTGATCGGCGGTGGCGATGGTGGCCTGCAAGATGCGCTTCGAGCGGCGACGATTGACGACCATCCTCTCGCCACTTGGGATCGGCTCTTGGCCAAGGACACGAACAAGGTATTGCCCGAGGCGCTGGCTGATATCCAAGCCATGGAGGCACAGCATGGGCTCAACGCTATCTGGACGGCGACGGATCCTTTCCGTAACCAGGAGCTACCCATCCTCGACGCCGCCTATCAAAAACTGGCCACATCGCTCGCGGGAGATCAGTACGTCAAGCTGGCTGTGCTTTCCAGCTTGCGCGAGGACGTGAGCAGCGTGCACCTGTGCATCAAGGATGCGTGCTTTTCCAAGGCTTATGCGCTCAACCGCTTCCTGGTGCACCTGCTAGAGCAATGCACGAAGAAGGCAGTCGGTGCGGGCGTATCCCCTTTTCTGGAGGTAACCAGAAACGTGACGCTCACTTCCGCGCAGAATAACAGTGGCATGCAGACTCTGACTTTTTCGAATGGTATGACGTTGCATCCCGAGATCGTGATCGTGCGATTCGGGCCGGATCGTAGCGCTCTTCCGGCACAATGGCTCGGGCTTACCACCAGGGACACGGTAAATCGGCAAGAGCTAGCCGCCGTGCCCCTGCCTCTGTACCTGCCACCAAGTTGTTGAAAGACCGCTTTGGGCCGAAAGGGGGCATCGACGGGGCAGGGTATTAGGGAGAACTAGCCGGGGTAGGGCGCGACCGTCTTCGGCACAAAACAAACATCAGATATTGCTAGCGCCAGTCAGGCGGATCCGGCTACGTGTTAGCTTACTAGCGGAGCCCGGTCGCCAGAAGATCGAACTGCATCAGGGACGTACCGCACCATATAGATCTTGGGCGTTGCGTTGCGTTGCGTTGCGGCAAGGCAAGCAATTGGCTGAAATCCATCGATCAGCCACCCGCGGCCACTAGCAGGGCATGCACCTGACCATCCCCGTCAAGACAAAGACCGCGGGAATCTTCCGCACCGCTGCTGCGGCCGCAGACGCGGACACGCCGGCAAACACAGTGCCCGAGACCATGCAAGTGAGCAGGGTAGGGTTGCCTTACTTGGAGTAGCCGCGCCCCGCTTGGGTAGTGGGAATAGCAGTTGCCTGCCGCTGGGATTCAACGGCAGATCTCGCGCACGCGCTTTAGAAACTGCGCGAACTCAACGAGGAAGGCCTTGTCGTCCGGATCTAAGCCATCTGGGTCGAAGTGCATGACATCATTTCGGATGCCTCTAACCCGGTCGAGTTGTCTGACGAACTCTCGTCGATCCATTTTGACCTCCAACTTATTCCAGTTGGACTCTTCTTGAAGAAGACGAACGTACTCGCCAAATGTGAGGTCACTCGGACGTTCAATTACTCTCGTCGTGTCACCATCCGCGCGAGCTCCTTGAAGATCCCCCGCACTGAATCGACCATGAAGAAGGTGCCGGATTCCGTTTTCGATCTCGCCAACAAGCAGGAATGGCTCCGACATCAGACGGAACTGTGAGCTGAAGTCACTCGCAGTAACCAACCCTGCGATCGTCTTATCAACTCTTTGCACAAGCACGTAATCATGCTTTGCGATGACGTCCACAGCTTCAAGTAGCGAAACGTTCTCCGAAACAATCTGAGCGGTCTCCATGAACTCCTGGCATTCCTGGCAGCTCTTATCCATTGCCAGCCGAGCGCCGATTGTCTTCCAACTAACGGTCCCTTTAACGTCGCGCGCGCCAACCATCACGGGCAGCTGCGAGAAATCATACGTAAGCATAAGGGTAACTGCTTTGGCGAGGCTATCATTCGGTGCAACGGAGATAACAGGTTTGTTGGCTGCTTCCAAGCGTCCAAGGCGAAACGTCGGGTCAAGCTGAGTCTCTCCTGCGGCGACGCTAGGTTTTAGGCCAAAGGTGACGGTTCCATCTAGCCACGTAGACTCGAAGCTCGGACTGGTGACGAGACCATTTGCCTCCAGGGCAGAGTTGATCTGTTTAACTACCCAAGTGCCGCGACGCTCAGCCCCGAGCCAGGAAAGGATGGTCCGAACGGTGTCTGACGGGGCAGTCACGCCTTTGTTGAGCTCTACAGCAATTGCAGCGAGTCGTTCGTTCAAACTTGACATTATTGAGCTTCCTTTCTAACTGTGTATCGCTGGTATTCCTCGGCGTCGGTTACTCTGGCGGGAGCACTGAATGCGTCCTGGGCCATTATCGGCCTGCGGCCCTACAGATAACACTTTTACGTGGCGCTGGATAACAGATTTACCTGTTTCGTCAGGAATCACTGCCAGGCGAAGCCCAAGGGCCGGATCAGACTAGCCACATCATTTCGCATAATGTATATCGTGCAAGGCGTTACCTGGCTGCGTCATTGCCTGGACGTCATGGGGCAGGGCGAACCCAACTGCCAGCATCAGCGCCATTGCGGTCGCCGCCAGTCTCTTCCAGAAGTGTCGCTCCGGCGAAGTTTGGGCCTCTGACTTCATGATCTGGATTGCCGCTTTCTCCGGCTGCGGATGCCCTTGAATCTTCAAGCATTCCGCGACAACCCATACCTGGGGAACACGCTTCCCGGTGCGGTAATGAGAAATGGCGCCGTCAGAAATTCCGAGCTTCGGCGCGAGCTTCGCAAAGCTCTCAACGCCTGCTGCTTGCCGCGTCTTCTCGAAAAACTCTACCCAGTCCATGACCGTCTCCACCCGTTGACTACGGGCGAAGACTACAGGTGTTGACGGCTACGGGTGTAGCCGGTTATGGTGCGCCCCATCGACTACGCCTGTAGCCGATACCCCCGGTCGGCACCCCAAGGCCGCCCGGGGGCCCCTTGGGGCTTGGGGAGGGGTAGGGCACATGGACGCACTTGTTCTCGCCGTGCTGCTGGGGTGTATCGCAGCCGTGTCGTTGGGGTTAGCCAAATTCGTGACGTGGTGTGTTGATCGGCGTGCGTTCTCCGCTGGTCGCACTGCACGCGAAAGCCAATTCATTGCCCAGTCGGTCGCTGACCTGCGTCGCCTGGAAATCGAAGCTACGAAGCGCGGCAACTTGCTCGCCGCAGCCGAGCTCGCAGAAGAACAGGAGCGTGCCGCATGAGCAGGTATCCGTCATTCGCTGAGTTGGCTGAGTTCGATATGGGCCTTGCCGCAGTGACCGCCTTTGTGGCCCTGGTAGTCGGGCTGGCGATCACTTCCATAGTCATTGAGCAGGCGTGGCTCGCACTTCGCCGCTTGTTCAAGGATCGCAAAGGGGGCGTGCGATGACCGCTAACGTTGCTCCGCATCCTCTCGATCTTGAGTTCTGCACCCTGGGCTATCAGCACAGCGACCAGTGCGCGGCGCGAGTCGCTCGCGCAGACCATGCGATGGAGCTTGTTCACCAGGCACTGGAAACGGTGTTTGCACTCAAGCGTGATCGCGTTGCTCGTTTTGAACAGATGGATTTATTTGCGCCGGCATCCGATGACGAGCTGATTGCTTTCTGGTGGGGCGTGCATCGCGCGTGTGGTGTTGAGTTCCGCCGCCTGCTCAACATCTTCTGGACCAGGTGCCCACATAAATCGTCGCATGGACGGGGCAATGAGCCATGACGAGCCATTACCCCAACAGTCCGTGCTACCTGTGCGGGGGCAGCCTACAGACCCTCCGAGCATCGGATGCGACGCTGAACTGCTGCACCAGCTGCGGCACGTTGATTACCAAGCGCAGGGATACGCCGAGCTACTCCAGCGCGTTCCCTGGCAACAATTTTGGACGCTCACGTTCAAGCTCAGTAAGACCAGTCGAACAGGCGGCATGCACGAGGAAGCGGCTGATAAAGCGTTCCGCTACTTCGTCAGCTGCCTCAACCGCAGCATCTACGGTCCCAAGTGGGCATCGCGCTGGCACGGCGGCATTCAGTGGGCACGCGGGCAGGAGTTCCACCGCGATGGCCGCCTCCATTTCCACGCCGTTGCAGCTGCACCTACCGATGACCTCAACCGTCTCGCCAGCCGTTACGAGTGGCACGAATGGTGGTACCGGGAGTTCGGTCGTAATCGGATCGAAGCGCCGCGCAGCCAGGCAGACATTACCGGCTACGTAAGCAAGTACGTCACGAAAGGTGGTGTGGTCGATTTCTCGCGGAACTTCGGGGCATGGAACCCGCCGCCCATCGACTACACCCACCGCCCAGAGCAAGACGCCTTGATCGCAGGCGACAGCAACACGCGATCCGACCGGCCAGGGCGACACCTGGTCACCGGGCGGACTGATGCAAGCATCGCGCAACGGGGCAACAAGCGGTCCACCACGTCTCCCTGCGGGGGGGGTAGGGGGGGACTTAGCTTGACCCCACAGTACCGCCCGAAATTTGCCGAAGCCGAAACGACGAAATCACACACAGACCCGAACGAGGAAACGAAATGAAAGCTCCCAAGATCACGATCAATAGCGCTGTCGAGACCCGCACTGTCACCACCAGCAAGGGCATGCAGAAGCCGATCTACAGCCAGCGTGCAACGCTCGAGACCGAGGCCATGCGCATCCAGATCGAAGTTGAAGTCGACGGCCTGGACAAGGGTTACCCGGTCGGCGCGGTGAAGGAATGGGACGTTGTCACTGACTTGGTGCCGGGTCGCTTCGGTACCGAGCTGGCTCGCCGCATGACGTTGGTTGAGCCCGAGGGCGTCAAGCCGCAGCCCGCTAACAAGGCGGCCTGATCATGTCCGGCCCGGCACCCCTCTACGTGGTCGGTTGCGCTGCTGAGAACGTGCAGCAGGACGGCACGTGTTCGGTGCCGGTCTGGATGCCATACCACCAGCCAATTCTGCCTCCCCTGGATTTGGCCGATGGAACCCTCGTTGCAGGAGCGATTGTTATGTCTTGGGCGATTGGGTTGAAGGCGCGCCTCGTATTCCGCGCTGCGCGCATAGGGGTCTACTGATGATGAGGAAACCGCAATGAAGCATATGAACACCCTGCGCCGTTTTGGCGCTTCCACCTTCACCAAGATCAGCGCAGGTGCCGGTGCGCTGGTTGCATCGGGTGCAGCCCTGGCATCGGGCAGCAGCTCGCCCGGCGCAGCCATCGCTGGCGAGATTTCCAAGGGCGGCCCGGACATGGCACTCGTGATCGGTGCCATCGCCCTGCTGCTGGGCATCCTGGTGGTGTGGGCCTTCACCAAGCGCGCCGCCAAGGGTTGATCGGGGCGCAAGTTCACTCACGGGGGTGCGCGGAAACGCTCGCCCCCTTTTTGTTAGGGAGAAGTGTCATGGGGTACTTCGTAATTGTTGCCTTCTGCGGCGCATGCTGGATCGCGTTCGAGGGCGTGTGATGGTCCGTGCATGCCTACTTTTGCTCGCCCTGGTGACCGGCGTTGCAGGTCTTGTTGTTCCAACCGTTGCGCAGGCGCGAGGCCCCATCAAGTGCGGCATGACTGAGCCATATTGCAACATGGAACAGGCACGTGCTGAGTGCGAGGCATATGATCCGTTGCCGTGGGATAACTGGGTTCAGATCATTGAGCGGCGATGCGTTCTTGAGAAGCGTAACGCTAGCGGCACCGTTGGTCGGTTCCACGGGGAGTACATTGCCAAGCGACACAATGGCAGCACTACGCCGTGGACAGGTGCTGCGGTCAGCACTGACTACTATCAGGATTGCAGCGCTCAGCCTGGGAAGGTAACGCCATTCTTCCCGCCGTCTGGCTCCACCCGTTGCATGGGCGGTTGCGAGGTCACCTATCGCGATAATGGCGACGACACCACGACCTATTCGCGCACGGGAAAAATTTGCGACAAGAAGCCCGATTGCGCAGCCCAGGGCAGAAACATGGTGTGGAATGGTGCCCTTGGCGTATGTCAGCCTGTTGAGCCTGAGTGTCCCCAGGGGAAGGTGAAGGTCGGCAATGCCTGCGCGGAAGAGAAGCCTTGCCCGGACGGCATGGCCCTCGTTGCCGGCTCATGCAAGAAGGAAGACAACGAGTGTCCATCTGGCATGATTCGCAGCCCGCTCGGCAGCTGCATCCCTGGCGATGGTCAGTGCGCCCAGGGCGAGGTGCGCGGCGCCGATGGGACCTGCAAGAAGGATAAGAACAACGACGGCCAGCCGGACGCCGACGATCCGGAGAGCTTCTCCGGTGGCGACACATGCGAATCGCCTCCGTCATGTAGTGGGTCGCCAATCATGTGTGGTCAGGCACGGATTCAGTGGCGGATCGACTGCAACACCCGGCGCAACAACAACATCAGCGGCGGCCATTGCTCGCAAGCGGGGATGCCTACCTGTACTGGCGAGAAGTGCAATGCGATGGAGTACACCCAGCTGCTGATGCAATGGCGTTCTGCCTGCGCGGTGGAGAAGCTCGCCTCAAAGCAGGACACGCCTGGGCAGGGCGGCACGAACGGAGACGCCAACGGCAATGGTGTGGCCGATGTACTGGAGGGCAGGGGAGACGTGACGCCGATTGGTGACGGCGCAGCCGACGTTGCCAGCGCCAAGAAGTGGGGCATCGGGCTTTCAACGAGCAACCTCGACACGAGCAATATGTTCGGTGGTGGCGGCACATGCCCTGAGCCTCCGGCGATCACGATTATGGGCAAAACCGTAAGCGCTTCCGAGTTCCCCTATTTCTGTCGAATCGCAGCGATCTTCCGCGCCTTGATCTTGATCTTCGGTGCATACACGGCAATTCAAATCCTTATGGGACGGGTCTTCTGATGGGCATGGTGTCTGACTGGATCATAGATGCGACAACGTCGCTCGTTGGCAAGCTTAAGGATGCCGCTGCGGGCATGCTTGGCAAGATGCTCGCAGCATTCGGCCTGACCACTGTCACGTTCAATGCGCTGCTGCCGAAGCTTAAGGAGTTCGTGATGCAGTTCATTGGTGGGCTGGACGGCCCTGCAATGCAGATGCTCTCTTACCTGGGTGTCGGTATTTCCTTCTCAATGATCCTTTCGGCGCTGACGGTCCGCATGGCTTGGAAGGTCTTCATCGTACCCAAGGCTGTCGCTGACCAGCTGGGAGCGGGCTCATGATCTACTGGTATACCGGCCAGCCAGGGCATGGCAAGACACTCCATGCCATCGAGCGCCTGCTTGAGTTCAAAGACCAGGGCCGCATCGTGTACGCGTGCAACATTCGCGAGTTTGACTATGCGAAGACTGGCGTTCTAGAAATGACGCCGGAGCAGTTCCGCGACTGGCCGAGCTTCCTGCCTGATGGCGCGGTCGCCCTGGTCGATGAGGCGTATGAGCATGGCATGCTCCCGAAGCGGCCAGCCGGTGCGAAGGTGCCGCATCATGTGGAGCAACTTGCCAAGCATCGGCATAAAGGCTTGGACTTCATCTTCGTAAGCCAATCCCCCGACAAGCAGTGCGATCAGTTCGTACATGATCTGATTGAGCGCCACGTACATGTGCGTCGCCGCTTCGGAACGAAGTTCGTTCATCTGCGCGAGTTCGACAAGTTCGAGGCACGGGCTGAGAAGGCCACGCCTTTGACGATCAAGCGCAAGACGCTGCCGAAGCGTCCGATGGGCATGTATAAGTCCACCGAACTCGATACCACCGAGCGCAAAATCCCTTGGTACTACATCGCGCTTCCGATCTTGATTGTGGCTGCGGTGGTGATGCTGTACGTCGCGTTCGGGCGGATGGACAAGCGCATGGGCGGCGGCGACCTTCCCGCACCAGGTGGTGCCAGTGGCGTCAGCGCTCCGCGCGACGGAGCGTTAGCGACGGCGGGCGGAGCGGTGGCGGCAAAGTCGGCACAACCGCTCAAGGAGTACGTCGACAAGTTCCTACCGCGTGTCCCGTCGCAACCCTGGAGCGCGCCCGTTTATGACGACGCGCTGAGCGTTCCCAGCGAGCCGCCTCGCGTGTTCTGTATGTCGTCGCTCGGTGGCGAGAATGGTCTCGGTGGGCACGACGAACCCAGCTGCAATTGCGTGACGGAGCAGGGTAGTCGTTACGACCTGGACGAACCGACCTGCCGCTATGTTGCACGGCGCGGCCAATACGAGCCCTATCTACCTCGGCGCGAGAACAGGCTTGTGGATGCCAATACGCAGATGAATCGCGCTCTCGATCAGATTGAGCAGCGCGGGCAGGGCGTTGCTGTCGAGCGTCAGCCCCGTGCCATGGGCACTTTTCCCGAGTCGCCTCAGCAACAGTCGGCCACCTACCTGACCAGTCCACCCGGGGAGAATCGGCTATGACCAGTGGCGGTCGTGAATTGCTCAAATGGCTCGCCCTGGTGCTGATGACCGGCGATCACATCATGACTGTCTTCGGCATTGGTCACGTGCCAGGCGTCTCCCAGCTCGGTCGTGTTGCGTTCCCCGTGTTCGCCCTGGTCATGGCTTACAACCTTGCTCAGTCTGGCGCTGATGCGGGGAAGTCAGCGCGTCGCCTAGTTTTTTGGGGCCTGGTTGCCACTCCCGCGGCTGTGCTGGCATTCGGCCAGGCACTGCCACTCAACGTACTGCTCACGTTCGCTGCCGCGGCTGCCTGCATTTGGGCTTTGGAACGCCGCCAGTGGGCGCTTGTTGCGCTCCTGTGCATCGTTGCTCCGGTTGTCCTGGACTACGCTTGGCCCGGCGTATGGCTCGTTTTGGCGGCCTGGGCGTGGTTCAAGAATCATGGAAGACGCATGCACTTCCTGCTGGGCTCTTGGGACTGGCGCCGGCAGCGGCTCTACCTGGTGCTGCCGATCTGGGTATGGGCATGCATGGGCCTGCTGTGCCTCTACAACGGCAACGCTTGGGCGTTGCTGGCCTTGCCTGTGATGACCCTGGGAGAACTCTCCGCACGCATCCCGCGAGCTGGCAGGGCCTTCTACGTGTACTACGTGGGCCACCTGGCGCTTTTGGTTGTGCTTGCGGCTATAGTCGGCGGGTGACTATTTGACAGGGGTAGGGTATGGATATCCGCGCTGGCCTTCTTTTCGCGCTGCTGGCATTCACTCTGCCCGCCGCAGCGCAGCTGCAGTCGGCTACCGGTCCCAAACCGAAGCCTCTCCCTGCTGCCCCGAAGCCTGCTTACAACTCGATGTCAAAGACCACCACGCCGCTCAATTGTCACGAATTGGCCTGGCCGAACCACCCACATCCGGGCGTAAAGACGTACTGCGAGCACCTTGAAGCCCGCGTACTTTCAGATGAGGCGCGCCGCGCCGGTCGTCCTGGTCCTTCCGATAGCGTCGTCGGGCTTCCTTCGCTCGGGTCTGACGCTTCCAAGCGCTCCGGACTCGCCTGCATTGGCGGCCAGGCCTTCCGAAAGCTCCCCAACGGATGGGAGCAGGTTTCTTCTCCCGCAGGCGGCTGGCAGCGCTGCCGCGAGCAGTGACAGGGGTGTAGGGGCTGCGCCCCTACGGAAACGCCTCACACGCGCTCGCGACGTTTCGGCCCCGATACCGGCAGGATTGCTGCTGGCGGCTCGGCGTCAGGGCCAGCCATCATCACCGCAGAACGCTCTTTGCGTCTGCTCACCACATCCCGGAGATTGACGACAGTGGCAGGATGATGGCGAATGCCGGCGTCGCGACTGCGCACATTCCTGGAACTGTCGATCGACGGTGCCGAGCGGGCAGCTTCCATCATCCGGCGCCATTCCTGCGCCTGGCAGGCAGTGAGCGACAGCCAGGCCAGATCCTCAGGCAGCAGTTCACGGCCCTCGGGCGTAATCAGACGGTCGCCCAGGAAAGAAAAACCGGCCCAAGGGCCGGTCAAGTCAATACGGTGGTGCGGGTCGAACTCAATCATGCCGCGATCTCATCCTTGGCCGGGGTCCCAGGACGCAGGCAAGAGCCGAGCCAGAGGCCCAGCCATTGCCACGCGGAAGAGACGAAGGCTCGGATTCGGCCGATCCATGATTTCGCATAATGTATATTATGTTCAAGGCAATCCGGGGATGGCTGGCACGTCTCTTGCCGCTGCCCCGGCATCTACTCTGGCATGGAGCCTGATCGTGCGTGATCGCAACCTGACCGGCCCTTGGGCCGGTTTTTCGTTTAAGGGCGGCCGACTGGTCACACCCGAAGGCCGCGAGTTGGAACCGCAGGACCTTGCGTGGCTGTCCCTGCTGGCCGCACAGGCGCAGGAATGGCGTCGAATGATGGAGATCGCCCGAGGCGGTCAGAAACGGCCATTCGGGCGTGCGGGCATCGTTGACCTGGCCGAGGTTGCTCAACGTCGCGCAAAGAGGTCTACCACGGTGATGGCTGGCCCTGACGCCGATCCTGTTGCGGGCGCTCTCTCTATACCGGGGCCGAGACCAAGCCAGCGCGTGTGAGGCGCTTCCGTAGGGGCGCTGCCCCTACACCCCGGGTACGCGCTCACTCCCTTTCGAGATCCCTTCTGAGCAACCAATCCAGCACCAGCCACATGGGCCTGCTGACAGGAACACCAGTTGCGACTCTATTAAGAAGAGCCATCGCTAGCGTATAGACAACTTGATCAGTTTCGGCAATCACAACCGCCTCGTTTGGCCGATTGTAATGTTTGATCGCTCGTTTCCCCTCGTAAACGAAGTTGTAGACATCAGTGGCATCGATTCCGGGAATCTTGGCCGTCAGCCTATTGGCAAGCTTTGTGATCGCACGATCCGACGACTCCCCCCGGTGCTGAAGGACTGCTCCGAAGATTTCTTCAGCAGCGGCTGCCAGGTGCCAGACCGCAACCGCGTGGCCACCGCGCTGAAAAAGCTCGCACGCGGAGTTGAGCAGTGCCTCCGCAATGTCCTCCTTAGTCCAGGCTGACGTTGAAGAGTCTTGAACCGGGACGTCAAAACCCATTAGAGAGAGATTGTCGGGAAGCCTCACCAAGTACCCTCAACGCCCGGCGCAGTAATGACGGATATCGGAGTGAAGAGCGTACATCGAAACGTACGGAACAGTCAGCAGCCGTGGATTCAGAAGCTAGCCGGATATGGCGGCGTCTCGGGGAACGTGCCCATCGGCCTCTTACCCACTGCAATCAGGGTGCTCCCGTTCGCAGCGGCGGTGGTCGGCTGTGTCTCGCTCACGCTCGTCACAGGCGACCCCGCCGCAGCCCTTATGCGCTCGGTGGTTGACTCGGATTGTTCGCCGAACGGATCAACGGGCCAGGTCGTCGCGATGATCTCGTGCCCCTTCGCCGACAGCAGTACGCCGAACTCCGTCCGTTTGACGGACCATCCCAGCGCCCAAAGCTGCTCAGTTGTGAACCGGTCAAGCACCTGGCCACCGCCCAATGCCCGGAACTCGACAATATCGCGGTGTCCGTACCAGCCTGCGTGCCGCGCCCTGGCTTGAACTGCCATATCCAGGATGTACTGCACGCCGGCTGGAAGTGCCTCTTTCTGCTTGGGTGCCTCGGCAACCTTGGTGACCACCGTTACAGGTTGCGCTCCAGGTGCATGGCCCATTGCTGGTATAGCCGCCTTCTGCGAAGCCACGGCCTCTTTCACCTTGCCAGCTGTGCCCGTTGAATCCCCGCCCGAGAAGAAGAACCGGCCGAGCATATAGACACCCAGAATCAAAGCCAGGCCCATAAATATTGAGGGTGCCCGCAAGGTCTTCCACAGCGTGCGGGTGTTGCCCTTGTAGACATCATTGCTTTCGATGCCAGGTTGAACGCCGTGGTACAGCTCCCAGATAGCCGGATCGTACTTCCGGGTCTCGGTGCCGACCGTCTCGTACTTGCCGGTACCGGTGGCGGCGTAGAACCTGACCGAGTAGCGGTTGTCTGCTCCAAGAGCGTCGAGCTTGGTGTACGTGTTCTTCTTCGCCATGCGGCGAATAATGAGCCTGTGCAGGTCTTTGCAGTCCTGCGAGATGATCACCATGTCCAGGCTGATATGGCCGTGTTTTGCAAAGAAATTAGCCGCGCGTTCTGGGAGGTTCGCCCGATTGGTTGGCCAGTACTCGTGCGCCTCATCGATCACGACCAGGGCGTGCTTCTCGATGTAGGGAAAGGTAACCCCGCCGTCATTGTCAGTGTCGCACACGCACCATTCCACAACCTCCCTGTCGCCCATCACGTGCACGAGACTGCGCACCTCTTCTTCTGGCATTTCCAGGTGCGCGGCGATCTTGTCGAGGTTGTCCCCTACCCCATTCAACCGCACATACACATGCCGCTTGGCGCGTAGAGCTGGCAGGATGTGATGCAGCACCGCTTCGTAGCTCTTGCCGCTCCGCGGCAGTCCTTCGTGACCGAAAATCATGTCGTTACGTCCACTGGAATAGGGTCAGGAACACGCGCACGAGCCGGAAGACCAGTGCCGCCGTAAGCAGCGCTATGGCCTCGCCAACGCGCAGCTGAGCCACGATGAAAGCCGTCCACGGACCTGCCGCGCTGAGCATCGCGCAGAAGCTCATCTGAGACAGGAAGTCTGGTGCTGGGATCAGGTAGACCAAAGCCTTGACGTAGGACAGCACCAGCTCAATGAAGTCCGTCTGCAGGTCCGTCATGAAGTCGGTGAAATCTGCCCACAGCGATGTGATCTGCTCTTTGGCCCAGGCTGTAACCGCAGTCACCGGACCTACACCATCGGCGTAAGCCCAGGACGCCGATAGGGCCAGCACGGCTAGGGCCGCGGCCAGCACAACCAGGTGTTTGCGCTTCATAGCAATGCCCACCTCAGAGCAACAACGCCCATTCCTGCGAGAAACACAAAGCCGGCGTACTGGAACAGCTGCAACAGCGGACCGCTACACAAGCTACTCAGATCGAACTTGCCGGCGTATTCGCCACCGTCCCAGGTAGCGGTTGGGCATGAGCCACCACCAGTGCAGCTCCCGAAGAATCCCTTGACCTTTGACAGGATCGGGGCACCTTCAATGCCTGCCTTGAACTCGGCGAGAACCTTGGCAACAGTCTTGTCCGATTTCTTGTACAGACGTCCTGTCGTGGGCCCTGCCCCGCCCCCGTCGCCGCCTTCGCCATTGCCCGGTCCCGGACCCGGACCGGTTCCACCACCTGGATCGGTACCTCCACCGTCGCCACCGCCATCACCGCCGCCCGGTCCCCCACCATCCCCTCCCCCCGGATTGGTTCCGCCATCACCGCCGCCGTCTCCACCGCCCGGGTCTGTTCCACCGTCCCCGCCGCCATCGCCTTCGCCCGGGTCAGGAGTAGTTGGCTTCGGATGATCGTTCTCGGTGCATGCCTGGCCGCTAGGCGCGAACAAGCGGCCCACCGGTGACCCGGCGTACAACGACCCTTCATAGGTGCAGCCGTCATGGCAGACGCTACCCATTCCGTTTTCTCCGCTGCCCTTCCATCCCGTTTGCTCCGGGCGACTGCTGCAGCTGGTTCCCTTGCCCCAGCTATATAGACCCCAGCCCACGCTGCGGCCGGTGCGATCCCATGCGTCGTACCAGCCAGAGCCGTCATTGCTAGGAGCCCCGTTGCAACGCATGGGCTGCCAATAGGAAGGGCCTGCAGCTGTATCCCGAGCGCATGCTGCATAAGCCGCACCCTGATCTGGGTACATAGCAGCATGAGCAGACATTGACGCCAATAGCGTCAGCAGCAGCCCAAGAACCCTGACGACAGTCTTCACTGGCTTGCCTCATTGAATGCCAAGGAGACAGCGTGGCCGGCAAGGCCGCCAATGAACGCAAAGACCATACATACGAGCATCCTCAATCCTCCCTTTCTGGCGCGCCGCAGTACACGCACTCGCCGCCGTCATAGTCGTGGCCGGCTTCACCGCACACTGTGTCCTCCACTTCGCCGGCCTCGTCGTCAGCGTGCTCATCGGCGTCCAGGTCTTCGCGATCCTCAAAGAAACCCGAGATCTTCTCGACACACCACCGGCCAAATAGCGGAAGCGCCAGGACAGTTCCGGCACCCACGATTGCAGCTACTGCCTGTGCGACCGAAAGCCCGAGAAAAACCCCGCTGAAATCCATCGCATCCCCTTAGTAGTCGATGACGGTCCGGCACTCGGAACACCACAAGTTGCCGTCGTCCAACACGATCACGTCATCACCGCCGCACTCAGGACACCAGTCGTCCTGGCTCTCTTCGGTGCTGGCGTCATCGGGCTGTACGTGCATAGGAATCGGGGCCGGTTGCCCAGCCCCTCCCCGTTGTGACTCTTCCGCGATCAGCGGAAGAAGTTCGCGACCTTGTTGGTTGCCCAGCGAGCAAAGCCAGGTGCGGCCTTGATGGCGCCGGCGCCGATGATCGCGGTAACGGCGCTGGTGGCGGCAAGGCCGGTCAGGATGCTGTCGAAATCCATTGCACTACTCCTTCTGTGATGCGCGATATGCGCGTTGGGTGGGGTGGTCAATCCCGTTCTGTACTGACCGACTTCACGACGGCGCCCACCACGTAGCCCAGCACGTTCAGTGCAAGTACCAGGGTGAACACCCCCGAGAACCAGCCAGCGGCCACTTCCGGCTCCGGCCACTGGAAAAGCTCGATGAGAATCGAGGCCTGTGCGTGCTCAGCCCCTGACACAAGCACGTAGCCACCACACTGCGATGCAGGCTCCCCGGTGGGTACGAGCGTCCCCTCAGGGGTCAGAGTCACGCACATGGCCACGGCTTAGCCCTGTGCCGCCACGCGTGGTGCGGCCTTCTGCGGCTGGCGCAGTACGGTGAACTTGCTCAGCGTTGCGACGCCCTTGTTGACCTGGATCATGGATTCCACGTCCAGCTCGTATTCGCCCTCGGGGTAGCCAGGCTGGCCCTTGTCCAGGCGCACGTCGAACGGATAGGCGAAACCGCCCGTTTCCAGCTTGCCCTTCTGCTTGCGGGTGGTGTACTCGACGTTCTCGCCGGCGTCGTTCTTGAAGCTACCGCCGCGTTCGTCAATTTCGTTCTTCAGGACGGTGACCTTGATGCTCATGTGCTGTTACCCCTCTTGGGTTCGTTGTACGGCCGCGATTTCGGGCCAATGCGCTGCTGTGTCGCCTGTGACCCACCTCGGCAGCTTTGGCGAGGTGCAGGATTCGATGACCGCCCGTAGTGACTGATCGTCCGGGCAGTTCTTTGAAATGAAGTTCAAGAGCGCGCCGTACTGGCGTCGGAAATGTCGGCGGGCGCTCTTCCAGGTCGCTTCAACTGCGGCCTTGGTGATATCGATGCGTGTGGCGACGCAATCGAGGAAGTGCAGCACCGGATACGCGCCAAGCAGGTAGGACGCGGGGTCACGCAGAATGTCCAAGGGAAGTTCCTTGCGGTTGGACGCACGGAACTGGGCCTCATAGCGCACCCATGGTGAGGTCTTGTCGCCCTGTTCTCTGCCCTTCTCATAGACGCGCAGCTGCTTTTCTGACTTCTTACCGCCGACATAGAACGTCTTGCCGTCACCGCTATCGTGATCGTCAATCGTCTGTGCCTTGGGGCGCTGGCCGCGGTTGTCGAATTCGCCCTGGTTGTACCAGGTCTGTGCCAGCCGCAGCGGGTAGTTCCCGACCAGGTCGTCGGCGCACACGTCCACACGGGTGATTCTTCCGGCGCAGCTTTCGAGCTTCGCTCGAAGCTCCAGCCACCGCTTCGCATGGCCGCAGCGCGCTGCGCCAATGGCCTTGCATCCATCGCCTGTAAGTTCGATGCGGACGGTGTACGTGCCATCTGCGCGACGGCAATGCTCGCCACCCAGCTCGATCATCCCCACGAACTCTTTGGCAGCGTTGATGATCTTGATTCGCCACTGATAGAAGCGGCCAGGGCTCGCCGTTTCGTCCAGTTCAAGGCCAAGGCCTGCGAAGAACCAGCAGAACACCTGGAGCGCCACGACGCGGGCGTTGTCGCCGGTCAAGTCGATCCACTGCCGAATATCTTCATACGAGTCGCCATCAAGGAAGCCGACCTGTCGAAGGGTTTCCAACATGTCGATGGAAGCGGAAAACCAGTCAATGCCGACCGTCAGGGTTCCATCGGCGTTCCTGAATTCACTGACTCCCCTGTTAGACGAGGGGAGTCCCAACTCGCTGGCCATCACGCAGCCCTCCGCTGCTCAACCCGCGAGCAAAGCCGGGCCAGGTCAACCAGCCAGGCTGCCAACGCAGCCGGCGTGTGTTCGCGCTCAGCCTTGGTGACCTCAGGGCGCCATTCGGCATCACCCTTGCGAATGCGTGTGCCGTCCTTGCGGGTCCGCCCCTGGGCGATGACGTGGGTGGATCGACCGAGACGCAGGGGCATCGCCGGCAGATCACCAGGCTCAATGCCGACGATGTAGATCCAGGTCGGTTTGTCGGCGCGGTGTCCCCAGGCGCTCTGGAGAATCGGCAAGGTCCAGCCACCGAACTCATCACGCTGGCCAGGTGCCGGCAGGCCGGCTGCTGCCCACAATGTCGAACCGGCTGGATGCTCCAGTGCCCCGCCCCACTTCCGCACTTGCGCGACGGCGAACATGGCCAAGTCGCGCTCGCCAGGTGCTGGGGTGACGAAGGCACGAAGACGGCCCCATGACCGACAAGGGGGATGGGCTACTACCGGCATGCCTCCGGCAAAGCTCAACGCGTTGCGGTCGAAGTCGAACGCATCAATGCCAGGCATTGCCTTGTAGATCGAGTCACGACGGACGAAAAGGGCGGCAACCTGGCTCATTCGAAAGGCCCTCTACGGCACCAGCCGATCCATGCAACGAACGCAACGACAAGAACCGGAATGAGGAAAATCACAGCGCCTCCTGCCTTTCGGCGAAGCGGGCGGCGGCCAGTAGATCGCCGCGCTTGGTGGCGGCGATTTCTGCCTGATAGAGGGTTTCGTGCTCCGGGGTCCAGACGGTTGCGGCCAGGTCGGCACGTGCCTGGGCGACGAAGGCGGCTTCGCACGACTTCCGCGAGGCGATGTAGTCATGCCGGTCGAGCAACCACGAAACGATGCGAGCGCAGCCGATGGAAATGGCCACGACCGCCCCGAGCAACGCGAGGGCCAGAACAGGTTGGGTCATGACAGAATCCCCGCCATGGACGTGCAAAGGAGAGGGATATGGGGAAGGGGTATCGACTCAATGCGGGGTTGATTCGTGCGGTCGCCTTGTCGTGCGTCTCCGCAATGGCGGGTGCTGGAATTGCGTGGGGCTTTTACGTATGGCGTGACGCCGGCACAGGCGTTCTGGATTCTGGAAGTCTTGCAGATTGGATCGCAGCTCTGGCTACGCTTGGGATTGGCTACACAGCCAATCGCATTGCCAAGACAGCGGCTGATCGAGCGCGTTCCGAGGAGGCGGCGAGGCAGCGACGGGACATGGAGGGGTTTGAGAGGCGGGTTAAAGTTCTCGTTGCACGTGCCTACAGGGCGACGCGGCAGCACAGCGCGTTTATCGCGGTCGGTGATGATGAAAAGTTCGAGGAAATGGGTTTCGACTTCTTCGTGGCTAAATGCGAAGCGCTCGCGCATATGCTGGAAACGCTCGTGTGGTCGACCGAGGACTTCGCATTGGTATCCGAGGAAGCGCAATCGATCATGGGTGACATGGAGCTCACTGTGATGATTGTTCGGAATGGAAAAGATGCGCTTATGAGATCCAAGGAGAGCTTTGGCGAGGATTCTTGGAAGGGGCTTCTCGATGGGCTCTTGTCCTCCCTGCTTGAGTTCCGGGAAGAGGCCGGACGTCTGGAGCTGGCGTTGAATGCCGAAATTGCCGAACGCCGGGCGGAGCTCGCTCCTGCTGATCCTTCCCTTGTCGATCATTAGCCCCTCCCCTAGTCCCAAGAGAACCCGCCAACAGCCTTGGGGTGCCGGTGGCGGGGTGTATAGAAATATCTACACACGGCCGCATGTATAGTTGGGGCCATACACCGCTGTCAAGGGAATTCAAGACATGTCAGCTACTGCCGAACTACTGGACCGGGTGCGGGAAGCCGCAAACATCCCGTCCGACAACGTTTTGAGCCAACGACTGGGAATCACCCGGGCCGTGATCAGCGGATGGCGGAAAGAGCTGTATCCGGTGCCGGATGAGCGAATTGCGCAGCTATGCGAGATGGCAAAGCTGGACGGACCGATGTGGATGGCACAGATACACGCAGAACGCGCGACATCCCCGGTCGAGCGAAAGGTGTGGCGTTCAGTCCTGGACAGACTCAGCGCGGCGGCGGCAGTGTTGATGCTGGTAGTCGTCGCAGCACCAAGCGTCGCACGCGCAAATCCCGTTCAAATTCAGAGCTTTAGCGACTCTGGCGGCGGCAGTATGTATATTATGTTACAGGCAAGATCGCTACCCAAGAAGCCAGAGCCTCCCCAGTCCTCAGATCCCTGACTTCACTCCTGGCCAGCGTTCCCACTCAATCCCCGCAGCGTTGATAGTCAAACGGAATCCGCAGGATCTTCCCGTCATCACCCGGACCGGAGATGCTCGCCTTCAGCGCAGTGCCATCACGCCGGTACTCGATGCGTTTCGGGAAGTCATTCTGCGGATTCTCGAACACCACCCAGTTCGCGCCATGGTCAGCAATGACGAACGTGGTTGGCGCCACGCCATTGGGCTGCACATGCAGGCCAGCCGCTTTGCCTGCAGGCACCAGGCGCATGTACTCGAATGACTCCATGTCGCCGTGGCTCAGCGTGCGCGACATCCCAAGCAAAGCGCCGCCGGCCTCGGGCAGCCAGACCTCATCAAGCCTGCGCTCCTCGGTACCGCCACACCAATGCCCGGCCAGCCAGTCAAACTCGGCCGGTGCGGCCATAGCCACGCCACTTCCAAACGCAAGGCCTGCACCCAACACCGCCACCTTCGACTTCAACATGTCCTGACCTCCTGGATGGGTTGGCTGCAGGCTATCGACGTGGCACCTCGGGCGCTTGTAAAAACGCGCAGGATGGCGTCCGATGCCGCATGGACTACCGCGAGCACCCTGCCCCCGACGACCTGAGCCGTCACGTACAGTGCATCTGGTGGCTGCGCGACGATGCACCCGGGAATGACATGCAGGTCATCTATCCCGATGGCCGTTGCGAGCTGCTGGCTGAACTGGGCGTGCCGCTCCAGCTACATGGCACAGATGGCCGTATCCGTTCCGATCTACCGTTCTGTTTCGCTGCACAGCAGTGCGGGCCTATCCGGCTGCAAGCCGCTGGTGCGGTGTTCTGCATCGGTGTGCGCCTGCAGCCGGCCGCGAGCGCCTTGATCGCGGGTGCCCGCTTACCCGGCCTTCGTGACCAGGCCCCGGACCTGTACACGCTGGATGCCTCCTTTGCCGAGACCTTCCGTGCCGCCGCACGCGCCAGTGCGGTCATCAACACGCCCGAGCCTCTCTGGCAGGCCCTGCGGGATCGTTGCGCCAGCTTCATCCTGGACGAGCGTGTTGAACAGGCCGTAGCAGATCTGGATGCGATGGAGGGTGACCTGCGCATCGCCGAACTGGCGCGGCAGCTTGGCATGTCCCTGCGCGGCCTGCAATCCCGCTTTCTGGCTGCGGTGGGCATGACTCCGAAGGAGTACGCCCGTGTGTGCCGTCTGCAGGCAATTCTGCACACACTTGATGAGGAAGCCACGAGCATTGCCGCTGCAGCCGCACGCCATGGCTACAGCGACCAGGCCCATGCCACGCGCGACCTTGTCCGCTGGACAGGAGTCACGCCCGGCCGACTGGCGAATGCCCTGCGTGGCGATCGTGGCAGCGACGATGCACTGCGATTGGCTGCCGCCTTCGTGCGCGGCACCAGCGGCGGCCGCTTACTGTGAGCCCCCTCCTCCACGTCGCCCTATAGAAAGCGGTGCATCACATACACATCAACCAACCCCAGCGACCGATGCCGGAACGCCTCCGGTAGCGTCCCGACCACGGCAAAGCCCAGCTTCCGGTACAGCTCAACCGCTGGCGCATTGGTACTGACCACGTAATTGAACTGCATGGCCAGGAAGCCTTCCGATCTGGCTCGATCAAGACTGTGCTCCACCAGCGTCCGGCCAATGCCGCGACCTTGTACCCGAGGATCGACCACATAGGTAGCGCTGGCCACGTGCGCCCCCAGGTCTGGATAGTTGGCGCCCATCTTGTACATTCCGGCCACGCGCCCTTCCAGAACGGCCACAAAGGCCGGCTGCACTCCAAACCAATGGCTCCGAAAGGTCCCGGCCTCGAAGGTGCCGGCGAACGGAAGCGCATCTTCCGTCGCAATGGCGGCCTGGAAGATCGCCCACATGGTCTCGATGTCGTCCGCGCTGGCGGGCCGGATTTCCATGCGGTTCCTCGCGGAGTGGCGTGATGGACAAGGCGGACACTAGCAGAATCCAGGCACGAACAATCCCGCAGGTAATGCGGACGCCTGCACATGGGATTGAGAGCTGCCAGAGCGCCCAATGGATGCAGAACCCGGCGCCGGCCAGTGAGCCGTAGCGCATGGGCCTCTCAACCCATGATCCACAGCACAGAGGCGTTCACATGGCACGTTTGAAGGACAAAGTAGCAATCATCACCGGCGCGGGTGCCGGCATGGGGGCGGCCGATGCCCGCCTGTTCGCGCGCGAGGGCGCCCACGTCTTCATCACTGACATCCGCGCCGACGCGGCACAGGCCATTGCGGCGGAGCTCAGTGCTGAAGGCCTGTCGGCCACGGCCCTGCCCCTGGATGTCACCCGCGAAGACCATTGGAACGACGTGGTCGACCAGGTCATCGCAACGCACGGCCGCATTGACGTCCTGGTCAACAATGCGGGGCTTCCCGGCCCTTTTGATACCTGGGACAACGCCACACTGGAAGGCTTCAACGCCATCATCCAGCTCAACCTCAACAGCCATTTCCTCGGCATGAAGGCGGTCAGTCCGCACATGAAGCGCGCGGGCAAGGGTTCGATCGTGAACATGTCGTCCATCTGTGGGCTCGTGGCCATCACCGGCATCCATCCTGGCTATTGCCCGTCCAAGGGCGCCAATCGCCTGCTTGCCAAGGGGGCTGCTGCCGAATTCGCCAGCTTCAACATCCGCGTCAACTCCGTGCACCCGGGCATCATCGATACGCCACAGAACAAGGACCTGATCGCCAACGATGGCGCCAACCATGGCATGCGCTCACGCATCCCGCTCGGTCGCTTCGGACGTGCAGAGGAAGTTGCCAATGTGGTGCTGTTCCTGGCCAGTGACGAAGCGTCCTATGTCACCGGTGCCGAGATCGTTGTCGATGGCGGCTACGTCATTGTCTGAGCCCATCCGGCGCGGGACGGCCTCGCCCTCGCGCCATCAGGCACACCCCATGTCAGATCAGAAGAGAATCGTCATCGTCGGCGGTGGCATCGGCGGCTTGCTGCTTGCGACCCAGCTCGGCCAACAGCTGGGTCGCAGCGGTCGTGCTGCCATCACTGTGGTGGACAAGAGCCCCACCCATATCTGGAAGCCCATGCTGCACACGCTGGCAGCGGGCACGCGCAGCCTGCAGCAGCAACAGGTGGTATTGCTTGCGCATGCCAGCGAGCACGGCTTCACTTACCAGCCGGGGGAAATGCGCGGCCTGGACCGGGAATCGCGGGAAGTCCTTATCGGCGACCTGCGCTCACCCGACGGAGAGTTGCGGGTACCTGCGCATCGAATCCCCTACGACGTGCTCATCCTCGCCATGGGCAGCCATGCAAATGATTGCGGCACACCCGGCGTCCGGGAGCACTGCCACTTCATCGACAGCCTGGCCCAGGCCGAAGTCTTCAACGATGCACTTCGAACCCGGGTGATGCGTGCCATGGCCCAGGACGAGCGCCTGCGTGTGGCCATCGTCGGGGGCGGTGCCACCGGTGTGGAGCTGGCTGCGGAACTGAGTCGGTTGCTGGAACTCGCTTCCAGCTATGCAGACCCTACCCTGCGTGATCGCCTGGATCTGACCCTGCTTGAGGGAGGCCCGCGCATCCTGCAGGCATTTACCCCAGCGATCTCATCGTCGGCCACACACCAGTTGCGCCACATCGGTTTCCAGGTCCTGACCGGGGCATCCGTGATCGCCGCCGAGGCCAAAGGCTTCCGTCAGGCCGATGGCAACCTGGTTCCAGCCGACCTCATGGTCTGGGCGGCTGGGGTGAAAGGCATCACGTTTGCAGGGGGACTGGATGGACTGGAGCTCAATCACGCAAATCAGGTACGGGTGCGCCCCAACCTGCAATCCACAATGGACGACACGGTCTTCGTGCTCGGGGATGCCGCAAGCCTGACCTTGGCTGGTGCCACACGCGCCCTGCCACCCACGGCGCAGGTGGCCACCCAGCAAGCACAGCATCTGGCCCGTTACCTTCCGGCCTGGCTGGAGGGCCGGCCGCTTCCCGAATTCGTGTTCCGTGACTTCGGTGCACTCGTTTCGATCAGCGACTACAACGCCTTTGGCACGCTGGGAGACTTCGGATTCTTCCGTGGCGCGTCAATCAAGGGGCGATTCGCACATCTCAGCCATGCGCTGCTGTATCGCCGCCACCAGCATGCGCTGCACGGCTTCCGCAAGGCGACCCTGCTGTGGATGGCCGAACGCTTGAACGGCTGCGTTCAACCGCGCGTTCGTCTTGCCTGAGGAGAAGACGGTGCATCGGGGCCAGCCATGGCCCCGATTGCATTGCGGCCCTTCCTTACGACTCCCACCCTCCTCCCAGCGCCAGGAACAGGGCGATGCGGCTTCGAGCGACCGTCGCATCGGAGGTGGCGACGGCCTGCTCGGCGGCCGCAAGGCTACGCGCCACATCCAGCGCTTCCAATGCCGATACTGTTCCTGCCTTCAGCATCTGCTGCTGTTGCGCATGCGCCAGTCGGGCCGCCGCGCGCACATCCACCAGTACGGCGTTCTCTTCCAATGCCTTGGCATAGGCTGCCGCGGCAGTCTCTGTTTCCGACAACGCCTTGAGAACCGTACCGTCGAAGGCGGCCAGTTCAGCCCGTGACGCCGCGTCGGCAGCGTCTATCCTCGCCCGTGCCACGGAGCGGTTCGGAAAGCTCCATGACACCAGCGGGCCTACCGAATAGCGCAGTGCGGAATCGTCGAACAGATGGTCCAGTCGACGCGATGTGGCACCCGCACTCAAGCCAAGATGCACACTGGGATACAGGCCCGCCGTCTCCACACCAATCCGTGCCGTGGCCGCTGCCAGTCGACGCTCGGCCGCACGTACGTCCGGGCGTCGTCGGATCAGGTCGGCGCCCTCGCCCGCTGGCACCACACCGGCCATGGTCGGAATCGAGGTGCAGTGCTGGTACTGCGCATCCAGTTGCGAGGGTGCCTGTCCCAGCAACAGCGCCAGTCGTGACAGTGCGGATTGCTGGCCGGCCTGTAGTGGCGGCATCTGCGCCTGCAGCTGCCCAAGCAAGCCCCTGGCGCGGGTCACATTGATGGCTGGCTGCTGCCCGGCCTTCCATGCACGCTCGATCAATGCCAGCTCCGAGACCTGCAGCTGGATGGAACGTGCCACCACCTGCTGGCTCGCGCCGGCGGCGCAACTGTCGGTGTACACACGCACCACGTCGCTGACAATACCAACGGTGGCCAGGTCCCGCGCCGCAGCGACGGCCTCGGTCTGCGCGTCCTGCGCCTCGAGGAGCCGCTTTACCCGCCCGGCCAGATCAAGATCGTAGTCGATGCTGATGCCAGCATCGAAACTGGCATGCACGCCTGCGCTGGGTCCAATTCCGAGGCTGGAAGCCTGGCCGGCACCTGCCCCGGCACTGACAGCAGTACCCACACCCGCTGCGGCGCGGACCTCCCGCGCCTGAGCCCGGGCCTGCTCCAGCCGCGCCTGTGCGATCCGCAGATCGGTGTTGGCGGCAAGGGCGTGCTGCACAAGGGCATCGAGCGCGGGGTCGTCGTACAGCCGCCACCATCGCTCTGGCAACGGAGCATTGCTGACGGCCGCCGACGCTCCCTGTACTGGTAACCCAAGGCCTGCAGCCGGCAGTCTCGGAGGCCGGTAGTCCGGCCCTGCGGTACGGCACGCGCTGATGGCCAGCACGATGCACACCGGCAGTACCCACCGGGCGACATGCCCACAGGGAACGGCGCGCATCATGGGGCCCTCCCCTGCGAATCATCTTCGATCAGGGTCACCGTGGCGGTGCGCCCCGCGATCATCGCCATCCCTTCAGGGATTTCATCCAGTTCGACCCGCACTGGAATGCGTTGGGCCAGCCGGATCCAGGTGAACGTCGGATTGACGTTCGCCAGCAGGGTGCCATTTGCAGTCACACGCTCACGGTCATCGATGCCCGGTGCCAGGCCGACCACGTGGCCACGCAGCGTGGCGGCCTCACCCATCACATGAACCTGGACCGGTGCACCTGGATGGATGCGTGGCAATTTGGTTTCCTCGAAGTAGCCTGCGACGTGATAGCTCTCGCTGTCGACGATGCTCACCAACGGCTGGCCTGCGCTGGCGTAGGTGCCGGGGCGCAACGAGAAATTGCTGATGGTGCCGTTCACCGGCGAACGCACGGTAGCGCTTTCAAGATTCAAGCGCGCCAGGTCCCGCTCAGCGATGGCCTGGCGATGACTGGCCGCCGCCTCTTCAGCCTGCGTGCGGCGGGCAGCGATGTCCTGGTCGGATGCTACGCCGACCAATCCACCGTAGCGCGACGCCTCACGGCGCGCAGAGCGGGATCGCTCCGCAGCCAGTGCCACCGCGGCGTCCGCCCGTTCCAGGGCATTGGCCAGGCGGTCACGGTCCAGCACGAACAGGACCTGCCCACGCTGCACCTGCTGGTTGTCTCTCACATGTACTTCAGAGACGCGGCCGGAGACCTCGGTGGCCAATGCCACCACGTCTGCGCGGATCTTGCCGTCACGGGTCTGTGGCGCACTGATGTAGTAGCTGTAGATGTGCCAGGCCACGAACGCAGCAATGGCACTGAACATGAGGGTAAGGGCCTGCCGGGCAACGGCAAGCAGCAGGGGTTGCAGATTCTTCATGACGATGTGCGCCAGACAAGCGGAAAGAGAACCATGAGCGCGCCGACGAGCATCACCAGCAGCGACAGGTCGAACAGAGGGCGATTGCCGAGCAGCCGATAGACGCCAATCCGATCCAGCACGCGCGACAACGCAATGCGCAGCACGAATCCGATCAGCAGGCACGGCAGCAACGGAGAGACAAACAGTCCAGCCAGGTCGAGCTCTCCGATCATGCTGCCTCTCCGTTCTGCGCCGGCACCGGCTCCAGGGCCAGGCGCAGGTGAACCAGTGCATCGGTCAGTGCGTCGCCTTCCGGGCTGCCCAGCAGGATGTCGCGTCGCAGCACCCGGTCGAGGTGATCGCCCAGCATTCCGGGCGACGCTGCGCCCGCCAGTTCACGGTGGAGTCGACGCATCAGCGCATCCAGCAAGTCGCGTTCGATCCCTGCCACATGGTGGGTGGCACGTTGCAGGTGCACCAGGCTGTGGCCCAGGCGAAGCTGCCGAAACAGGTGCGCTGCCGCCACCGCATTCGCGCCTGTGGCACGGGCGCCAAGCTGCCCGATGCGATCGAGATCGCGCTCAAGGAAGGCGTCCTCCACGTCGCGACCCGCGGTCCGGCCCAGCGTCGCCAGGTCCTGCCGCCCGTCCTCCTGCAATCGCTTCGAGGCCGCTTCGGCGCCCATGCGCTTGACCAGCAGCAGGCAGAAGAAGCCGATGAAGATGCCGATCAGGGTTCCCGCGGCCATGTCCAGGAAGGTGCCGAAGTCCTGGGGCTGGTAGTGACTGGCCAGACCTGCATTACTGAGTGTCAGCGCCAGCAGCAGGATCGCCAGCGGCTCCTCGATGCTCCACACCGCCAATGGCAGGATCACCAGTGCACACGCAAGTGCGAATCCAGAGAAGCTCTGGGCCATGGGTAAAAGCAGGTATCCCAGTACCACCGACAACGCGACCGACAACGCGGCGAAGCGACCGAACTTCATCGCGGCCAGGTTGGCACCATCGAAGATGCCGAAGAAGGCCAGCGTCACGGTACCCATGATCAGCATGTTCGGCCCCTGTGCCCAACCGGTGGCCCACCACAGCAGGCAGATCAGCGCATACGCGAGGGCGCAGCCACCGCCGATGCGGAGTGCGTGATGATGATCCGGCGCGAGCGGCAGTGGCTGGCTCGTGGCCAGGCTGCGCTCCAGATGCGGCGGCAGCGGATCACCCTTCTCCAGGGCATCATCCAGCACCTGGATATCGGTCCATGCCTGCTGTGCACGGGCCAGGTCGCGCTGGCGTGTTGCCACGATGCGCGCGCGCCAGGCCGGGTCATGCAGGCGCGAGCTGCCCGCGGTAGTCGCTTCCAACGCTCCGATCAAGGGCACAAGACGCGCCAGCCGCCGCTGCAGCGCAAACAGCAGCCGGTGCTGGCGATTGCTTACCGTGCTGTCGAAACGCAGCTGCTCGGCCACCAGCGAGAGCGCCGAAAGGTCGGCCACGGCCTTGAGCCGATGCTGCGCAGCCACGTCCGTAGCCACGTTGCCAGCGACCGCGTCGTCCAGCCACTGCCTGACCTCTGGTAGCCAGCGGCGCAGTCGGGTTCTCACCGAAGGGCCCAATGCGGTTGGCGCCAGGCCGTCCACCAGGGTGATCGCGGCGATGCCGATGCAGATCTCGGTGACGCGCAGCAGCGCGATGTCGAACAGGCGCCCCGGGTGTTCCACGTTGCCCACGGCGATCAGGCACAACGTGACGGCAAACAACTGCAGCGCATATGCCCGTGGGGTGCGGTTGGCCGCCGCCACGGTGAAGCCCAGCGTGGCAACCACACCACTGGCCAGCACCACTGGGAAGGAAAGAATGCCGAACAGGCCGCCGATGGCCAGCGCAGTCACGCCGGCACCGAGGGTGCCCAGTAGACGGTACAGCGCTTTGGAGCGGACATTGGCCGAGATTGGATTGGCCAACGCGACGCAGGTCACGCTGGCCCAGTAATTCTGCTCCAGCCCGAGGTGCACGGAGGCGACGAACGCCAACATGCAGGCCACATAGAGCTTCAATGCGAACAACAGGGTAGCCGCCGCATTCATGCCGGCCACCGCGATTCTGGAAGTGGGTTCACGAGGAAGGGCCCGGAAGGCGCAGGGCGGCAAGCACCATGCCGCCGAGGTGGAAAGATGGACCGGGACGCAGGCCGGCGACCGGCACGTCCAGCCGGAAATTCTAGGAACGGAACACGGGCTGTACCATTCGCCACCGTTCGTGGTTGATGTGCATTCGTCCGCCCGCTTCGCGCCGGAGACGGGGTTGGCGCGGTACGCTATGTGCGGCCCTTCTGTTGCCGTTCTGGTGCATGGATCCTCTGTCTGAAGTACTAACCCTGCTCCGCCCCACCCATACGCGTACCGCAGCGCTGGATGTGGCGGGCCCATGGTCACTGCGTTTTCCCAACCGGCAGGGCATCAAGTTCTGTGCCGTCGAGCGCGGGGAATGCTGGATCTCCGCAGATGGCGGCCAACAGCCGCAGCGCCTGCAGGAAGGTGACTGCTTCCTGCTCAGCAAAGCCGGCTCGTATGTCCTGTGCAGCGACCCTCAACTCGCCCCTGTTGATGCCGCCTCGGTGCTCGACCTCGAAGCCACTGGCCGCAGGACGCTGCACGGTGGCGGCGACCACCTGATCGTCAGCGGCAGCTTCCGCTTCGCCGATACCGATGCGGTGCGCGTCCTCGACCCCTTGCCCGGTATCGTGCAGGTGTCACATGGCGACAGCGAGGCCATCCTGCTGCGCCGTGCGCTGGCCCGCCTTGCCGAAGAACTGGTACAGCCACGCCCGGGGGCTGCGCTGGTGGTCGAGCACCTTGCCCATCTGATGCTGGTGGAGATGCTCCGCCTGTTCCTGTCCTCCGAGCACCCTGCCCTGCCGCCCGGCTGGATGCAGGCCATGACCGACCCACGTATCGCCGACAGCATCCGCGCCATGCACGGCGAGCCGGCCCGTTCCTGGCGTCTGGACGATCTTGCCAGCATCGCGGCCATGTCACGCACGGTCTACGCCGGCCGCTTCAAGCAGCTGATGGGTGTTTCGCCCATCGAGTACCTGACCAACTGGCGCATGCTGTTGGCCGCCTCCCGCCTGCGCAGCACCCAGCAGACGCTGGCACGCATCGCGGCAGACGTGGGCTACAGCTCCGAGTTCTCCTTCATCGCAGCCTTTACCCGGGTGATGGACGTCGCACCTGGCCGCTATCGCCGCCAGGTCCGCACCAGTATCGATGCGGACTGACGGCGGCAGCCAGGTGCATCAGAATGGCGTGTCAGCCACGCCACCATCCGCACGCAGCGCGGCGCCGGTAGTGCCGGATGCGAGGCTTGAGCATGTGTAGGCCACCAGGTTGGCCACTTCCTGCGCAGTCTGGAAGCGCTCGGTGATCGACGAAGGCCGCATGGCCTTCACCAGCGCCGCGCCCTGCTCCTCGATGCTCTTGCCGGTCCGGCGGATCTCATCCTGCAACATCGCCTCCACACCTTCGCTCAGGGTCGGCCCCGGCAGCACCGCGTTGACGGTCACGCCAGTACCGGCCATGCGCTTGGCCATGCCACGCGAGAGACCCAGCAGTGCGGTCTTGGTGGTTGCGTAGTGCAACATGTCGGGAGGCGTGCTGATGCCGCACTCCGAGCCGATGAAGACCACCCTGCCCCAGGCCTTGCCTGCCATGGCCGGCAGGTACGAACGCGCAAGGCGCATGCCAGCCATGATGTTCACCGCCCAGTAGGTGTCCCACGTGTCATCGGCAATCTCGAAGAAGTCTGCGGTTTCGAAGACAGCGGCATTGTTGACCAGGATGTCGCACGCCGGCACCTGTGCCAGCAGCACGTTGCAACCTGCCGCGCTGGCCAGGTCCGCAACCACGCCCTGCACCGGTGCTGCGTCGCCGTGCTCGGCCTTCAGCCGCGCAACAGCCTGGTCCACCTGGTCGCTCCTGCGGCCATTCACCACCACCGTAGCGCCCTCCGCCAGCAACGTGCTGGCGATGGCATAACCGATGCCCTGGGTCGCACCGGTAACCACGGCGACCTTGTTCTGGATACCAAGTTGCATCTCACATTCACCTTGTTGAGGCGCACATCGTGCGCGGGTTGAAACAGCTGCGGCTGGCGTTGGATTCCATGCCATGGCCGCAAGCGTCGTGTTCAGGTCATTAAGCGCCGCGAGCAACGCTCAGGCCATGCGTGTCTGACCGCGATCACTTAGCCAGCGTCCGCAGGTGACCCGCTGCGCGAGCGCGCGTTCAGCCATGCCATCACCGTGGCGTTGGATTTGTGGGTGGCCCCCAGGTACAGGGCCGTGTTGGCCAGTGCGACCGCGCCCAGTTCGTCGCCGAATCGCTCCAGTACCTTCCAGGCCTCCAAGGCCCTGGTCTGCGCTCTCGGGTCGGACAGGCCGATGTCCTCGATGGCCATCTTGCTCAGGTTGCGTGCCAGGTACCGCGGATCACAGCCTCCATCCAGCATCCGGCAGATCCAGTACAGGGCCGCGTCGGGATTCGTGCTGCGCACCGACTTGAACGCCGCGGATATCTGGTCGTAGAACAATTCACCCTGCTTGTCGAAGCGGCGCACCTGGCGGGGCAGCGCGTCATCCAGTAACGAATGTGGGATCCGACCATCCGCGGGCGCCAGATCCGCCAGGATCTCCAGAGCATTCAGCGCCCTGCGCAGATCTCCATCAGCGCGAACGGCGATGGCGCCCAGAACGTCGTCGTCGATCTTCAGATCGCAGTGGGCCAGCCCCTGCATCCCATCCACCAGCGCACGCCGCAGTTGTCCGATGATGTGGATCGGCTGCAGCGGCTGCAGTACATGAACGTCGCAGCGCTGAAGCAGTGACGGTCGCAACTGGAACGACGGATTCTCGGTGGTGGCAGCAAGCAAGCGGGCGTCGTTGCCCTGCAGATGACGTACCAGCACATCCTGCGTGGCACGGTCCAGACGATGAACCTCGTCGACGAACAGCAGGTGGCCGCGGCCTGCCTGGTGGCTGGCCACGGCCAGCGCCCGGCCCAGTTCGGAGGGCGTCATCACCGCTGCAGGCAGCGATGTGTGGCGATGCCCCGATGCCCCCAGTAGCAATTGCGCGATACTGGTCTTGCCACACCCTGGCGGCCCCCACAGGATGATCGAACGTGGCAGGCCTGCTTCCAGTGCCCGCTGCAGCGGCTGTCCATCCGCCAGCAGATGGGACTGCCCGACAACGCCGGCAAGCGATACCGGGCGCAGCCGTTCGGCCAAGGGAGCGCGTGCCTGCGACATCACTCCGCGCCTGACGTCACGCCAGCAAAAGCATTGATACCGGTCAGCTCGGCCGACAGCCGCCACAGGCGTTCTGCCTGCGCGGCGTCCACCGCATACGGGCGAACACCCCCTTCGCTCGGGACGGGAAGGTCTTCCTCCCATGCGACGTCGCAGTCCTCGCAGTACACCCCACCGATGCCATCCAGCAGCGACGATGTGGCCGCCCACACCGTGGTCGCCGCACCTTGAGCGGACGTCTTGAAACTGGGGTCGATCAACCGGCCCTCTGCATCAAGCCAGCCCAATGCCTGCATTTCTTCCAGTGCCATGTGGCGCTGCAGCGCCGTGTGGATCTTGCCCGGATGGACCGAGTAGGAACGCACGCCAGCGGTGCAACCGAGCACATCCAGGTGCAGCGCGAACAGCGCGATGGCGGTCTTGGACTGCCCATAGGCCAGCCACTTGTCGTACCCCGTTTCGAACTGCAGGTCCGTCCAGCGCATGGGCGAATAGTGATGTCCCATCGAGGACAGCGAAACGATGCGGGCACCTCGCGCAATGGCCGGCCACAGCAGATTGACCAATGCAAAATGACCCAGGTGGTTGGTGCCGAACTGCGATTCCCAACCGTTGCCCACGCGCGATTCATCGTTGGCCATGACCGCGGCATTGCAGATCACGATATCCGCCCTGCGTCCGCTGGCGACGAAGCGCTCGGCACAGGCACGCACGCTGGCCTGGTCCGCCAGATCAAGCATGTCCACCTCCACCCCGGGAACATCGGCCAGCGTGGCCCGGGCCGCCGTCGGGTTGCGCGCAAGTACCAGCACGTCTGCGCCGGCGCTGGCCAGGGCCCGGGTGGTTTCCAGGCCGAGGCCACCGTGGCCGCCAGTGATGATGGCCAGCTTGCCGCGCAGATCGATACCCAGCACCACATCGGCTGCGGAACTCGTCCGGTCGAAGCCGGAGTTCAGGGGGCGCTGAGGGCTCATCACGACGACGCCCCCGCAGTGTCAAGCGTGGGGGCGGAATCGGCCAGCGTATGGAACGCGCACAGCTTGTTGCCGTCCGGGTCACGCAGGTAGGCCAGATACAGCGAGCCCGCCGGAGTCTCGCGCACACCGGGCGGTTCCTCGCACGAGGCTCCACCGTTGGCCAGCGCCGCAGCATGGAAGGCATCCACCTGTGCCGGGCTGGCCATGAGCAGGCCGATGGTGCCGCCATTGGCCGCCGAGGCAGCTTCGCCGTTCAGCGGCGTGGCCAGCACCAGCAGGCTACCTGCGTGCTGGTAGAGGATGCGCTCGGAATTGAAGTTGAGGCTGAGTGCCGGGCGGGCGCCCAGTACTCCCATTACGGCGTCGTAGAAGCGACGGGACCGCACAAGATCGTTGCTGCCAAGGGTTACGTGACTGAACATGTTTCTGTCTCGGTTCGGAATGAAGTCAGGCCCAGCGCTGGCGCGCCGCACCCGGCGAAGTGGCGTCGCGGAAGGAGCGCCCGAAGACCTGGCCCTGCAGCACCTGCTCGCGCATGTGGGGCAGGCGCCGTTGCTGGTAGAGCGCCAGGGCGTCCACCACGCCGGGTTCCAGGCGTAACGCCCGTGACACGTGCAGGGCATCGAGCATGGACTCAGCGAATCCCGCGCCGGTCATCGGCGATTGCGCATGCGCAGCGTCCCCCACCAGGGCCAGGCGCCCGCGCGCGACCTGCGTTGGGACGTACTCGGAGATGGGCATCGGCAGCGCGCCCGCCTGCCGGATCGCCCGCGAAAGTGCCTTGCCCCACGGTGCAGGCCACTGCACCCGCGCACGATTGGCCAACGCAATGCGGGCGTCTGCGGGCACTGCGTCCGCCCTCGGCGTGAACCGCACCCGGTCCTCGCAGACCGCACCGAGGGCCTGCAACAGCCGGGTGCTGCGCGCTTCGAACCACGCCCAACCCACGCGTCGCGGGGTGGCGTGTGCAGCCTCCAGCAACGGGTAGATGGCCAGCACATCGTGGCCGGCCGAATGGAACTCGACACCGCTCAGCGCACGCGCGTTCCGGGGTGGCACGTCCAGTTGCCCCAGCCACGCCAGATAGCCTGCGTAGGAGGCCTCGGGCTGCTCCGGAGCGACGCACCGTCGAACCACGCTCCGATGGCCATCGGCCCCGATCAGCAGGTCGGCCGTCCACTCCCGCCCTTCTGCGCTACGGGCCCATGCCGCGTCAACACGCTCACCAACGGTGGCCACCGCCTCGCCGTCCACCAGCGTGATGCCGGGCTCAACGCTGGCCGCCTGGCGGAGCGCACTGTAGACGTCCGACCACGCATGCGGCAGCACGGCCTGTTCGATGGCATCACCGCCCAATGCATCCACCACCTGCTGGCTCGCCGGTACAGTGAATGCCATCCGCAAGGCAGTGCCGCCGGCGCGGATGGCCACACCAGCACGCCCGCGCGCCGGTGCTCGCTCGAGCACGGTGGAGGCCACGCCGACGTTGGCCAGTGCCAGGGCCGCTGACAATCCTGCCAGCGAACCACCAATGATCAATGCCGTGCGCATGCTGTGCTCCTCGTCCGCTCTACCGCAGGCCTTCAGGCCAACGTGGACATGTCGATGACGAAGCGATACCGCACGTCGGCCCGCTCAAGCCGATCAAAGGCCTCGTTGATCTGGTCCATGCGGATCAGCTCGCAGTCCGGCAGGATCTGTTGTCGCGCACAGAAATCCAGCATTTCCTGGGTCTCGCGGATTCCGCCGATCATCGAGCCTGCTACGCGGCGGCGGCCCATGATCATGGGCACGGTGAACGGCTCCTGCAGATCGCCCAGTTGCCCGACGACCACCAGCGTGCCGTCGATATCCAGCAGCGGAATGTACGGGTTGATGTCGTGCTTGGTCGGTACGGTATCGACGATCAGGTCGAAGCTGGAAGCCGCAGCCGCCAATGCCTGCGCATCGTCGGTCGGCAGGAGTGCCTCTGCACCCAGAGCAAGCGCGTCGGCCTGCTTGGCGCGCGAGCGGCTGATGACGGTGACGTGTGCGCCCAGTCCGATCGCCAGCTTGACCGTCATGTGGCCCAGCCCGCCCAGGCCAACCACGGCCACCCGGCTGCCGGGACCAACGTTCCAGGTGCGCAGCGGCGAATACGTGGTGATGCCGGCACACAGCAGCGGTGCGGCCCGAGACAGGTCCAATCCTTCGGGCACGCGCAGCACGAAAGCCTCCTTCACCACAATGTGCCGCGCATAGCCCCCCAGGGTCGGTTGGCCGGTGACGCGGTCCAGGCCGTTGTAGGTCTCGGTCAGCACCTCGCGGCACATGTGCTCTTCGCCCTTGTGGCACTGGTCGCAGTGCTCGCAGCTGTCGACGAAGGTGCCGGCAGCCACCGCATCACCTGCCTTGAAGCGATGCGCGGACGCGCCGGTGGCCACCACACGACCGATGATCTCGTGGCCAGGCACGACCGGGTAGATCGCCCTGCCCCAGTCGTTGCGGACCATATGCAGGTCCGAATGGCAGACGCCGCTGTAGAGGATTTCGATAGCGACATCGTCGTCACGCAGTTCACGACGTTCGATGGTGTGCGGCACCATTGGCGTAGTTGCCGACAGCGCAGCGTAGGCCTGGGTTTTCATCTGCAGATCCTTGAGTAATTCAACGAAACGCCGTACTGGCGTGCTCAGCGCGCAACCAGCGCCTGGTGGTAGAACTCGCCCAGTGCCGCGCCCGCACGCGCCACGAATTCGGGCTGGTCGTACAGCGCCACGTGGGTACCACCGGCCAGGATCAGCAGGTGCTTGTCGGTGCTTGCCGCGCGCTGGTGCAGCTCTTCGCTCATCCAGCGGGTGCCGGCCTCGCTGCCGGCGATCGCCAGCAACGGTTGGGTGAGGAACAGTTCCGCGTTGTTGAAGGCGTCGTAGCCCACCAGTTCGGCCAGGTTCTGCAGCGGGAACAGCCCAGTGGCGTTCGGATGCTGGCCACGCGGTGTGCGGTAGTAGTCGAAGGCTTCGGCAAAGTCCGGGTGTGTGGCGGCTTCGCGGTTGGCTGGCAGCGCATCCTGGTACTGGAGCTGTCCGCCCTCGGCCTGACGGCTGCGGGCCTGCGCTGCGGCGTCAAGCAGCGCAACTGAATTCCGGGGATCGGCATCGCCATCCCAACCCTGGCGGAACATCTGGCCGTAATTGACGGCACTGATGGTGCCCACCGCGCGGATGCGGCGATCGTTCATCGTGGCGTGTGCCGCATAGCCGCCACCGGCACAGATACCGAGCACACCGATCCGATCGGCGTCGACGATCGGCAGCGTGACCAGCAGGTCAATCGCCGCGCTGATATCGGCCACGCGCGCATACGGGTTCTCATTGCCGCGCGGTGCGCCGGTGCTGTTGCCCTGGCAGGAGGCATCGAAGGTCAATACCACGAAGCCCTGCTTGACCAGGCTGGCCGCATGCACCGTTGCGGTCTGCTCCTTCACGCCACCGGCCGGGTGAACGACCACGATGGCCGGATGACGGGCCGACAGTGCGGCGTGCTCCGGCACATGCAGCTGGCCGGCCATGGTGATGTTGCCATTGGGGAATTGCACTGCTTTCATTGCCGTCCTCACAGGTTGCTGTCCACGTTGTGTGGAATGACAGCTACGATAGGGCTGGCATGGCGCGGTGATAATCCGCAAAAATCGTAATGGACTTATAAGCAGGATCACCCAATGGCAGGCAGTCACCTCAAGGATCTCTCGGCCTTTCTGATGGTTGCCGAAGAGGCAAGCTTCACCCGCGCCGCAATCCGGCTGGGCATCACCCAGTCTTCGCTCAGCCAGATCATCCGCGGGCTGGAAACCCGCCTGGGGCTGCGCCTGTTCGCTCGCACCACCCGCAGCGTGGCCCTGACCGAGGCCGGCGAGCGCCTGCTCGGACTCATCGGCCCGGCCATGAACGAACTGGAAGCCGGGCTGGCCCGCATCGGTGAACTGCGCGACAAGCCCGCCGGCACCCTGCGCCTGACCGCAGACGAATATGCCGTGCACGCTGTACTGATGCCCGCCATCGCCCGGCTGGTACCGGACTACCCCGACATCCGTGTGGAAATCACCACCGACTACGGGTTGACCGACATCGTCAGCGGGCGCTTCGATGCCGGCGTGCGTCGCGGCGGCCTGGTTGCCAAGGACATGATCGCAGTGCCGATCAGCCTGCCGATACCGATGGTGGTGGTGGCATCACCGGCCTACTTCGCCCGCCACCCGGCACCCCAACAGCCGCAGCAGCTGGTAGAGCATCAGTGCGTGAACCTGCGCCTGCCCACCCATGGCGAGATCTATGCCTGGACATTCACTCGCGCCGGCCGCGACCACCGGGTGAAGTCCGAAGGCCAGGTGGTGGTCAACAGTATTTCGGCCATGCGCGATGCAGCTTTGCAGGGCGTCGGCCTTACCTATCTTCCACTGCATTACGTGCAGGACTGGCTGGCGTCAGGAGAGCTGGTCGAGGCGCTGACCGAGTGGCGCAAGACTTACGAGGGGTATCACCTCTACTACCCGAACCGGCGCTTGGCTTCGCCGGTGTTCACACTGTTGCTGCAAGCGTTGCGTGACAACCTGGAAGACAGCAGGAAGCGCACCGCAACGAGTGCGACACGTGCCGCCACCCAGCGTGCACCGGCCAGGCCTCGCCGGCGCACGACCTGATACTTCTTACCTGGGCGAGGTGGCCTGCCTGCGATACTGCGCGGGCGCCTGCCCCATGATGCGCTTGAACGCAGTACTGAACGCACTCTCCGATTCGTAGCCCACGGCAAAGGCAATACTGGACACGGCATCGGCGCCATGGGACAGCCGGTCCGCCGCAAGCAGCATCCGCCAACGTGACAGATAGTCCATTGCCGTGTGCCCGACCAGTGCCTTGAAGCGCTGCGCGAACACCGTGCGCGAAACCCCTGCGATACGCGCCAGTGATTCCAGCGTCCAGGACTGGGCCGGAGCTGCGTGCATCGCCCCGAGGGCCAGGCTGATGTGGCTGTCGGTCAGGGCCAGGAACCAGCCCTTCGGCACCCGGCCCGGGGTAGCCAGGTGCAGGCGCAGCACCTGTACCAGCATGAGATGGGCCAGATGGGTGGACATCAACCCTGCGCCCGGCAGCGGCGCGTGCAGTTCATTGGCCCATTGATCCAGCGCCCAGCGCAGCACGCCTGCTTGTCCCGAAGCACGTGGCACATGGATCAGGGGTGGCAGCGCATCGAACAGCACGGCGGCATGCCGCCCGGGAAACGCGAATCGGCCGCTGATGAGGAAGGTCTCTCCTCCCCCGTTGTGAGTGACAACGCCCTGCCGCGCCGCCGCTTCGATGATGGGCTCGCCGCTGGCGATGGCCACTGCAGGATCCGAAGCGAGCACGAACCGGCAGCGGCTGTTGAGCAGGAAGCAGTCGCCGGCTTCGAAGTGGAACAGTGCGGGCTCACCCTCGACGCGGCCCCAGCAGCCGCCCCCCATGACTGCCGTGAACTTGATGCCTTCGTGCGCCGGGAAATCGAATGCCCAGTCGCCGGCGGCATCGAATCCGGCAAAGAACTGGCTGCTTGGCTGCAGCAGTGACAGCACATCGGACAGCGGATCAGCGCTCATATCCGTACGCTCGAAGAAGTCAGGCGAACGCCACGGCATGGATCGTACAGAACCCCGGGCCTATCGTGCATTCCATGGCGGCACATCACCGCCCCGCTCCCGATCAGACACAGGAATTGCCCATGAAACGCCTGCAGGACAAAGTCGCCATCATCACCGGCGCCGGCAGCGGCACCGGCATGGGTGCGGTCATCGCCCGGGTCTTCGCCAGCGAAGGCGCCGTCGTTGTTGCTACCGGCACCCCCGACCGCAAACAGAACCTTGACGCACTGGTGCAGGACCTCACCGCCCAGGGCCATCGTGCAACATCGGCGTTCCTGGATGTGACCCGGCCCGAACAATGGGCCGAGGTGGCCGCCACCACAATCGAGCGCCATGGCCGCATCGATATCCTGGTCAACAACGCCGGCACGCCGGGGCCGCGCGACGGCCGCTGGGACAACGCCACGGCCGAGGACTTCAGCCACGTCATCGACGTCAATCTGACCAGCCAGTTCCATGGCATCAAGGCGGTCACGCCGCAGATGGAACTGCAGCACAGTGGCGCGATCATCAACATCTCGTCTGCCGCCGGCATCATCGTCTTCCCCGACGTGCCGCCGGGCTACAGCGCCTCCAAGGGCGGCAGCCGTCATCTGACCAAGGCCGCCGCCGTCGATTTCGCCCGCCGCGGCATCCGCGTCAACGGCATCTACCCGGGGCTGATCGACACGCCGATGGCCACCCATTTCACCGGGGATCCGCAACTCCTGGAAAGCCTGCTCAAGGGCATTCCGATCGGCCGCGTCGGCACTTCGGAGGAAATCGCCAAGGCCGCGCTGTTCCTTGCCAGCGATGACGCGTCCTACGTCATCGGTGCCGAACTGGTGGTCGACGGTGGATTGACCATCATCTGATCGCGTGTTGCACAACATTCCGCAGGATTCTCCAATGAATACACAACAACCACGCGCCTGGTTCATCACCGGTGCGTCATCCGGCCTGGGCAAGGCCCTTTCCGAAGCGGTCATTGCCCGGCGTGACCGCGCCATCCTCACCGCGCGGCGGCTGGACCGCCTTCGCGCGATCGCCGCAGGCCATGAGGACCACGTCCTGCCGCTGGCGCTTGACGTGAACGATGCCGATGGCCGTGCACGTGCCGTGGCCGAGGCCATCGAACGCTTCGGGCGCATCGATGTGCTGGCCAATGTGGCTGGCCGCGGTGTGGTGGGCGCCTGCGAGGAATTCAGCCTGGAACAGCTGCGCGAGCAGATGGAACTGAACTTCTTCGCTGCTGCCGAAATGAGTCGCGCCGTGCTGCCGCAGATGCGGAAGCAGGGCGCTGGCCACATCCTCACTGTCAGCAGTATTGCCGGGCTGGTGGCAATGAACGCGGCCGGCCCCTACTGTGCAGCGAAGTTCGCCATCGAAGGCTGGACCGAAGCACTGGCGATCGAAGCAAAGCCGCTCGGCATCCGGGTGACGCTGGTGGAACCGGGCGCGTTCCGCACCGAATTCGCCGGTGATGCCAACATGCGGCCAGCACACCGCATCGATGTTTATCGGCCGGTTGTGGAGCCATTCGAAACCTACCTGGAATCCTCCTCCGGGCAGCAGATGGGTGACCCGGCAAAGGCCGCACAGCGCATGCTGGACGTTGTAGCCAGCAATGATCCGCCGGTGCGGCTGATGCTGGGTGCGGATGCCTATTCGATCTGGGAGACCACCCTGGCCAACCGCCAGGCCGATCTGGCCAGGTGGCGTGAGCGCGGCATCGATACCGCGTTCGAGGGCGCCGCTACGGTGCAGATCCAGCTGTAAAGCAAACGTCCCGCCGGCCTGAAATGGGCCGGCGGGACGTAGGCTGCTCTGGTTGGCCTTGTTGCATCAAGCGCCAAGATGCGTCCGGTAGAACGGAATCAGCTGCTGCAGCGCCTGGGTGGTGGCTGCTGGCTGGTCATACAGCTCGTAGTGGCTGGCGCCGGCCACGATCTGGATGCTCTTCTGCGCCGAACGCGCCCTTGCGTACAGCTCCAGGCCGTCCCGATACGAACCGAAGCCACCGGGCACACCGCCGATGACGATGTGCAGCGGCTGAGTCAGCAGATGCTCGGTGAACGCAAAGGCATCCCAGCTCAGGGCGGCGCCGGTGCTGGTGAAGCGCAGCTTGTTCGGCGAGCCCGGCTGCTGGCCACGCGGCGTGCAGTAGTACTGCACCGCCTCAACGATGTCGATGTCGTTGATTCCAGCGGCTTCGCGCTCCGCTTCAGAGCCGGGAATGTAGCCCACGATCAACGGCTCAGCACCCCGTGCCTCGGCAGTGCGCTGCTTGCCCAGCGCTTCCAACGTCTTCAACGCAGCATCCGGCGACATGTCACCTTCACGCATCAGCCGGCCATAGTTGGCAGCCACCACCGTGCCGACTGCCTTGAAACGGTGGTCGGTAGTGGCCGCGCTCACCGCATAGCCACCGCCGCCGCAGACGCCCAGCACGCCAACACGATCTTCATCGATGTACGGCAGCGTCATCAGGTAATCCATGGCACAGCGGAAGTCCTCTACTCGGGTAGCGGGATCTTCCATGAAGCGGGGCTCACCGCCGCTGGCGCCCTGGGTGGAGGCGTCAAAAGCGAGAGTGATGAAACCAGCGGCGGTCAGTGCCTCACCATAGATGGCGCCCGACGTCTGCTCCTTGCAGCTGCTGATCGGGTGCGCGCAGACGATGGCAGCGTACTTGCTGGCAGGGTCGAAGCCTTCCGGAAAGCGCAGGGTGGCGGCGACATCCCAGCTACGGTTCTTGAAACTGACGGTCTGTTGGGTGCTCATTTCAGTTCTCCAGGGGATTGGATTCGGCAGGCAAAGCGTAGGCCGCCGCTATTGGGTTGATAATCCCGGAAAAAAGCATTGCACTTATTCCAAGTGCCACCTAATTGCTCCAGGTAGCCGACTTCAGGCCGCCTCCACGCCCGCATTCACACGGTGCAACCCAACACTTCGCAATAGTGCGCTGGCTCCCCATGTGATGAAGGTTGAAGCCGCTGATTTCCGTTCGCTACCCTCAATGGCCTCGCCATGCGCGCCTCACGGTGCGCATTCTGCTTGTCGTGTACGCTGCCTACCTGCTGGCCGGCAACATCTTCCTCAACACCCCGCTGTTCGACCAGGTTACCAACCGCAAGCCGCACAAGTTCGTGATGACCACCGGCCCGGCCATCACGCTGCTGCCCGGCCACGTCATTGCCTGGAACGTGCATATGCGCGGCCACGTCAACCACACCGTCTACGTACTGCACGCCGAACGCGCCAGCGCCCGGCTGGCCGTGCTGCCCCTGTTCCGTCGCGAAGTGCGGGTTCCCCGATTGCAGGCCACAGGCGTGTCGGCCGAAATCAGCCGCGTCGAGGACGCCATTCCGTCGCCCCCGCGCAGCGACCAGGGTTGGACCCTGCGTTTCGACGCCATCCACAGCGACAGCATCCGCAGCGCCCGGCTCGGCAAGCTGCTGATCATCGGCAAGGGCCAGGGCACGGTCGGATTCCTCAAGCAGCTGCGCGGCGGCCCATCGGAACTGTTCGATTCCGAGGTCTCGTTCAGCAAGGCAGACACCAGCTATGACGGCGTGCAGCTGCTGGGCGACATGAATCTGACTGCGCGTTTCAGCTATCCGCGCCACTATCGCGACCAGGCGCCCGGCCTGGCCAAGTTGAAGCTGCTGCATGCGCAACTTGATTTGGAAGCGCGCAGCCAGGGGCTGCGCATGGATACGGACGCCACAACGCCAAAGATCTCCAGCGCGCCCGTGCCCGGACGCCTGCAACTGGCGGTCCACCTGATCGACGGCCAACTGCAACCCGGTGACCACGCGCTCTGGCAGGTGCCGCTCTTCCTCGGCGATGGCGCGCCCAATCGCGGTGTGCTGGCCCTGCAGCTCAATGTGGCCAACGACCTGCGCCTGCAGGCCCGCCTGCCGCCACGTCCGGATTCGGCCGCCGGCATCGATGCCGACCTGCACATCACCGGGCGCGAGATTCCCTTCCAGCACCCTGCCCAGCTGCTGGAGCGCAGCTCCGGCACTGTGCGTGGCGAATGGGCCTTCACCTCGCTCAACTGGATCCCTGCCCTGTTCGTGCGCAAGCCGTGGCTGCAGCTGGATGGCGGCGGCACCCTGAAAGCAGATCTGCGCCTGCGCAATGGCGAACTGATCGAAGGCAGTACCGTGGACATCCCTTCGGCTGCCGCCGTGGCCGAGGTCGCTGGCGTGCGGCTGGCCGGCACGGCCAGTGCGCATGGCGAGCTGAAGGCCGGCAGCCCCACTCAGGCACAGTTGGCGATCCGGCTGCCCCGCTTCACCGCTCGCCCAAGCGATGCGAAGGATGTACGCCTGTTCGACGGTCGCGACCTGGCCGTGGACCTCACCGGCGATGGCCGCCTGCAGGAACTACGCAAGGGCGTTCGTGCGCGGTTGCGCTTCAGCCAAGCGACCATCCCGGACCTGGCCGCCTACAACCGCTACCTTGGTTCCCAACAGGTGCGCCTGCTGCGTGGCACCGGCAGCCTCAGCGGCGACGCCACGCTCGACACCGATGGCCGCGTCGGCCATGGCACCGCGCGGCTGCTGGGTCGCAATGCCAGCGCCAAGGTGGCGGGCCTGGACATGGGCGGCGATGTCGACGTGAACGCGACGCTTCGCCGCGGGGACTTCAACCAGCGTCATTTCGATCTGTCCGGCACCACCGTGGAGCTGCGCAATGTGCAGGTGGCGGGCACCGATTCCAGCAGCGCGTGGAAAGGCCGTGCTGTGTTCAAGCGGGGCCGCATCGACGCGCAGTCCCCGTTCCAGGTGGACGCTACCACCGACCTGACCCTGAGCAATGCACGCCCCTTGCTGGCCGTGTTCGCCAAGCGCACCGACTACCCGCGCTGGACGCTGTCCCTGCTGGATTCCGGCCAGGTCGATGCACAGGCCACGCTGCGCTGGCGTCCGGGTCATCTGCTGATCGACGGCCTGCGGGCCGAGAATGATCGCCTGTCGGTACGTGCGCGGCTGGATCTGCTGGAGCAGCGCAAGCGGGGCGATCTCTATCTGCGCTGGGGGCTGTTGGGCGCGGGCATCGAGCTTGATGGCGAACAGCGCCAGTGGCATCTGGCCAAGGCGCGTGAATGGTTCGATCAGCGCCCTTCGCTGTTGCCGGCTGCCGAACGTGGAAGCGCCGCGGGTTCTTCAGACTGATCGCTCCGGGTTGCATCCATTTGCCGCTTCCGTTCGTATGAGCGGTAAACGCAGGATGGAGCGGTACGGAATGAAGCGGCGTTCACAGGCTCTAGGTCTTCTGGGATGGGGCGTGGTCACCTTTGCGGCGGCCGCAGTCGGCGCATGGGCATCGGCCTCCGCCGCCAGCTTCTACGCCACCCTCGCCCTGCCCGCGTGGGCACCGCCTGCCACCGTGTTTGCCCCGGTGTGGAGCCTGCTCTACGCCATGATGGCCATTGCGGCGTGGCTGGTCTGGCGCGAACGCGGCTGGCGCAACGCGCAACCGGCCCTGGTGCTCTATCTGGTACAGCTGGCCGTCAATGCCCTCTGGAGCTGGCTGTTCTTCGGCTGGAAGCTGGGCGCGCTGGCCTTCGTCGACATCCTGATACTGATCGCGCTGGTGTGCGCAACGATCGTTGCATTCGCCCGCCTCCATCGCGGTGCGGCGGTGATGCTGCTGCCTTACCTGGCCTGGATATCGTTCGCATCCGCGCTGAACTTCGCGGTGTGGCGCGCCAATCCCGGGGTGCTGTGACCCCGTATCAGTGCTCTCAGGCCTGCGCGACGCGCTGCGGCTGCCATGCACGCAGCAACGCCGGCTTGAACGCCTGCTGGCCACAGCCCGTTGGGCATCGCACCACCCGCGCGGCGGTGTGGCTGACCAACCCCTGCCCTTCCTCCGCCTTGAACACCGTGTCGCAGCTCATGCACCGCGCAACCAGCGAGTACAGGTGGAGCAGGCGCCCGCTGGCCGGATCCTGCAGGGCATCCACATCCAGCAGCTCAAACTGGCAGCTGTCGGCAAGCATGCGGTATGGCGTTGAAAGCAAGGTCTGCAGGTTCACGGGGCGTAGTCACTCAGGAATGTGCGTTCACCCTAGGCAAGTGGGTGTCGAGCGCGCGTGCAGCGCACATGTACCTTTCGCGAAACATGCAAGTGCTGTTGGAATGCTCAGATGAAGAATTCAGGTTTGAATGAAACGTTCTTCACACGCACGTGCTGGTATGCGAATGCACGATTTTGCGTCACCATCCGTGCATGCCGGATGCAACGCTGGGCCATTCCAGCCATCCACGAATCCTGAGTCCCGCCTTTGATGCCTTCTGCCGAGTCCACGCACGACACTGCCCAGTCCCGTTGTGCGCGCGAACCGATTCATACGCCCGGTGCGATCCAGCCCTACGGCGTGCTTCTGGTCGTTGAACCGCAGTCCCTGCGGGTGCGCGAGCGCGCCGTCAGTCATCCCGGGCTGCTGCAGCAGTTCGGCGAACCGTTGATGCAGCATGTCAGCGAGGTACTGGGCGGCGTGCTGGCGCCCTTCCAGGCGCTGTTCCAGCAGGCCGCGGTGGGCAGCAGCGCGCATGTCGGCGCCGTGCACCTGGATGGCCACGGCCGCCATCAATTGTTGGTGCATCGCTCCGCCACCGATCTGCTGATCGAGCTGGAGGCACCGGTTCCCGGCCAGCCGGGTTCGCTGGAAGAATTGTATCCGTCGATCCGCGAACTGATGAACGGCATCGAATCGGCCACCACCGTGGAAGATCTGTGCCAACTGGCGGCCGCGCACATGCGCCGGCTGACCGGCTTCGATCGCACCCTGGTCTACCAGTTCGATCCCGGCTGGAACGGCATCGTGGTCGCCGAGGATGGCAACGGCCTGTTGCCGTCCTACCTGGACCTGCGCTTCCCCGAGTCGGACATTCCTGCGCAGGCCCGCGAGCTGTACCGCCGCAATCGGGTGCGCCTGATCGCGGACAACAGCTATACCCCTACCCCGCTGATGCGGGCCGAGGACCATCGCGACGCGCCGGCTACCGACCTGAGCCTGGCCGTGCTGCGCAGCGTTTCGCCCGTGCACCTGCAGTACATGCGCAACATGGGCACTGGCGCGTCGATGTCGGTGTCACTGGTGCACGAGGGCCAGCTGTGGGGTCTGGTGTCCTGCCACACGGTGCAGCCACGCCGCCTGCCCTACCACGTGCGCACTGCCTGCGAGTTCATGGGCCAGATCCTCTCACTGCAGATCGCCCTGAAGGAGCGTGCACGCGCCATCGAAGAGCGCGTGGCGCGCCGTTCGGTGCTGGTCAAGCTGCTGGCACGCATGGCCGGCGACGAGGATTTCATGGCTGCGCTGCGCCACGATGAAGCCAGCCTGCTGTCGCTGACCGGCGCTGCCGGTGCGGCCATCGTGCACAAGGGCGACTGCATGCGCGTGGGGGAGTGCCCACCCGCCAGCGACGTGCTGGCCCTGGCTGATTGGCTGGCTACCCAGCAGACCGGGCAGGAAACGTACTGCAGTGACCATCTGGCAGCCGACTGGGCGCCCGGCGCGCGCCTGTCCGATGTGGCCAGCGGCGTACTGGCGGTGTCCATTTCGCAGCTGCACGACAGCTATCTGATGTGGTTCCGCCCGGAAGTGGTGCGCACCGTGCGCTGGGGTGGCGACCCACGCAAAGCGGCGGCGCCCGGCGTGGCACTGTCCCCGCGCAGTTCATTCGAAGCCTGGAAAGAGACCGTGCAGCAGCGCAGCCTGCCGTGGTCCGACGCCGACTGCGATGCCGCACACGAAATGCGCACGGCCATCGTCGATATCGTGCTGCGCAAGGCCGAGGAAATGGCCGAGCTCAACGAGCAGCTGGTCCGCAGCAACAAGGAACTCGAAGCGTTTTCCTATTCGGTCAGCCACGACCTGCGCGCGCCGTTCCGCCACATCGTCGGTTACTCGGAGCTGCTGGGCAGCTCGGCCGGCGAACGCCTCAACGATACCGAGCGCCGCTTCCTGGATACGATCGTGGAGTCGGCCAAATCCGCTGGGACACTGGTGGACGATCTGCTGAGCTTCTCGCAGATGGGCCGTTCCACGCTCGGCCGGGTACGGCTGGATATGGCGGCGCTGGCCGAAGATGTGCACCGGAGCCTGGCTTTGGACTACGCCGGACGCGACGTGCAATGGACGCTGGCGCCGCTGCCGGAGGTGGAGGCCGATCCCACGATGTTGCGTCTGGTCTGGCAGAACCTGCTGGCCAACGCGATCAAGTTCACCCGCGAGCGCGAGCAGGCCGTTATCGAGGTCGGTCACGAGCGCAACGTCGACGAAGACCACTTCTTCGTGCGTGACAACGGCTGCGGCTTCGACATGCGCTACGTGGACAAGCTGTTCGGTGTGTTCCAGCGCCTGCATCACGTCGAAGAATTCGAAGGCACCGGCATCGGTCTGGCCAATGTACGCCGCATCATCGGCCGCCATGGCGGCCGTACCTGGGCCGAGGGCGAGCCCGGCAAGGGCGCCACGATTCATTTCACCCTACCCCGTTCCACAGGAGATCACCCATGAGGGACCTGCGGCCGATCCTCCTGGTGGAGGACAGCCCCAAGGATGCCGAGCTGACGCTGGCCGCGTTGTCGCGCTGCCAGTTGCTGAACGATGTCATCCATGTACGCGATGGTGCCGAGGCGCTGGATTACCTGCGCTGCGAAGGCAAGTTCGCCGGCGCCATGCACGGCGGCCCGGTGGTGGTGCTGCTGGACCTGAAGCTGCCCAAGGTGAACGGCCTGGAAGTGCTGGAACAGGTGCGTGGTGACCCACAGCTGAGCAGCACCCCGGTGGTGATGCTGACCTCCTCCCGCGAAGAACAGGATCTCGTGCGCAGTTACGAACTGGGCGTGAACGCATTCGTGGTCAAGCCAGTGGACTTCAAGGAGTTCTTCGACGCCATCCAGGGGCTGGGCATGTTCTGGGGCATCACCAACCAGCCCCCGCCGCATCGGCCCAACGGCTCGGGGCAGCACAATGCGTGATGGATCGCGCCGCAGCGAGCGCCTGCGCATCCTCATGCTGGAGGACAGCGCGCTTGATGCGGAGCTGATCAGCGCACAGCTGCAGCGTGCCGGCCTCGATTTCGAGGCCGAGCGCCTGTGGACCCGCAATGCCTTCATCGAGGCAATTGAGAATCGCGCCTTCGATGTGATCCTGGCCGATCATGTGCTGCCCGGATTCGACGGCGATGCGGCCCTTGCACTGGCACGCGAGCGGATTCCGCAGACGCCCTTCATCTTCGTCTCCGGTACGCTTACCGAGGAGTTGGCCGTGCAGGCGCTGACCCGCGGCGCGCGCGACTACGTGGTCAAGCAGCGCCTGCAGCGCCTGCCGGATGCGATCCGTCGTGCGCGGCAGGAGGCCCATGAACGCACCCAGCTTGTGCAGGCGCAGGCCGCACTGAACGACAGCCAGGCGCAGTTGCAGCAGGTAACCAATGCCGTCCCTGCGCTGATCGCCCAGCTCGACACGGCGCATCGCTACCGCTTCGCGAACAAGGCGTTCCTGGACTGGCACGGCGTCAGCCTGGCCGAACTGCTGGGTCGCGCGGCACGGGATGTCAGCGGCATTTCCGCCTTCGAGCACGCCCTGCCCAGCCTGGAGCGGGTACTGCAGGGCGAGCGCACCAGCTTCCAGGTCGAACTGGTCCACCGCAGCGGCGAATCACGATTCGTGCAGATGGACTGCGTACCGGAACATGCGGCCGATGGCAGCGTGGTCGGCTACATCTGCATGGGCAGCGATGTTTCACTGTTGAAGCAGGCCGAACTGGCGCTGCGCGAGGACAACCAGGTTCTCGAGCGACAGGTGCAGGCACGCACCGCCGAGTTGCGGGCCAGCAAGCGGCGCCTGCAGGCGATCTTCGAATCCAGCTTCCAGCATCAGGTGCTGCTGGATCTGTCCGGACGCGTCGTTGATGCCAATGACGCGTCACTGGCCGCGGTGCTTGCGGACAAGAAGGACACTGTTGGCGCGCGCTTCGGTGAATCGCTCTGGTTTGCCACAACCGATGGCATCAGTGCGCTGATCGACCAGGCCGTCGCCGCAGCCGTACAGGGCCGCAGTTCGCTGCATGCACTGGAACTGGAACTCCCGACCGGGCGGCGCAGCTTCGACTTCTCGTTCCGCCCGCTGCTGGATACCGAAGGCGTGGTCACCGCCGTGGTTTCCGAGGCGGTGGAAACCACCGCGCGGCTTCAGGCAGAACACGCACTGCGCCAGTCGCAGAAGATCGAGGCGGTCGGCCAGCTCACCGGCGGCATCGCCCATGATTTCAACAACATCCTGACGGTCATCTCCGGCAACGTCGAGCACGCCATGCTGCTCAATGAACGCGCCGGAGAACCCGGGGCAATGGTCAGCCGTGCACTGGACAATGCACTGAAAGGCGTCGGCCGTGCCGCCAGCCTGACCCAGCGCCTGCTGGCGTTTGCCCGTCGCCAGCCGCTGCACAGCCAGGCCGCCAACCTCAACGAACGCCTGCTGGACATGCACGACATGCTGCAGCGTGCACTGGGTGAGCTGGTGCAGCTGGAGATCCGCAATGCCGAGGACATCTGGTGTGTGGAGATCGACATCAGCCAGCTGGAGGCCTCCGTACTGAACCTGGCGGTCAATGCCCGCGATGCGATGCCGCATGGCGGCCGGCTGGTGATCGAAGTCGACAACAGCCACCTCGACCACGACTACGCCGCCCTGTTTCCCGATGCAACGCCGGGCGAGTACGTGATGTTGCGGGTGCGCGACAATGGCCACGGCATGGACGCGGCGACCCTGGCGCGCGTGTTCGAGCCGTTCTTCACCACCAAGCAGGTTGGCCGCGGCACCGGGCTTGGCCTGTCGATGGTGCATGGCTTCGTCAAGCAGTCCGGCGGCCACGTGCTGATCGACTCGGTGGAAGGCGGCGGTACCAGCATCACCATGATGTTCCCGCGCTCTCCGCTGTCCCTGCCCTGCGAAGCACGCACCCCACAGACCGGCCTGGCGGGTTACTCACCGCGCGAGGAAACCATTCTGGTGGCCGAGGACAATGACGATGTCCGCGCCCACACGGTGGATGCGCTGCGGCTGCTCGGCTACCGCGTGCTGGAAGCCCACGACGGCCCCTCCGCACTGCGGCTGCTGGAACGCCCCGATACCAAGGTGGATCTGCTGTTCTCGGACGTGGTGATGCCCGGCATGTCGGGCTGGGAACTGGTGCACGAAGTCCGTGAACGCTGGCCGGAAGTCGCCGTCCTGTTCACGTCGGGCTATCCACGCGACCACGACCAGGTGGGCAGCCAGGGACGCGCCGTTTCATTGCTGCCAAAGCCGTTTACCCGCAGTGATCTTGCAGCGGCGGTGCGCACCGCGCTGGAGGCGACGCCGCACTGAGGTCAGGACGCCGGATCGCGCATGCCAGCGGCGATCCGGTTGATGTCCGCGCACTCCACCGTGGCCGGCGGATGCTCCCTGGCGGCCAGTGCAATCATCGCCTGGCCCAGGGCCAGATTGCTGGTCATCAACGAAGGCGCAATCGCACCGGCCAGCTTCATCAACGGCGCGCCGCCCCAGTACAAGGGCTTCAACAGGGCATGACGGGTGCCGGTTCCCGCGACCGGCCTGACGCCACCCGGGCGCAGCATCACCGAGCGCACCGGCAGGGCCTGCAAAGCAACTTCGGTCTCGCCCTTGACCCTCAGCGGCATCAGCCGGCTCTGAGGGTCTGCACCCGCACCGGATACATACAGAAAGCATCCCTCGGGATTCGCGGCCGCCCAGGCACGGGCCACCGCCAGCGTGGTGTCCACGGTAACGCGTCGGTACTCGGCCTCGGCGGTGCCGACCGGTGGCGCACCGGCGCAGTAGAGGCATGCATCGAACCCGGCAAGCTCCTCCACCCGCTCCTGGATACGCAGAAAGTCCGGGACAATCAGTTCGCTGCCGGTGCCGCGCAGACTACCCGGGTGGCGGACCAGCGCGGTCAGGCGGGAGACCTGCGGTGAGCGCTGGCAGGCCAGCACCACGCCCTGCCCGACCAGGCCTGCGGCACCGGTCAACAGAATCCGCAATGCACCCGTCCCGACCATCATCGCACCCGCCTCACAGTTTCACGAAACGCTGGATCTTCCGCGCCAGCCAACCGCTGAACACCAACGGCGCATCCAACGCAGACACGCAGATGCACGGCACACCCGGCGCGGTCACCGGCTGGTGCTCCACCTCCTCGTCCAGATCCGCCACGTCACCCGGCGCGAACAGCCCCAGCGCGTCGTTGTAGGAACCGCGCAGGATCTGGGTCAGCTCGCTGCGGCCATGGCTGTGCATGGGCAGGCACTTGCCGGGGGCGATCTTCAGCATGATCAGCGAGGGCATCTGCTCGGCCCGGATGCAGTGCACCCCCGGCGCCATCCAACGCCAGCGCAGGTCACCCAGCGAGGTGCCAAAGTAGGGATGCAGTGACACCGGCAGATGATCGGGATCGGCCTCGGGCCGCTCCATCGGCATAGGGCGCAGGGATTCCGCCATGGCCATCGGCGTTTCCGTGGCCAGCTGCATCAGCATGGCCTCGCGCAACTGTTCGCGCCGCGTGTCGGTTGCAGGCGGCTGGGTCTGCTCCAGCAGCACCGAACCGATCGCCTCAGCATCGCGCAGGCGCTGACGGCAATGCGGGCACTGCTCCAGATGGGCACCGGCCACGATGCTCAACGGCGCCGGCAGCGCACCCGCGGCATAGCTCATCAGCGTGGATTCGTGCAGGTGGTGGTGCGGATTCACAGCACACCTCCCACTTTCGCCTGCAGTTGCAGGAAGGCACGGCGCAGGTGCGATTTGACCGTCCCCAGCGGCATGCGCAGCGCTTCGGCGATCTCGCTGTGGCTCTTGGCCTCGAAATAGGACATCCTCACCAGCCGCGCCTGCACCGCAGGCAGCTCGTTGATGCGCTGGCGCAGACGCGCCTGGTCGGCGAACTGTTCGGCACTGCTGCGCTCGATCACATCCAGCGTCGCCGCGTCCTCCACCGCTGCCTGCACCTGCATCCAGCTGCGCTCGCGGCGCACTCGATCGATATGCAGGTTGCGGGCGATGCGATACAGCCACGTACTCAGCGCCCCCTGTGCCGGATCGAAATCGGCGGCCCGCAGCCATAGGCGCAACAGGCATTCCTGCGCCAGCTCCTCGGCTACGGCATCGGGTGCGCCCAGGCCGCGCAGGTACACGCACAGCCGCGGCATGAAGTAGTCGTAGATCCGCATGAAACACTCGCGGTCGCGCAGCCGCGCCACGCCGTCCATGTCACCGGCCCAGTTCGTCGGCTCGCTGCTCGGCTGCTGGGAACTGGACACGGTACGTGCGGTATCGAAGTTGAGGAGTGTGCTGGCGGCGTCAGGGTACATCTGCGTTCGCGGCGGGCGGGTGAAGGTCTGTCCTCTGTACGTGCAGGGGCAGCCATTGGATGCAGTCGGCACTGCGCATCCAACCGGGCGCCCCCGCCGTATGACCTGAGAGACCTACCCTTCCGGATGAACACCATGCGCACTGCCTGGCTGCTGCTGTGCCTGCCCCATGCCGCGCTGGCGGCACCCTGGCTGCGAAGTGAGGGTGTGGCCACCTCCGCGCAGGGCGACATCCTCTACCGTGAAGTGCACTGGTGGCGCGAGGCAACGGAGGGTGCCGAACGCTGGGTGCTGTACCAGTGCCCGGATGGCCAGCCCTTCGCCCGCAAGCATCTGCCCGCCAGCGCCCGCCCGCAGGCACGGAGCTATTCGCTGCAGGACCGCCGCAGCGGCCAGACCGCCGAAGTCGACGCCACTGGCGACTCCGTGTCGATTGCCTGGAAGGAAGATGCCGCCAGCCAGCCGCATCAGCGCCGGCTTGAACTGCCGCCGGACGCGGTGATCGATGCAGGGTTCGACGCCGCGGTGCGCCTGCACTGGCCGGCGCTGCTGCGCGGCGAACGCATCAGTCTGCCCTTTCTGGTGCCGGGGCGGCAGCGCTACTTCCCGGTGCAGGTGCGGCGCATCGGTCCGGTACGTTGGCAGGGTATTGATGGCCAGTCGATCGACGTCAGTCTGGACACCTGGTACGGCGGCATCGCCCCGCGTCTGTCACTGGTCTATGCCAGCACCGACCGCCGCCTGCTGGAATTCCGCGGCACCAGCAACCTGCGCGATGCCCGCGGCAGCTACCCGCAGGTGACGGTGCGCTTCAGCTCGCCAGCTGCCGAGCAAACTGCCGCGGAATGGCAGCAGGCCTGGACGCGTCCTCTGGTCGACCGCTGCGCCGTGACGCCCAGGTGAAGTCGAGATTCTTCGCGTCGCAGCGCATCCATTGCACGCGCTGCTGCGTACAGGTAGACACGACACCCGCCGAGATCCCCCAATGGCCTCTGTAGCGCCCCTCCCCCGTCGACGCTCGCGCCTGCTGCGTACGCTGCAGCGCTGGATCGACACCGGCAACGTCGCAGAGACCACCGGCGAACAGCCCGGCCGCATCGACTGGTTGCGCGCCGTGCCATTTGCACTGATGCACCTGGCCTGCATCGCTGTGCTCTGGATCGGAATCTCATGGACAGCGGTGATCGTCGCCGCAGTGCTCTATGCGGTGCGCATGTTTGCCATCACGGCGTTCTATCACCGCTATTTCTCGCACCGGACCTTCCAGGCATCGCGGCCGGTGCAGTTCGTGTTCGCTGTCATCGGCGCCTCCAGCGTGCAGCGTGGGCCGCTTTGGTGGGCCGCCCATCATCGCCATCACCATCGGCATGCCGACCAGCCGCTGGATCCGCACTCGCCACGCGAGGGCGGCTTCTGGCGCAGCCACATGGGTTGGTTCCTGACCCGCGAGGCGTTCGCCACCGATCTGTCACGGGTACCGGACCTGGCGCGCTTCCCCGAACTGCGCTGGCTGGACCGTTTCGATACGGCCGTACCGGTACTGCTGGCCGCAGCGCTGTATGCATTGGGCGCCGGGTTGGAGCGCTGGGCACCGGGCCTGCACACCTCCGGCCCACAGCTGCTGGTGTGGGGCTTCTTCATCTCCACCATCGTGCTGTTCCATGCCACGGTCACCATCAATTCGCTGGCGCATCGATTCGGCCGCCGCCGCTTCGACACACGCGATGACAGCCGCAACAACCTCTGGCTGGCGCTGCTCACCTTCGGCGAAGGCTGGCACAACAACCACCACTTCTTCCCCGGCACTGTCCGCCAGGGCTTCCGCTGGTGGGAAGTGGATTTGACCTGGTACGGACTGCGCGCGATGGCGGCCCTGGGCCTGGTCAAAGGTCTCAAGCCCATCCCCGAGTGGGTCCTGGCCAAGGCGAGGTACTGACATGCGCATCGCCGTCATCGGCTCAGGTATCGCGGGGCTGGCCAGTGCCTGGTGGCTCGAGGGCCAGCACGACGTCACGCTGTTCGAGGCCAACGACTACCTCGGTGGCCATACCCACACGCACGACGTGCAGGTGGATGGCACACGCATGACGGTGGATACCGGGTTCATCGTGTTCAATCCCCAGCACTATCCGCTGCTGACCGCGCTCTTCGACGAGCTGGGTGTGGCTTCGCAGCCGACCACGATGAGCTTCTCGATGCACAGCGAGCGCAGCGGCGTGGAGTACAACGCCACCTCGCTGGATGGCCTGTTCTGCCAGCGCCGCAACCTGGTGTCACCTCGATTCTGGGGCATGCTGGCCGACCTGCGCCGGTTCTATCGGGATGCGCCGTTGCTGCTGGCCGAGGAAGACGGCCCCACGCTCGGCGAGTACCTGCGCAGCCAGCGCTATGGCGAGGCCTTCATCGACGAGCACCTGCTGCCGATGGCCTCGGCACTGTGGTCCTCACCGACCGCCACCGTGCAGGACTTCCCGGCGCGCTATCTGGCCCAGTTCATGGCCAACCACCAGATGCTGCAGATGACCGGACGCCCGAGCTGGCGGGTGGTCAGCGGGGGATCGGCGCGCTACGTGGATGCGCTGCGCCGCCGCTGGCGGGTGCATGAGCGGCTGCAATGCCCGGTCAGGATGGTCGAACGCATGCCCTGGGGTGCACGCGTGCACAGCGCGGCCGGCGCGGAGGCCTTCGACGAAGTGATCCTGGCCTGCCACAGCGACCAGGCGCTGGCGTTGCTGGCCGACGCCGATGCCATCGAGTGTGAGGTCCTTGGCGCCATCCGCTATCAATCCAACGAGGCCGTACTGCATACCGATGCCTCGTTGCTGCCGCGCAACCGCAAGGCGTGGGCGGCATGGAACGCGCACGTGCCAGAGGATCGCGCCGCGCCCTGCACGGTCAGCTACTGCATGAACCTGCTGCAGGACCTGCCCGGCGATACGCCCCTGGTGGTTACCCTCAACCGCAGCGAGGCAATCGATCCGGCCAAAGTACTGCGTACGCTGCGCTACGCCCACCCGGTGCACGACCACGCCGCGGTGCGGGCACAGCAGCGCTGGGCGGAACTGCAGGGCCGTCGCCATACGTGGTTCGCAGGCGCCTATTGGGGCTGGGGCTTCCATGAGGATGGCATCCGCAGCGCCCGCCGTGTGGTCGATGCCCTGCAGGCCTGCGCTCCACATCGGCTGGCATCCGCCTCGGATGAGGTGGCGGCATGAGTGCCAGCGCGCTCTACATCGGGCAGGTGATGCATCGCCGGCATCATCCGCACCCGCATGCCTTCCGTTACCCCATCGCCCAGCTGCTGCTCGATCTGGACGAACTCGATACGGTGTTCGCCGGGCGCTGGTTGTGGTCGGTCAATCGCCGCAACCTGGCCGAGTTCCGCCGCAGCGACTACTTCGGCGATCCCGCACGGCCACTGGCCGATGCCATCCGCGATCACGCTGCCCACACGCTTGGCTACCGGCCGACCGGCCCGGTGCGCCTGCTCACCCATCTTCGCTTTGCCGGGCACGTGTTCAACCCGGTCAGTTTCTACTACTGCTACCAGGCCGACGGCAGCACGCTGGACTGCATTGTCGCCGAGATCACCAACACGCCCTGGAAGGAACGGCACGCCTATGTGCTGCCGGTCGCGACGGCCACGCACGAAGGCAACTCGCTGCGCTGGCGGTTCGACAAGTGCTTCCATGTCTCGCCCTTCATGCCGATGGATTGCCATTACGACTGGCGGTTCAACTGCCCGGATGAGGATCTGCGCGTGCACATGCAGGTCTGGCGGGACGGCGTGCGCCAGTTTGATGCCACCCAGGCCATGCAGCGGCGTGCCTTGGATGGCCGCGGGCTGGCCCGGGTCCTGGCCTGCTATCCCCTGATGACCACCCAGGTGGTGGCCGCCATTCACTGGCACGCACTGCGGCTGTGGTTGAAACGCAACCCGGTGCACGACCACCCCACTCTTGCCGAGAAACCGCGATGAACTCGATGACTCCCTGGGTTGCCCTGCCGCGCCCCGGTGCCTTGGACGCGTTCCTGCGCCGCCGCCTGCTGGCCCAGCTTGCCCCGATGCGCGACGGTCGGCTGTGCGTGCGCGATGCACTGGGCGAAGTCTGGCTGGGCGATGCCCGTGGTGAACTGCATGTCACCGTCACCATCGATGACCCGGCGTTCTATCGCAAGGTTGCTGCGCAAGGCAGCGTGGGCGCAGGTGAAAGCTACATCCAGGGCGAGTGGCACTGCGATGATCTGGTGGCACTGATCCGGCTGCTGGTGCGCAATCGCGATCTGCTCGACGGCATGGAGCGTGGCCCGGCCCGCTTGGGCGGGGGGATGCTGCGGGTCTGGAACCGCCTGCGCCGCAACAGCCGTGGAGGCAGCCGCCGCAATATCGCCGCGCACTATGACCTGGGCAACGACTTCTTTGCCCTGTTCCTGTCGCCGGACCTGATGTATTCGTCGGCGATGTTCGCCAGCGAATCCGAGTCATTGGAATCCGCCTCGCGGCGCAAGCTGGACCGCATCTGCCAGCAGCTGCAGCTCAAGCCAGGCGACCGTGTGGTGGAGATCGGCACCGGCTGGGGCGGTTTCGCGGTACACGCCGCCCAGCACTCTGGCTGCCATGTGACCACCACCACCATCTCCGCGGAACAGCATGCGCTGGCCGCCCAACGCGTAGAGGCGGCGGGCCTGCAGGATCAGATCACGCTGCTGATGCAGGACTACCGCGACCTGCAGGGCCAGTTCGACAAGCTGGTCTCGATCGAGATGATCGAAGCGATCGGTGCCGAGTACCTGGACACCTACATGGCTACACTGCAACGCCTGCTCAAGCCGGATGGCGTTGCCCTGCTGCAGGCCATCACCATCGAGGACCATCGCTACGAACAGGCCCGGCGCAGCGTCGACTACATCAAGCGCTATGTATTTCCGGGCAGCTTCATCCCATCGATCAACGCGATCATGGCCGCCAAGACCCGATCCAGCGACCTGCAGCTGATCGCCCAGCAGGACTTCGGCCACTCCTACGCACTGACCCTGCGCGCCTGGCGCCAGCGCTTCCTGGCCCAGCTGCCTGCGGTGCAGGCGCAGGGCTTTGATGCGCACTTCTGCCGGTTGTGGGAGTTCTATCTGGCCTATTGCGAGGGCGGCTTCCTGGAACGTTCGATCGGCGTCTCGCATCTGCTGCTGGCCCGTCCGGACCACCGGCCCGTCCTCGCTGCGGGCGACAGCCGCTGACATGCGCCGGTTCTGGACCAATCTGCTTGGCAACCAGCTGGTCTGGCTGTGTGCCGTGGCCGGCGCCGGGCGAGGCTGGCAGTGGCCGGCGCTGCTGGCCGCAACGATCTATATCGGCAGCCAGCTGCTCACTTCACCGCAGCCACGACTGGACCTTCGGCTGATGCTGCTGGCGCTGGCCTGCGCGTGGCTGGTCGACGCCAGTGCCGCCGCCAGCGGCGCCGTGCGCTACGCTGCTGCCCCGCTGGGCTGGGCTCCGCCCCTTTGGATCATGGCGTTGTGGGCCGCGTTTGCGATGACGCTGACCACTTCGATGCGCTTCCTGCTGCGCCACCCTGCCCTGCCAGCCCTGTTTGGCCTGTTGCTGGCCCCGCTGGCGTATCTCTCCGCAGCGCGCGGTTTCGAGGCGGTGCGTTTCACTGCGCCGCTGTGGCAGGGCCTGCTGGTGCTGGGTGTGGGCTGGAGCATCGCGCTTTCGCTGCTGTGCATGGCCGCTCGTCGCGGCTCCCGCACCTTCCCGCCGCCCCTGGCAGGAGCACCGTCATGATCAATCTGTTGTGGGTCCTGCTGTATGCCGTACTGGTGATGAGCTGGGGTTGGGCCTGGCAGCGCCGCCATCACAACATCGGCGTGGTCGATGTGCTCTGGGCCAAGGGCGTGGGCGCGTCAGCCCTGTTGCTGGCGTGGCTCGGCGATGGTGCGGCGGCGCCACGGATGGCGCTCGGCATGCTCGGTGGCCTGTGGGGCAGTCGACTCGCTTTTCACCTGTGGCGCCGGGTCCGCCACGAACAGGAAGACGGCCGCTACCGTTATCTGCGCGAGCACTGGCAAGGGCATCAAGGCAAGATCTTCGGCTTCTTCATGGCCCAGGCGCTGCTGGTCGTGCTGTTCGCCCTGCCCTTCCTCGCGGTGGCTGAAAATCCGCAGACAAGCACGACGTTGTGGATCGTGGCCGCCGCACTTGTCTGGCTGCTGAGCGTCGGCGGCGAGAGCCTGGCCGACCGCCAGTTGGCCCGCTTCCGCGCCGACCCGGCGAACAAGGGCCGCACCTGCCGCGAGGGGCTCTGGCGTTACTCCCGCCACCCCAACTACTTCTTCGAGTGGCTGCACTGGTTCAGCTATGTCCTGCTCGCGGTCGGCTCGCCACTGTGGTGGCTGGCCTGGGCCGGCCCGCTGCTGATGTACGTGTTCCTGCGCTATCTCAGCGGCATTCCCTTCACTGAAAAGCAAGCGCTGCGCAGCCGAGGCGACGACTACCGCGCCTACCAGCGCACTACATCGATGTTCTTTCCCTGGTTCCCCCGTTCTTCCAAGGAGCATTCCGCATGAGCGCGATCCCGTCACTGAATCCGGCCGAAGATGCGGAAACCGGGCTGATCGCCTGGGCCGAACGTGGGCTGGTGCCCGATGCGGCGCTGCGTGCGGGCATCCGCCGCTTGTGCGCGCAACGCCTGCATGAGGAAAGCGAAGGCGGCATCGAAGGCCAATCGGCACGCTTCAGCCAGCGCATCACCGAGCTGGCCGACAGCCCACTCGCGCTACATACCGAAGCGGCCAACCGCCAGCACTACGAAGTTCCCGCGGCATTCTTCCAGGCCTGCCTGGGCAAGCGGCTGAAGTACAGCAGCTGCTACTACGCCACCGGGCGCGAAACGCTGGACCAGGCCGAGGACGCCATGCTGGAACTGTACGGCCAGCGCGCCGGACTGGCCGATGGCCAGCAGATACTTGAGCTGGGCTGCGGCTGGGGCTCATTGACCCTGTGGATGGCCGAACGTTACCCGCAGGCGCATATCACCGCCGTCTCCAACTCGCACAGCCAACGCCAGTACATCATGGCGCAGTGCCAGGCGCGCGGCCTGGGCAACGTCGAGGTGATGACCCGCGACGTCAACCAGCTTGACCTGCCGACGGCCCGGTTCGACCGCTGTGTCTCGGTGGAGATGTTCGAGCACGTACGCAACTACCAGCGCCTGCTGGCAGGCATCGCACGGTGGCTGAAACCGGACGGTGCACTGTTCGTGCACATCTTCGCCCATCGCACACTGATGTATCCGTTCGAGACAGACGGCGGCGACAACTGGATGGGTCGCCACTTCTTTACCGGCGGACTGATGCCGGCGGCCGACACACTGCTGCATTTCCAGCGCGACCTGCGCCTGGAGCAACGGTGGTTGCTGGACGGCACCCATTACCAGCGCACGGCCGACCACTGGCTGGCCAACCAGGATGCAGCCCGCGAGCGGGTGATGCCGGTGTTGATCGCCACCTATGGCCAGGCTGCAGCGAAGGTCTGGTGGCAGCGCTGGCGCATGTTCTGGATGGCATGCGCCGAGCTGTTCGGCTACGACGACGGCCAGCAGTGGCTGGTGGCCCACTATCTGTTCCGACCCCGCTGAGGTGCCCGATGCGCATGTTTCCGCTGCTCCCCCTGATCGCGGTCGGCCTGTTCGGTTCCGGCTGCAGCTCCAGCGACACCCGCCCGTTGCCGCGTCCGCCGTCGGTGGATGTACCGCGCTTCATGGGCGACTGGTACGTAATCGCGCATATCCCGTCGCGCCCTGAGCGCGAGGCCTTCGACGCCGTGGAGAGCTATGCCCTGCGGCCCGATGGACGCATCCAGACCACCTTCACTTACCGCAAAGGCAGCTTCGACGCGCCACAGAAGTCGATGCACCCCGTCGGCCGTGTCGAGAAGGAAGGCAACGGCGCGATCTGGGGCATGCAGTTCATCTGGCCGATCCAGGCTGAGTACGTGATCGCCTGGCTCGATGAAAGCTACCATCAGACCATCGTGGCACGAAGCAAGCGCGATTACGTCTGGTACATGGCCCGCACCCCGCAGGTGTCGGACAGTGACTACCAGCAGGCGGTCGAGCGGATTGCGGCCATGGGTTACGACACCCGCAAGCTGAGGCGGGTGCCGCAATCGGTGCGATGACGCGGCACCTTCTGCCCGGGTCGATCGTCCTGGAGCATCAGTCGATCATCAATCATTGCAACGTGGTGCACTCGCGACGCGCCCTGCAGATACGATGCTGGGCAGGCCAGCAAGGCCGGAACGGATACACGATCGATGAACAGCCCCGCGGACGATGCCATCACAACCTCCTGGAATGGATTCGAAGTCCGGCAGATCCTTCCGTGCGACCTCGACCTCATCTGCGCTCACCGAGAAGCGATGTTCCGTGAAAGCGGCCGGAGCGAAGAGATCCTTCAGCAGATGGCGGCCCCGTTCCGTACCTGGCTCGAACCGCGCCTGGTGTCAGGCGACTACTTCGGCCATGTCCTTTCCGACAATGGACAACCCATCGCAGGCATTGGCCTGATGCTGATCGACTGGCCGCCCCACCCCGCCCATCCAGAGCAGGACACGCGCGGCTACGTACTCAATGTCTACGTGGAGCCCGGCTATCGGCGTCGCGGCATCGCCCGCCAACTGATGAAACTGGCCGACCATGCATTCGCCGGACGAGCGGTGGCCTACGCGGTGCTGCACGCTACCACCCAAGGGAAACCACTGTATGCGGATCTCGGATGGGCTGCGACCAGCGAAATGGCCCGCGACCTGCGCAGCGCGAGCGAAGTACCCCGAAGCGCTTGATTGGGTACTGACGATCCACCTCATCAATCGGCGGCATTGAATTGATGGGCTTTACGCATCGATTCTTAGGAATAATCGCAAAATTCCAACAAGTTCGATGCTCGACGCGATAGCGGCGCCAGAATGATCGCCACGCCCTGCGGGCGCCGATCACCTCCCTGCGCATGAATGGATATCCTGCACCGCGCCGACTGCGGCTGGCACTCCTGGACGATCACGAAATCGTCCGCCGCGGCACCGTCCTGCACCTGTCTCGCGACGTTCGCTTCAGCATTGTCGCCAGCCACACCCGCAGCGACGAGCTCATCGGCAGCCTCCGCCAGCTGGCAGTCGATGTCGCCATCATCGATCTCACCCTGGCGCCTGGCGACCGCAGCAGTGATGAGCTGGTTCCCCTGCTGCGCAAGTGTTTTCCACATATTCCCCTGCTCGCCTTCGCCACGCTGACGCCAACCACCCGCATCGACCACCTGCTGGCGAGCGGCATCTCCGGCGTAGTCAGCAAGTCCGAGCCCCTGGAGATGCTGTCTGATGCCATCGTGCGCATCTCGCAGGGGCTGTGCCGCCTCCCTGCCGATTGCCTGTTCCCGGCGTGCCGCGAGGAACTCAGCCGCAATGAACGCGAAGTGCTGGACCTGCTCCTGGCCGGCCTGACTGTCTCGGAGATCGCGCTGCGCCGCCACCGCAGCGTCAAGACGGTCAGCACCCAGAAGGTCGCCGCCCTGCGCAAGCTCGGGTTGCGTAATGACGTGGAGATCTATGCACTGCGGCAGCAGCTGGAGCTCCAATGAGGCGGCGCGTTCGCCTCCGTCTGCGCACGTCGTGCACGTTGTTGCTGGCCCTGATCCTGCTGCCGGCTGCATCGGCCGAGGATGCACAGTTGCGGAGATGGTCCGCCGGCCGCGAAGTGCGGGTTGCCACCGCGCCGTCATTGCGACCGCTCCCCCCAACGCTGGCGGATTCAAGCGCACTGCCCACCCTCGCCCATGGCTATGCCAGGCTTGTGGCTCGGCATTCCGGCCTGCGCTTCCTCGATCTCAACTACCCCAGCACGAGCGCAGCGGTCGCTGCCGTCTGCCGGGACGAGGCCGACCTGGTGCTGGTCATGGGCAGCCCCTCGCATCACCCGCTTCCCTGTCCCGACCTGAGGGCCTCCGGCGCTTTCCATGGCGGCAAGACGGTATTGGCTGTGCGTAAAGGCGAGCACCCGCCCCGTGACATTACCGGCGTGAGGGCGCAGCTGCTGGCCGTGGTTGACGGCGGCCCCTATGCCGACTGGCTGACGATCCACCACCCCCGGATCCACCTCCTGCATCTCCCCGACCGCCATGCGGCCCTGGCCGCTGTTGAAAGCGGCAACGCCGATGCTGCGATCGGCCTGGAAGCAACGCTGCACTCGATGATCCGGCAGCACTTCACGGGAAACCTGCAATTGCACCCGTTCGACAGCGGATTCTCTACCGATCTGCACCTGCTTGTCCGCCGGGAGGACCAGCAGCTGCTGGCGCGCATCGATCAGGCGCTGCGCGCCATCACCCTCGAAGAGCACGCAGGCCTGCTGGAGTTGTGGGCGCAGCAGATGCTGCCCACATCCATCGAGAGCGCACTGGATCGGGTGCGTTCCCCGCTCCTGCTCTGGTTGCTGTGTCTGACCGCGGCACTCATCGGCCTGCCCGCGCTCTGGCAGGCGTTACGCTGGCGAATCGGCCGCGCGGAACAACGCCTCGGGCGCGCGGCGGGAATGATCAGCCATGAAGTGCGCAATTCCGCGCAGACAGTACTGGCTTCGATCGACCTGCTGAGCCAGTCACACCTGCCCAAGGGGCAGCGTGAACTGCTCGCGGCTGCCCTTGCCGCCGGCCACTCGCTGCGCAGGCTGCTCGATCGCTCGCTGGCGTTCTCGCGCCTTGCCAGCGGCAGCTTCAGGCCGCATCCCACGCCCTGCGACGTCGGCCAACTCTGTGCCCGTGCACTGGAAGCAATCCGGCCGGAGGCACTGCGGAGAGGGCTGTCACTCCAGTTGGATCGCGCGCCCGATCCAGCGCCGGTGGTTGTGCTCGATGCTGATGGACTGCGCCAGATTATCGACAACCTGCTGGGCAATGCATTGAAATTCACCGATGTCGGCGGTATCGAGGTGCGCCTGCAACTACAACCCGCCCTGTCTCCCCGGGAGCTGTTGCTGGATGTGATCGACAGCGGCATCGGCATCGCACCCGCTCAACTGGCGCTTCTGTTCCGACCATTCCAGCAGAACGAGGATGGCCAGAGACGTGGCGGCAGCGGGCTTGGCCTGACGATTGCGCACGAACTGGCCGTTGCCATGGGCGGCAACCTGACCGCACACAGCGTGCATGGGCGCGGCAGCCGCTTCACCCTGCGATTGCCGGTCCGCGCCGTTCACGGCGATCAGCCGCCCATCGAGCCGCTGCAGCAGACGCCACTGACCGGCGTCGACCTGCTCCTTGTCGAAGATCATGCACTCAGCCGGCATGTCGTCGCAGAGCAACTGCGTCGGCTGGGCGCCGACGTACGCGCGGTTGCCGATGCCGATGCCGCATTGGCCGAGCATGCGCTACGACCGCGCGGCACGGTCGTACTGGATATCGGGCTTCGCGGCTCGGATGGCTATGCACTGGCGCAGCAGCTGCGCGCGCAGGCACAGGCACCTCTGCGAGTGATTGCCCTGTCCGCCCGCATGGGGCGCCGGCACGCGGCACGCTGCCGAAGGGCCGGCTTCGACGCCATCCTGATCAAGCCACTGCAGGTTGCGAGCCTGCTGCAGGCGCTGGACCTGCCGCCCTCGGCGCACGGCACTGCGCCCGATGACACCCCTGGCGCCGAGCCGGATTACACTGCGGACATTGCCCATGAGCTGGCCAGGATTGAGCAGGCCGTGCAGGACGCCGATGCCTCGACACTGCGCCATCATGCACACCGACTGCAGGGAACGCTGCAGATGTGCCGGGCAACGGATCAGGCCGGCACAGCGGCCGACCTGTGGGAACTGGGGCATGAGGCCGCGCCTGACTGGGTCGAAGCACGGCGATTGCTGCGGGGATTGCAGCAGTGGCACGGCTCCCGCGAGGCGGAAGCCGCACCCTTGGCCTGATCAGGCCGCCAGGCGCTCGACCTGGCGACGGGTCAGGTCATTGAAGCGACCCAGCGACATCAGGTGCTGGTGGATCAGCGCCAGCCAGCCGCTGCGGTGCCACTCGACCACGGTCGCTTCCGGCAGCGCCACGAACTTCTCGACGTCCACCACCAGGAAGCCGTTGAGATTGAACTCGCGGCCATCCGGAGTGCGGACGGTGGCGTTGCGCTCGACCAGCAGGCCGTTGTCGATCAGGGCCTTGGAGAAGGCCTGGGTCTGTTCGTGCTCGCGGGTGTACTGGCCGCAGAACTCCAACGCCTGCTGCACCATGTCGGTGGCCTTGCCGTCCACGAACAGCGGCTGACCTTCGTCACCGCCCTTGACCACGCGCGAGCTCTCTTCGTCGATGCCCAGCAGGAAGTCGTTGTCTGCACCGGTGTCGATGAAGATGAAGGGGTGGCGACGCAGGTAGGCCGGGATATAGGCCTCGTCTTCCCACAGGCCGTCCTTGATGAACAGGTTCTGGTCGGACACGCCCACGGCTGCCATCGGCACGGCGGTCGGGCCGGCGAACAGGATCGGGAAGTGGTGCAGGGCCAGCGAGAACTCGCCCAGCACCAGCGGAATGGCGTTGTTGCCGGCGGCAAACTCGAGCCTGCCCGGCAGGATGCGCAGATCGGCATGCACATCGGCCTGCAGCGGCACCGGACGGGTGTAGAACAGGGGGGCGCTGCTCGGCGCCGCTTCGGTGGTGGTGTCGCTGGTGGTCGTCATCTTGGGAACCGTTCGATCATGCGCGCCTGCCATCCCGGGCGCGCCAGCGGGAACAACCTGAATCCCGCATTATCAACAAGCTCGATGACAACGGCCACCCCACCGACGGCCTATTTCAACTGCAGGGGGTAGCGCTGCCAGAGGACGTGGACCAGGAACCCGGCCAGCTCGGTGTCGCGCGCGCTCACAGCAGCGCGGATCTTGTCCAGCAGCACCATGTCCGAGCAGGAGCGCACATCGGCGTGGTTGGCCTGCCCGGCCCGGCGCGCGCGGTAGCGCGCTGCGCGCTGCGCGTCACTCATTGCGTACCCGAACTTGGGCGGACGACCGCGCTTTCGCGGCAGGGTCAGCTCCAGGGTTCCGGGGTCTTTGTCATCACGCATGAGAGGGGTGCGGGCGGTGGCGAGCAACGGGGGGTGCGCAATTTATCGTGAGGCATCACTTTAATCCAGCTTTTTCTGCAGTTTTGTTGCGATGCAGTGCATTATCCCGGTGTCGATGCGAATTCATCCACGCATGGCGTGGATCTACTGCAGGGCCTGCAACCCGATCACCCGGTAGATCCACGCCATGCGTGGATGGGCGTTCCCGACGACAAAAAAAGGGAGCCCGCTCACGGGCTCCCCTCGCCTTTCCTTACGCAGCGCGTACCGGCTCGTAACCATGCAGGTGCGCCTCACTGCTGGCCCGCCCCTGGCTGAGCGAACGCAGTGATGTGGTGTAACCCACCAGCTGCGCCAGCGGCGCAAAGCCGCTGACCTCGGCGCGACCGTCCTGGTCCTCGATGCGGGCAATACGGCCGTGGCGTCGATTGAGGTCGCCGACCACATCACCCACCGACGCTGACGGGGAATGCACCGTCACCGCCATCACCGGCTCCAGCAGCTGCGTACCGCCCTCCACCAGCGCCACCTTGATCGCCTCAGCACCGGCACGGTGGAACGCCATCTCCGACGAGTCCTTGGCATGGGTCTGGCCATCGACAAGACTGACCTCGATACCGACCACCGGATGGCCCTGCGGACCTTCCGACAGCGCGGCACGCACGCCCTTTTCCACCGCCGCGATGAAGCTGCGCGGCACCACGCCACCGACGATGCGGTCGTTGAACACCACCTGGTCGTCCTCGCGCGGCGATACATCCAGCACCACGTGCGCGAACTGGCCCTGGCCACCAGTCTGCTTGACCAGCCGCCCCACCACGCCGGCCATCGCACGCAGCGGTGTCTCCTGGTAGGCCACGCGCGGCGAACCTACGCCCACCTCGACCTTCCACTCGCTGCGCAGCCGCTCGACCATCACCTCCAGGTGCAGCTCGCCCATGCCCCAGACCAGGGTCTCCGCCGTGTCGCGATCGGTTTCGACGCGGAACGAGGGATCTTCCTGGGCCAGACTAGCCAGACCCTGCGCCATCCGGATCAGGTCGGCCGCACGCGCCGGCTCCAGCCGCCAGGCCAGCACCGGCGCCTGTGCCTGGATGTTCTCCAGGCGTAGCGGCTGCGCACGGCCGCTCAGCGTTTCGCCACTGACCGCATCCTTCCAGCCCAGCACCGCGACGATGTCACCGGCCACGGCCTGTTCGATGTCGTGGGTCTGGTCGGCCTGCACCCGCACCAGGCGACTGACACGTCGACCCTGCGGATGCTGCGAACTGGCCACGGCATCACCGACCTTCAAGGTGCCCGAGTACAGCCGCACGAAGCTCAGCGCACCGTGCTGCTGGTGGGTGATCTTGAACAGCAGACCGGCCAGCGGACCGTCCGGATCCGGCGGCAGCACCACCTCGCCGCTCTCGCTTTCGGCGGTCACGGCAGGCCGATCCAGCGGCGACGGCAGGTAATCGACCACCGCGTCCAGCAGCGTCTCGATGCCCTTGTCCTTGAAGGCGGCACCGGCCAATACCGGCACGCCCGCACCGGCCAGCGTCGCCCGTCGGATCGCCGCGCGCAGCTGTTCGGCATCGATCGCGCGACCTTCCAGCCAGGCATCGGCCAGAAGTTCGTCGTGGTCGGCCACGGCCTCGACCAGTGCGTCGCGCTGCGGCTGCCACAGGGTGCGCGCGGCGGCGTCCCACGGGGTCACCGTGGTTACGGCACCATCCTGCCAGTGCAGCACGCGCTCACCGACCAGGTCGACCCAGCCGTTGAAGTCGCTTTCGCTGCCCAGTGGCACACCGAGCGCCCACGGCCGCGCCTGCAGCTTGTCCTGCAGCTGCTCCAGCACGCGCTCGAACGAAGCGCCGACGCGGTCCATCTTGTTGACGAACGCGATCAGCGGCACGCGATGGCGACGCGCCTGGCGCCACACGGTTTCCGACTGCGGCTGCACGCCATCCACGGCCGAAAACACAGCCACGGCGCCGTCGAGCACGCGCAGCGAACGCTCGACTTCAATGGCGAAGTCGATGTGGCCGGGAGTGTCGATCAGGGTCAGCCGATGCGGCGGCAGGTCGCGCGGCGCCCACTGCGCCTGTACGGCGGCGGCGCCGATGGTGATGCCACGTTCGCGCTCGATCGCCGAGAAATCGGTGGTCGCGTTGCCATCGTGCACTTCGCCGACGCGATGGATCTCGCCGCTTTTCCACAACAGGCGTTCGGTCAGCGTGGTCTTGCCGGCATCGATGTGGGCAATGATGCCAAGGTTGCGACGGCGGGAAAGGACTTGGGTGTTCATGAGAAAGGTTCCTGCAAAGCCAACTTCGGGGGCCGCGCACCCCGGTTGGCGACAGGGTGCGCGGCTAGCGTTTGGTCTCGGCGATCTGGTGCATGGCACGTTCTCCTTGGGTACTGGGTAGGGCCGACTGGGTAGGGTCGACTGGGTAGAGTCGACTGTTAGTCGACTCACAAGAAACGAAAACGAAAAGAGCGCCCCGGAGGGCGCTCTGTCGAAGGTCCAGCGATGGCCGATTCAACGGCCTCGTGGGGCTCCAGGCAGACACGCCCGTTCCGCGCTTGCGCGGGTCAGGGTGAAAAACTTCAGGAGCGGCATCCGGTTCATGGGGCGCATTCTAGACCTGCCAATCTGGCGCGCAAGTGAATATTGCGCACATTAATAGAACAATGAGGCCGACGGATCTCGGGGTCGGATCCCTTTGCCAGGGGCAAAGGGCTCTGACCCCAGCTCAGCTCACTTGCACTCATGCAGCTTGCGCGCCTCAGCCACGGTCGCAGCCTGGTCGTCCCCCATCGAGATCCATCCCTTCAACGACATCGCCGGATCCACCTGCGCCTGGCGCGGGCCGCCATGGACCACCACCTCGGTCCAGCTGCCGACCGGCGCCAGCTCCGACAGTCGCGCCGCCTGGTCGTCTTCGGTACTGAACATGTCGTCCGGCTCCGCAGGCTTGGCCTTGTTCACGGTCTCGGTCTTGCGCGCCCGGATCCGCAGCGCGCCATCGGCCATGCGCTGGGTAGTGACGTCATGGCGCTCCACCCCGTAGGCCCAGCTGCTTTCACCTGCGCGACGGGTCTCGCTACCGTCGTCTGCCACCACCACCGAATCCCCCGCCGCTTCGGCCACGGTCGCAAGCGAACCCAGGCCGGACATCATTGCCTGATAGGCAATCATCTGCCGCTGTTCAGCGGCCAGCGCAACGTCACCTGCCTTGCCGGCAGGAATCTGCAGGTACACCGCCTCCCTGCACAGCATCAGCACCTGCTGGTCATCCCAGCTGATGAGCACTTCATCACTGGCGAAATAGCGGGTAGTCACCGGAACCACCGGAGCGCCCCCGCCGGCGGAATACCGGCTCTCGATCAGCGAGGCCTGCTCGCCCGCGCTCATCAGCGACACCGGCGAAGTCGATGCCGCATTGGCGGCGCCTGCGGAGGCGGCGATCACGGCCAGCAGCACGCCACGCGAAACATTACAGATCATTGCATCAGTCCATTGAGAAATTCAGATGCACCATGATAAGTCGAGCAAGGCACGATGCGCCCGTGCGGCCCTGATCAGCTCATTTCCCCGTAGGTGCAGCCTACCGTCACCCATCCCGGTGAATACGAAAGATCAACAATCATCCGTACATGTCGATCACCAGGGAGCGTTTTGTACAGATTGAGTCCTTTCCAGCCATACACTCTTTCCATGGCCTCGGCATCCCAGCGCGATGACATACCCCCGGTATGGTTCGCAATGGACCTCCCCCGCTCCATCTCTTCTCCAACGGGCACCGGAATTGCAAGAAGCATCTCCTGAACACCCGAAGCATGCACAAGCTTCGAGGATTCTCCCCACGCCATGACAGGAGCCCGAGCCTCCCAGAGCATCAGTGCCGCGCCATTACCTTTCTTGCTCTGACTGAAATCCGTCAGGTCGCCCGCTGCAATCCGATCAGTGAAGTTGTCCAATTCCTGGTGAGTCAGCTGGCACTGCAACAAGCGGGACAGGGTCGACGATACATCCTGCTGCGCTTGAGTCGGGAATGAGAGCCCCATTGCCACGCAGAGTACCGCCGCCCGCCGGAGCATCGCCCGTTGGGCGCAATGTAGCTGCCAAAGCAGCAAGCCACTAACGCCGGTCCATTTGCGTCAAAATTGAGAGGCGCAACTACGTGCGCCCTCCACCTTCGCAGGCAGTTCCGGACTACGTCACCACCACCAGCGGCACCCCACGCCTTGGATGCTCCAGCACCACCACATCCTGCTGGTAGACCCGCCGCAGGTTTTCTTCAGTCAGCACCTGCAACGGCGTGCCATCGGCTGCCACCCTGCCCTGCTCCAGCAGCACGATGCGGTCGGCATAGCCCGCGGCCAGATTGAGGTCGTGCAGCACCACGATCACGCACGCACCGGCTTCGGCACAGGCGCGCACACTGCGCAGCGTGCGTTCCTGGTGACGCAGATCCAGCGCTGCGGTCGGCTCATCCAGCAGCAGCAGCGGCGTGTCCTGCGTCAGCACGCGCGCGAACGTCGTCCGGGCGGACTCGCCACCGGACAGCTGCTGCACCTCGCGCAGGCGCAGCGCCTGCAGCTCGGCGGCATCGATTGCCGCTTCCACCTGGGCGTCGTCCACGGCTGGATCCGGCGGATGCGGCAGCCGCCCCATCGCCACCACTTCTTCCACACTGAAGGCGAAACGCACGCCGTGCTCCTGCGGCATCACCGCGCGCTCGCGCGCCAGTGGCCCGGCCTTGTAGCTGGTCAGCGGCCGGCCCCGCAGACTGACTTCGCCCGCGTCAGCGCGCAGGTCACCGGCGGCGACCGCCAACAACGTGGACTTGCCCGCGCCATTCGGGCCAACCAGTGCGGTGACCGTACCCGGTTCGAACGCCAGCGAGATGCCGTGCAGGATCTCGCGCTGCTGGCGGCGGACCACCACCTCGTGCAGCTTCAACAACACGCTCATGGTGCGGCCTTGCGGCGCTGCTGCAGCACCAGCCACAGGAAGAACGGTGCGCCCAGTGCGGCCGAAAACAGGCCCAGCGGAATCTCCGCCGGCGGATCCAATGTACGCGCGGCGGTGTCGGCCACCACGATCAGCAGCGCACCCAGCAGCCCGGACAACGGCAGCAACCAGCGATGACCAGGGCCGACCAACAGGCGCGCCACGTGCGGCACCACCAGGCCAACGAAACTGATCGAACCAGCAAACGCGACCGCCGCACCCACCAGCAGCGCACTGAACGCCACCAGGCGGCGACGCGTGCGGGTGACATCCAGCCCGAGGTGCTGTGCCTGGCGTTCGCCCAGCGCCAGCATGTCCAGCGGCGTAGCCAATCGCTGCAGTGCGAACACACCGATGGCGAACAACGGCACCACGGCCGCCACATCGGCCCAGTTGGCGCGCGCCAGCGAGCCCATCTGCCAGAACACCAGCGACTGCAGCTCGCTTTCGCTGGCGATATATGTGAGGAAACCGATCAACGCCGAGCAGAACGCGGCCATCGCGATACCGACCAGCAGCAGCGTGGCGTTGCCCGAGCCCTTGCCGGGCCGAGCCAATGCGTAGGTCAGGCCGATGGCCAGTGCGCCGCCAGCGAACGCGGCCACCGGCACCAGCCAACCGGCCGCGCCCGCAGCACCCAGCACGATGGCGGCAACTGCACCCAGTGCGGCGCCTTGGCTGACACCGACAATGCCGGGATCGGCCAGCGGATTGCCGAACAGACCCTGCAGACTGGCACCGGCCATCGCCAGCGACGCACCGACCATCGCGCCCAACAGGGCACGCGGAATACGCAGCTGCCAGACCACAGCGAGGTCGCGGCTGCTGACCGCGTGTGGATCGAGCAGACCCAGCTTCACCGCCAACGCCTGCATCACCTCCATCGGCGGCAGCCGCAGCGGGCCCACGGCGAACGAGGCCAGCACTGCCCCCAGCAGTGCCAGCAACGCCACCAGCAGCATCGTCCGCCCGCGACGGCGGCGCCGATCCGCCGGACTCATGCCTTCGGCAACGCCGCCAGGGCCTTGGCCAGCGCCAGCGCACCAGCACCGGAACCGACGCTGGTGTACTTCAGCTGCACATCCGGCATCACCCAGACCCGATTGGCCTGCCCGGCCGGCGTCTGCTTCAGCGTCGGGTACGCCTTCCACAGGCCTTCGGCACCGCCGAACAGCTGCAGGTCATGCTCGGTCACCAGGATCACTTCCGGTGCCGCCGCGACCACGCCCTCATTGCTCAGCTGCGAGTAGTTCTTCACTCCCGCTTCGGTACCGATGTTGATGCCGCCCGCCAGTGCGATCAGTTGCGCCGACGCACTGTCGGCACCCGCAACGGTGGGTGAGCCACCGGCGCCGGTAGCCGACACGTGGATCAGTCGTGGCGCATGGCCCAGGCCCTTGCCAATCGCTGCAGCCTCATCGAGCTGGCGCTGCACCTGCGTGGCAAGTGCCTGCCCTGCCTCGGCCAGCCCTAGTGCGGCGGCGACCTTGCGCACCTTGTCCGGCGCCGGCTGCAGGTCATCGATGACCACCGCCGGTTCACCCACCTCACGCAGCTTCTTCGCCAGTTCGGTGTGGCGGCGCAGGCTGTTGCCGAGGAACAGCGAGCCCTGCAGGCTCAGCACGCCCTCCACGCCCGTGGTGCGGTTGAACAGGAACTGGTGCGGGGCAGCCAGGCCGGCCTGGGTGGTGGTATTGGTCGGCGCGGCGAACACCTGCTTGTCCAGTCCCAGCGCCTCGATCACCGCGATCACGTCGTCACCACCGGCGATGATGCGGCTGGTATCGGCCACCTCGACGTCGGCGCCGTCATCGGAATGCACCTTGGCTGGCAGCACTGCCTTCTGGTCGCGCACGGCCGGCATGTCGGTGCCGGCCACGCGCTGCCAGCCTGCAGGCAACGCGGCTTCGCCAGCCGCGGTCGCGGCGGCAGGCTCAGCCAGCTTGCCAGTGTCCGAGGGCGTCGATGAACCGCCACAGGCAGCCAGTGCCAGCGAGACAGCCAATGGAAGCGCACACAGGCGCAGACGGGACGCGATGTTCATGCTTGTTCTCCTTGCTGGCGGGGCGATGCGCACGCCGCCCCGCCGTGTGACTTACTGCTTCGGGGTGATGCGGGTGATGCGGTCACCCTTCGGGTCTTCGGCGCCACGCGACTTGTTCACCGCGAACACGTTGCCCTTGCCATCGGCACGGACGTGGTTCGGCAGCGTGCCGCCGTCGAGGTTGGCGACCACCTTGCCGTCACCGTTCACCACGGTGACCGTGCCAGCGCCACGGTTGCTGACGTAGGCCAGGCCGGAGGCATCATCGAAGGCGACGTTCAGCGCGCCGGCGCCGACTGGCACATCGTGCAGCACCTTGCCGGCGGCCACATCGACGATCAGCAGGTTGTCGGTGCCCTGCGAGGCCACGTACAGGCGGTTGCGCGCTGCGTCGAAGGCCACGCCCGAGGCGCTGATCGAATTGCCCAGGTCGATGACCTTCTCGACCTTGCCGCTGGCCACGTCGATCACTGCCGCTTCCGGGGTGCCGATGCTGACGGTGAACAGCTTGCCGCCCTTCTCGTCCAGCACCAGGCTCATCGGGGTGAACTTGCCGTCGTCCACGCCGGACTCCAGCGTCACCGCCGGCAGTTCCTTGAGGGTCTTGGCGTCGAACACCGACAGGTGGTCCTCACCCGTGGCCGAGGCAAACACCTTGCCGTGGGTGCCATCAACCACCACGTCGCGCGCGTGCGGCACGGCATCGACCGGGAACTGATGGACCAGCGACAGGTCCTTCTGGCGGTAGACCGCGATGGAGTTCTGGCGGGTGTTGGTGACCCACACGTTGCCGTTGGTGTCATCCACGCCGACGCCGTAGACCGCGTACACCGCACCATTGGTGCTGCCCGGCACCTGCGCCGGGGTGATCGCCTTGGTCACCTTCAGCGACTTCGGGTCCAGCTTCAACAGCTGCGACTGGGTCACCGGCGGGCGGCCCACGGCCGAGGTCACGAACACCGCGTTGCTGGCGGCGCTGTAGGCGGACTGGTACAGGCCCGGCACCAGCTTGTTGGACTGGGTGGCGAACTGCGCCTGGCCGGACAGCGGCAGCTGCGGCGAGACGCGCAGCTTCAGCACGGTGGCTGCAGCCGGCTGGCTGGCGCGCACCACCACCGGGTGGGTGCCCGGCACCGCGTCGGCCGGAATGCTCAGCTGGGTCTTGAAGTTGCCATCGGCATCGACCACCAGCGGCTGCGTGTTGAGCACGCTGTCGCCACGCAGCAGGCTGACTTTCTGGCCCGGCACGAAACCGCGACCGACCACGTCGGCAATGCTGCCGGGAACCACGTTCTCACCGCGCGAGACGACCTCGCCCTTGAAGGTGGCGTTGGCCGGCTGATCGAACACCGGCTGTGCGGTGGCGGTCACGGCCAGCAACAGGCCAGCGGCGAGAGAGGTGAGACGGAAAGACGGACGGAACGACATGGAAGGCTCCTTGCACACGTAGGCCGCGCCACGTGACGCGGGATTCATCGGTTGCCTGGGCCGCTGCACATCGGCAGCCTCGCCTGGGTAGTGGGGTCGCACGCCTTGGCATGCGAAGGGATTCATTCGGCGGCGTTGTCACCGCTATTGGGCGCGCCGTCACCGGCACTGCGGTCGGTCACGCCGTACAGTTCATGAAGCGCGGCATGGAACGACGCAGGCAGCATCGGGCCGTGGCCGAGGCCATCGAACTCGCGGTACTGCACGCGCATGCCCGGCACCTTGGCCAACCGCTCGGACAGCTGCATCGCCGCATCCGGGGTGGCACCACCGATGCGGCGCAGGTGCGCGACCACGCGCGGATTGTTCATGTCGCGCTTGCCGCGATCACCGACACGCTCGGCACCGCCCAGCATCAGCCAGAGCGTTGCTGGCTGGCCATACACGTTCTGCACGAACTGCTGTTCCGGATCACCCAGCGCCGCGCCCTGGCTCCACCACAGCGACGGACTGGCCGCCAGATAGGACTGGAAGGCGGCGGGACGGGTGTACAGCGCATTGAGCACGAACAACCCACCCAGCGAGTGGCCCCAGAGTGCTTGCTGCTGCGTATCAATGCGTGCGCGGCGCTCGACTTCCGGCTTGATGCGGCGTTCGATCACATCCAGGAACGCGGCAGCACCGCCACCGACCGCCTGGGTCGTACCGCTCTCGTCGTCGGCGCGGTCAATCCACGCGGTGTAGTCGCGGGTGCGCGCCTTGGAATCGATGCGCAGGTCGTTGTCGTAGCCGATCAGCACCAGTACCGGTGGCGCCTTGCGTGCCGCCAGCTCGGCCAGCAACGGCTGATCCAGCACCATCGCCACCGCATTGCCATCCAGCGCGTACAACACCGGCAGCGGCGCCTTGCCGGCCTTGGCCGGGATCGCCACATTCACCCGCCAGCGGCGTTGCTGGTCAGGGCTGTCCACCACGAACTGCTCGAAGCGATAGCTCGCCGCCGGCTCGTCGAGCACGGTGTGGCCGATCTTCTGCAGCGGATTGCGCTGCTGGGCATGGGCGTACGGGGTGGCCAGGAGCAGACCCATCATCAAGGCGACCAGGCCGCGGGCCAGTGGACCACGGCGCGAAGGCGGGACGAAATGCTTCATCAGCGGCGGCAGAAGCGGCTCACGGCCGCCGGTTCACAAGGGACCGCAGTCTACCTTAAACGCGAATGATTATCACATCGATCGAACGTCACACTGTGTATCACGCGCGCATGAGGGCCTTCGGCACGGAACGAGGCAATGGGCAGGCTGGATTCGCGCGACGGCCATACGGCAAGCTAAGCGGTATCAACAAGAACAGGGACTGTCATAGCGTGTACGCCATTTGCCGCAGCCTTGCCCGAAAAGGGCTCGACACGATTCGCCCACACATCTTCCCCGTGAGCATCCCGACCACCGAGAGGCCCGCGTGCAACATCTGCGGTTTCCGCCTGCGAGCATCCCGCGAAGCCATCGCCGAAAGGGAAGCCCGCAGCTGTATTGGCTGCGGATCCACTCTGCGCTTCCGTGCCCTCATGGCAGCCCTGCAGTCGGAGATGGACCAAGCGCGGGAGATCCGCGTGCTTGAGCGGATCCCCAGGCGCGGACAGATCAAGGGAATCGGCATGACCGACGCCCATATCTACACTAATGCCCTGCGGCGCAAGTTCGATTACATCAATACCTACTTCCACAAGCGCCCCATGCTGGACATCCGTCACCCAGCCGCACACTACCTGGGAAAATATGACTTTGTTGTCAGCTCAGATGTGCTGGAACACGTGGATGGGCCCTGCGAGCGCACGCTCGGAAACCTGCGTGCATTGCTGAAGCCGGGTGGGCTGCTTGTACTCACCGTTCCCTATGGATTTCACGAGGTCACGATTGAGCACTTCCCTGAGCTCAATGACTACCGGATCGAGGGCGAAGGTGCGGATCGGGTTCTTGTCAACATCACCAGTGATGGCAGGGAGCAACGATTTTCTGACCTATCCTTCCATGGTGGTGACGGCTCAACTCTGGAACTGAGGATCTATTCGTATCCTCACCTGGTGCGATTGCTGGGGGAAGCCGGCTTTGTTGACGTCAAGCTGCACGATAGCCAGTACCCGCAATGGGGCATCATCCACGACAGCCTGCTGGGCTTGCCCATCACGGCACGCGCCGCATAGGCCGTCAGCCCCCTCCGGCATCCTCCCTCGCGCAACCGGCACCCCCATGGAAATGACGAAGCCGGCGAAACGCCGGCTTCAGTTCATTGCCCTGGTAGAGTCGAGCCATGCTCGACTCCCGCAGCCTCACGGCCCCGTGGGCACCGGACCGTAAACATTCTCCTGCGGCGTGCCCGGCAGCAGCGAGAAGATCATGATCACGATCCCACCGCCCGGCACCAGCGCCAGCAGGAACAGCCAGCCCGACTGGTTGCAGTCATGCAGGCGGCGCACGGTCACGGCAATCAGCGGCACGATCGTGGCCAGCCACATCACGCACAGCAGTACCACCATGCCGATCAGAATGCCGGCCAGCGCATCAGCATTGTTGCGCAGGAGGATCGCCAGCACACCGGCCAGCAGCATCACTGCCGTTGCCACCAGGAACAGGAACAGCTGGTACATCCAGTATTCGCGGCGGTTGGCGCGGCCCTCGAACTGGGCGTAACGCTTCAACGGCAGAATCATTTCCTGCACGGCATCAATCCTTGAAAAAGTAGCCGCGCAGTGTGCCAAATGCAGGCGCACAGGACAATGTGGCGACGAACCATGCTCGACTGCCATTGCCCCCTGTAGAGCCGAGCCATGCTCGGCTGCTGTTCCAGAAGGCACCCGCAGTCCGTCAAAGAGCGAAGTCGAGCATGGCTCGACGCTACATTAGCCGGCTCAGCGGCCCTTCACGGCCCGCGCCGCCTCACGCTCGGCGCGCAGCCGGTCCAGCTTTTCCTTCAGCTTGATTTCCAGGCCGCGCGGCACCGGGTTGTAATACACGCGCTCGCCCATCGCATCCGGGAAGCCGGTCTGGTCCAGTGCGATACCGCCTTCGGCATCATGGTCATACTGGTACTCGGCACCGTAGCCCAACTCCTTCATCAGCTTGGTCGGCGCATTACGCAGGTGCAGAGGTACTTCTTCGGTACCGCTCTCGCGCACATCGGCCTTGGCCTGGTTGAAGGCCGCATAGCCTGCATTCGACTTGGCGGTGCTGGCCAGGTACAGCACCAGCTGAGCAAAGGCGAGCTCGCCTTCCGGACTACCCAGCCGCTCGTAGATGTCCCAGGCTTCCAGCGCCATGCTCTGCGCGCGCGGATCGGCCAGACCGATGTCCTCGATGGCCATGCGGGTCAGCCGGCGGGCCAGGTAGGACGGATCGCAGCCGCCATCGAGCATCCGGGTCAGCCAGTACAGCGCGGCATCCGGGTTGGAACTGCGAACCGACTTGTGCAGCGCTGAGATCTGGTCGTAGAACTGCTCGCCGCCCTTGTCGAAGCGACGGGTGCGATCGGCCAGCACCTGGGTCAGGGTCTGCGGGGTGATGCGACCACCCTCCCCGCCCGCCAGCTCGGCAGCGATTTCCAACAGGGTCAGCGCACGACGCACGTCACCATCGGCGGCGGTGGCGATTTCCAGCAGTAGTTCGGGAGCGACCTCGATGCCCTCCTCGCCCAGGCCGCGCTCGCGATCACCCAGCGCACGTTCCAGCGCCTCGACGATGTCGGTGGGCGAGACGCCCTCCAGCACATGCACGCGGCAGCGCGACAGCAGTGCGGAATTCAGTTCGAAGGATGGGTTCTCGGTCGTGGCACCGACGAACAGGATGGTGCCGCGCTCGATGTGAGGCAGGAACGCATCCTGCTGCGCCTTGTTGAAGCGATGCACCTCATCGACGAACAACACGGTGCGCCGGCCTTCGGCGAACCGTTGCGCCGCCTCGGCCAGCACCTGGCGCACTTCCGGCAGGCCGGACAGCACGGCGGAGATCGCACGGAACTCGGCGTCGGAATATTCGGCCAACAGCAGCGCCAGCGTGGTCTTGCCGCAGCCCGGCGGCCCCCACAGGATCATCGAGTGCACGCGACCGGACTCGACCGCGCGACGCAGCGCGCTGTCCGGCGCCAGCAGGCGCTTCTGCCCGACCATTTCGTCGAGGGTGCGTGGGCGCATGCGCTCGGCCAGCGGGCGCAGATGTTCCCGATCGACGCTCAGCAGATCGGGGCCGGGGAAGGAAGTTGAACGATGTCTTGCCACACGCTCATTGTACCGCGAGAGCGTGCCAACCAAGGTTGGCACCCACCAGCGCCAGGCCACAGGAACCGGTAGTGCCGGCCGCTGGCCGGCAGATCAAAAGCGTGTCAACCAAGGTTGACACCCACCAAGGCGTTTCCGCCCAGAGATCAGTTACCGATGACGTCGGTGCCCTTCGGCGGGGTAAAGCTGAAGGTGCCCGCCGCGAAGCCCGGGTTGCGCTTCCAGCCACTGAAGGTGATCACGGTACGCTGGCCGACGGCATCGGTGATCTCCATCTTGGCCAGGCCCTGGGCATTGAAGCCCAGCGCGGCGTACTGGAAGCTGGCTTCGGTCTCGCGCTTCGGCGACAGCGACAGCCACTGCAGGCCGTCGCGCTGCGCGGCCTCTTCGCTGACGTCGTACTGCTGCTCCAGCAGCGCCGGGTTGATCAGCGCGGTGAGCGGGCTGTTCTGCTCTTCCTTGCCCTGCTCGCGCACGGTGGCCTGTTCCAGGTCCGGCTCGTACATCCAGACCTTCCTGCCGTCGGCCACGATCAGCTGTTCGTGCGGGCGTACATACTCCCAACGGAACAGCCGCGGCGCCGACAGCGCCACGCGGCCGCTGGTCGATTCCTTGACCTTGCCGCGGCTGTCGAACACCTGCTGGCTGAACTGGCCATCCAGGCCCTTCAGGCCACTGGTGAAGGTCTTCAGGTCATCGCGGGCGCCTGCCCAGGCGCTGCCGGCGGCGGCGCAGGCCACGGCCAGGGTGGTGGTGGCAAGGAAACGGCGGAAGCGGAAGTTCATGCGGGAATCCTGTGGGCGCGGGCGCCAGGAAAGGTGGTTGCCAGTGTGCCCGGACAAAGATGAATGGGCGATCAGGGCGACATTATGCCGCCCCGAACGTCCATCGGCGATTCAGCCACCCGAGCCGGGCAGCTTGCCGTACAGCACCTGCCCACGGAAGCCACGACGCACTTCGCGGTACAGCGCGCGGAACGCCGGATAGTCCTGCGGCTGGCACAGCGCCTCTGGTCCACGCACCGCGTTCTGCTGCAGGCGGTGATGCACGATCACGTCCTGGCCCTCGCGGCTCCAGTCCACGCGATACTCGCCGGCGGCGTTGGTGAAACGCTGGCTGGCCGGGATGGCGATGATCGGCGCATTGGCCGGGAACTGCAGGCGATAGGTTTCCTCGCGCAGGCTGGCATTGCAGTAGAACGGCGTCTCGTTGGCCGGCGCCGAGGCGGTGGCGTACAGGCCGCGCACCGATTCACCACCCGGCGGGTCCGGCACGGCCATGCCTCCGGCCACGCTGAAGTCGGCGTAGTCCTCGGCCTGGAACGCCATGCGGTAGCCAAACGGCCGGGTCAGGTCCACCGGCACGCCCTGGATCTGCAGCTGCCCTCGCCCATCGAAACCGGACGCAGCCATGATCTGCTCTTCAGCGCGCGCACGGTTCTGCGCGTTGAGCTGGGAGAACTGGGCGCGCATGCCGATCTCGGCGTTCTCGCCCAGCCTCGGAATCGTCTCGCCGCGCAGGTTGCCGTTGGCGTCGAAGGTGAAACGCACCTCCATCGAGGTGGCGTTACGCTCCGGCGTGTTGGCCGGGGTGCGTGCCAGCGTGGCGTCGCGGGTACGCATCACCGGCGCACCCAGGTCACCTTCCGGCAACTGACCGAAGCGCGCCCAAGCGGTGGTCGAGTCCAGGTACAGATCGAATTCGGGAATGTAGGTGATGGCGTGGTTGAAGCGGCCCAGCACCGGAATCTTCGGCAGCGTCGGCCCGCCACCGGCACCGATCAGCACCGGCGAACTGGCGATACCCTTGGCCGCCAGCAGCGCCTCCAGGATCGTCACGTGGTCCTTGCAGTCGCCATAGTGGTTGTCGAGGATGCTCTGCGCACTGTTCGGCTCCAGGCCGCCATTGCCCAGGTACACGGCCACGTAGCGGATGTTCTGCGCCACCCAGCGGTACAACGCGTCGGCCTGCTCGCGGCGGTCGCTGATGCCAGCGGTGATCTCATCGGCCAGCGCCTGCAGCTCCGGCGTGACCTGTGCCGCCGGGCCGGCCTTGAGCTGGTAGGCACGGCCCATCTGCGACCAGTCACGATAGGTGCTGGCCATGATGTTCGGGCCGAACTCCCAGCCCGCCGCCGACCAGTTCTGTGCTGGCATGGCTTCGCGACGCTGGTAGCGCCAGCGCCACTGTGCCTGTCCGTTCTTCACCGTGGGGCGATCACTGCCCTGCACGCCGCGGCTGTCGACGAACATCGGCAGGTTGGCCGGCGCACTCAGGGTGACCTCGGCGTCCTCGTACTCGGTGAAGACGTTGAAGGTCTCCCACAGGCCGAAGTAGCCGGGGAAGTACGGCGTGGCTTGGATGCGGCGTACCTGGTAGAACAGGCGCGTGCCCGGGGCCAGGTTCGGGAACACGATCACCCGCACCTTGCGGTCGGCATACATCGCCGCCGAGGCGCTGGAATAGCTCTCCTGGGTGTAGATGCGGTCGGCCGGCACGTCGCGGCGCTGGCCGTCGGCGGTGATGGTGTAGGCGCCGAGTACTTCCAGCGTCTCCATCTTCTCGCTGTAGCTCAGCCGCACCTGGCTGAACTGCTCGACCGAGGCCTTGGTCTTGAGCAGGACTTCGTAGGTTTCGGTCTGCACATTGCCCGCATCCGGCCGCACCTGGTAGTCGGCGCGGTAACGGACAATGCTGAAATTATTGCTGGCTTCGGTATCGCCGCTGGTGGAAGGCGGCGCCGTGGCGGGCGCGGAGGTGGCGGTGTCTGCCAGTGCCGGGCCGGCAGCCAGGAAGGCTGCCAGCGCCAGTGCCAGCGCGCTTGGTACGGGGTGAAGCATGCGTCGGTTCCTTGGACGTCGTGGGGGATACGTCGGGTCTTACTTCGGCGGCGGCGGTGCCAGCACCGTGCGGTCGCCGTTGTGCTCGGGCGGACTGACCACGCCGGCCGCTTCCATGGCCTCGATCAATCGCGCTGCACGGTTGTAGCCGATCTTCAGCCGGCGCTGCACGCCGGAAATCGAGGCACGGCGGGTCTCGGTGACCACCCGCAGCGCTTCGTCATACAACGGGTCGGACTCATCGCCGGCAGAGCTGTTCTCGGGCAGGCCGGTGGCGCCGACGACCACGCCGTCGCCCATCGTCTGCACTTCGTCCAGCACGCCATCGACATAGTCGGCCGGGCCCATCGCCTTGAGGTGTTCAACCACGCGATGCACTTCCTCGTCGGAGACGAAGGCGCCGTGTACGCGCTCGGGCATGGCCGTGCCCGGCGGCAGGTACAGCATGTCGCCGTGGCCCAGCAGGGTTTCTGCGCCGGACTGGTCGAGGATGGTGCGCGAGTCGATCTTGGAACTGACCTGGAAGGCGATGCGGGTCGGGATGTTGGCCTTGATCAGGCCGGTGATCACGTCCACCGACGGGCGCTGCGTGGCCAGGATCAGGTGGATGCCCGCCGCACGCGCCTTCTGTGCCAGGCGCGCGATCAGCTCTTCCACCTTCTTGCCGACGATCATCATCATGTCGGCGAATTCGTCGATGAAGATGACGATGAACGGCAGCGTCTCCAGCGGACGCGGCGCCTCACCCAGTTCCGGGTTCGGCTTGAACAGCGGGTCCATCAGCGGCTGGCCGGCGTCCTGGGCTTCCTTCACCTTCTTGTTGAAGCCGGCCAGGTTGCGCACGCCCACCGCGCTCATCAGCTTGTAGCGGCGCTCCATCTCGGCCACGCACCAGCGCAGGCCGTTGGCGGCCTCCTTCATGTCGGTGACCACCGGCGCCAGCAGGTGCGGGATGCCCTGGTAGACGCTCAGTTCGAGCATCTTCGGGTCGATCATCAGCATCCGCAGGTCTTTCGGCGAGGCCTTGAACAGCAGGCTCAGCACCATCGCGTTGACCGCCACCGACTTGCCCGAACCGGTGGTACCGGCCACCAGCAGGTGCGGCATGCGCGCCAGGTCGGCCACGGTCGAGCGGCCAGCGATGTCCTTGCCCAGCGCCAGGGTCAGCACGCTGGCCGACTTGTCGTATTCCTTCGAACGCAGCAGCTCGGAGAGGTAGATCATCTCGCGGGTGACGTTGGGAATTTCCAGGCCGATCACCGATTTGCCCGGAATGACGTCGACCACGCGCACCGACTTCACCGACAGGCCGCGCGCGATGTCCTTGTCCAGCGAACTGATCTGGCTGACCTTGATGCCCGGCGCCGGCTCGATCTCGAAGCGGGTGATGACCGGACCAGGGTTGGCTCCGACCACCTGGGCGTCGATGCGGAAATCCTTCAGCTTGAACTCGATCTGCCGCGACAGCGCGTCCAGGGTTTCCTTGTCGTAGCCCACCGGCTGCGGCTTGGGGTCGTCCAGCAGCGCGAGCGGCGGCAGGTCCGAGCCATCCCCGTTGACGCCACGGAACATCGGGATCTGCGTGTCGCGCTTGGCCCGGTCACTCTTCTCGATCACCGGTTCCGGGCGCGGCTCGATCTTCACCGGCTCGCGCTTGGCGCGCACCTCGGCATCGGCCTTGCGTACCTCCTGGCGTTCCTCGCGCATCACCCGGGTCTGCTGCCACTCGGTGACTTCTTCCTTCTTGCGCGCCAGCAACGGCGCCAGCGACATCACGCCGCGGCCGATCTTCTCCATCACCGTGAACCAGGACAGCCCGGTGGCCAGGGTGATCGAGGCCAGCAGCAGCACCAGCACGAACAGGTTCGCCCCCAGCGCGCCGAAGCCCACAGTGAGCGAATTGCCGACCAGCTTGCCGAGGATGCCGCCAGCACTGGAGACATCGCCACTGAACAGGCGCACATGCAGGAAGCCGGTGCCGGCGATCAGGAAGCCGACCAGGCCGACCAGGCGCAGCGCCGGGTCCAGATCGTTCTCGCCCTTGCTCTCGCGCTTGAGGCCGAACATGGCGATCCACGCCAGCGCGCCCAGCACCACCGGCAGCAGGAAGGCGATGTAGCCGAACAGCTGCAGCAGCACGTCGGCGATCCAGGCGCCGGCGCGACCGCCGAGGTTGTGCACCGGCGCGACCACGCTGCCGGTGTGCGACCAGCCCGGGTCGGTCGCTGAATAGGTGAACAGACTGGCCGCCAGATACAGCAGCGCCGGCGCGATGGCGATCAGGCCAAGGTCGCGCCAGAGGCGTTGGCGGCGTGGATTGTCGGTCGTCGCCGCCGCGGCCGTGCGACGTGACGCCTTGCTGTCGTCGGACTTGGAGCGTTCGGGGACCTGCTTCGCCACCTTAGACCATACCTTTGGAATGCGCTGTTAGTGATTGATAATAAATGAGACGGCGTCAGTTTTCAGTTATGCGACATCTGACAGGGCAATCCGAGGGCCGAAACCACTACTGGATGACGGCGTTCCGTTCATCGGCTTGAATCGCCCTGCCCCAGCCGCCACTCTATGACCAGCCAAGGATGCTGCGCAAACATCGCCAGCGCCTTGTCCCATCTACCTTTTCGCGAGTTTACATGAGCACCAGCCTGCCCTCCCGCCACCAGCGCCTCGTCATCCTCGGTTCCGGCCCGGCCGGTTGGACCGCCGCCGTCTACGCCGCCCGCGCCAACCTGAAGCCGGTCGTCATCACCGGCCTGCAGCAGGGCGGCCAGCTGATGACCACCACCGAGGTGGACAACTGGCCGGGTGACGCCCACGGCCTGATGGGCCCGGACCTGATGGCGCGCATGCAGGCCCATGCCGAGCGCTTCGAGACCGAGGTCATTTTCGACCACATCCACACCGCCGACGTGTCGCAGCGCCCGTTCAAGCTGATCGGCGACAGCCACGAGTACACCTGCGATGCGCTGATCATCGCCACCGGCGCCACCGCCAAGTACCTGGGCATCCCGACCGAAGACGAGTTCAAGGGCCGCGGTGTGTCCGCCTGCGCCACCTGTGACGGCTTCTTCTACCGCGACCAGGACGTGGTCGTGGTCGGTGGCGGCAACACCGCCGTGGAAGAGGCCCTGTACCTGTCCAACATCGCCCGCAAGGTCTACCTGGTCCACCGCCGCGACACCCTGAAGGCGGAAAAGATCATGCAGGACAAGCTGTTCAAGAAGGTCGCCGAAGGCAAGATCGAGACCGTCTGGCACCATCAGGTTGAAGAAGTGCTGGGCAATGATGCCGGCGTGACCGGCGTGCGCGTGAAGTCCACGCTGGACGGCAGCACCCGCGACATCGACGCCCACGGCTTCTTCGTGGCCATCGGCCACCACCCGAACACCACCCTGTTCGACGGCCAGCTGGCGATGAACAACGGCTACCTGGAAATCCGCTCGGGCCTGGGCGGCAACGCCACCCAGACCTCGGTGGAAGGCGTGTTCGCCGCCGGCGACGTGGCCGACCAGCACTACCGCCAGGCGATCACCTCGGCCGGTTTCGGCTGCATGGCCGCACTGGACGCCGAGCGCTACCTGGACGCACAGGGCAAGGCCAGCTGAGAGGCGAACCCGCTGCTGTAGCGTCGAGCCAGGTTCGACTCAGGCAAAAGGCCGACGCCAGTGCGTCGGCCTTTCTGTTTCATCTGCCCTATCCTTTCCTCATGCCCTCCCCCCGTTTCCTCGACTCCCTGCAGTCCGTTTCCGCCACCGACTGGGATGCCCTGCACGACGGCCGCAACCCTTTCGTCAGCCACGCCTTCCTCTCGGGCCTGGAACAACATGGCTGCCTGCGCGAGGACTGGGGCTGGCAGTCGCAGCATTTCACTCTGTGGGAGGGGGACACTCTGGTCGGCGCCATTCCGGGCTACCTGAAGACCAACTCGCACGGCGAGTTCGTGTTCGACCACGCCTGGGCCAACGCCTATGCCCGCCACGGCCGCGACTACTACCCGAAGTGGCTGGGTGCCGTGCCGTACTCGCCGGTCACTGGCCCGCGGTTGCTGGCCCGTCACGATTCAGAGCGCGCCGCATTGCTGTCGGCATTGCGCGACGCACTGCCGCCACTGGGGGTGTCGTCGGCCCACATCAACTTCCACACCGCAGGTGACGAGGCGTTGTTCGGCGATGACTGGCTGCTGCGCGAGGATGTGCAGTTCCAGTGGCAGAACCCGGGCGACTGGGCCACGTTCGAGCAGTTCCTCGGCGCGATGGACCACAAGCATCGCAAGAACATCCGCCAGGAACGGGCCAAGGTCACCCGCCAGGGCATCACCTTCCGCGTGGTGCACGGCGATGAAGCCAGCCGTGCCGACCTGCAGGCGATGTATCGCTTCTACCTGCAGACGTTCCTCGAGTACGGCAACGCCCCGGCGCTGACCGAGGCCTTCCTGCGCCATCTGGCCATTTCATTGGGCCGCCAGCTGGTGCTGTTCCTGGCCGAACAGGACGGCGAGCCGATTGCCGGCGCGCTGTGCTTGCGCGGTGGCGACACCCTGTACGGCCGTTACTGGGGCGGCGCCACCCTGCCCGGCCTGCACTTCGAGGCCTGCTACTACCAAGGCATCGAGTATTGCCTGCGCGAAGGGCTGACCCGCTTCGAGCCGGGCGCACAGGGCGAGCACAAGCTGGCACGCGGTTTCCTGCCGACGCAGGTGCACAGCCGGCACTGGGTGGCCGATCCGGACTTCGCGGAAGCGCTGCAGGAGTGGTGCCGGCAGGAGCGACAGAGTGTGCGGCGCTACCAGCAGGAGCTGCAGGGGCATGGGCCGTTCCGCGTAGAACCGTAGAGGCGCGCTTGCTCGATTGGCGCGGTGCCGAAAAGCGTGCCAACCAAGGTTGGCACCTACCAAGGCAATAGCGAGGGCGCTGTGCTCAGGTGCACTGCCAGAAGTGCCCGCTCACCCGGCACTTTGCACACCAGAACGTATAGAGCATGCCGCCGCTGCCCCACAGCAGCGTGCCCTCACCCGTGGTCGGCAGTGTCGAATCCAGCTGCATCACGAACGGCATCTCTTCGCCGCAATCGATGCACGCCGGGTACCAGGCACTCTGCACCCAGCTCGGCGCGCCGCCCACGCGCGACAGGTTCTGCCGATGATTGGACTGGCCCCAGTCCTGTTGCTGCCAGCGCGCGCTTTCGAGCGCCACCAGGCCCACCTCGGCCTGCATCAGGTCGCCACTGTCGGTGGGTGTGTTCGGTACCTCACGGTGCTGGCTGGGGTGGCAGCTGGGCAGGCCGGCCGCATCATGGCGATAGAAACGCACGGGCGGGTCTTCCCAGCCGCAGCAGTCCAGACACAGCCCCAGCGTGATCTCGCCCGACGCGCCCGGCTGCAGCGCGGCAGCATCGGTCCGCAGCAGGCGCTGCAGCGGCGCATGGCAGCTGCCACACAGCGCTTCCAGTGGTCCTCCCATGTGCCCGGCGTGATGCACCTGCCCACCATTCCAGGTCGGGTGCAGCCGCCAGATGCGCCTGCGCCAGCTCGGCTCGTCCGCCTGCTGCGCGCGATGCTGTTCGCGGCCAAAGCGGAAGTGCAATGGCCGCTCGCCATGCAGGCGACGCGGCTGCGGACCTTCGGCGACGCCGGCCCAGTGCGCCCAGACCTCGGCATCCAACCGCCCCCAGTCGACCAGGTAGCCGCGAGCAATGGCGTAGGTCTCGGACTGGGCGGCGAGCAGCAGCGCCCTGGCCCGCGCCATTTCGCGATCGTCATCGGCTTCGGCCAGGATCTGCGCCCAATGCGCGGCCGTCGCGCTGGGCAGGCCCTGCCAGACCTGCGCGGCCAACTGCACCTCATCCTCACTGGCGACCGCCAGCAATGCCTCCCAATCGCCCTGCAGCACCTGCGGCGCCTGATAGCTGGCGAACTCCATCACGCTCGTCAACACGTCACCGCGCTCGCCCGCGCGATAGCGGCGCCACGCATCGGCCGCGACCGCGGGCACCGCGTCATCCGGCAGCAGGTCCAGTGCCATGTCGAGGAAGGCCGAGCCCGGCGAAGGCCGCGCCAGCGCCTGCAGCATCAACTCTCCCAGCTGACGCGGCTGTTCAGTGGCCAGTGACAGCAGCATGCCTTGGCTGTCGTTGCGCGTGCGCGGGGCGTCATGCAGGTCGAGGATGGCGCTGATCGAGTCACTCATTCGGAGGCTCCTTGCCGGTGAACAGTGATGGTGCCAGACATCACGAATCACCACGACGAATACAATGGCCCCATGACCCGCCAGCTGCCCTGGCGCCTGGCGGATGCGCCGGACGCCCCCTTCCCTCCGGCCGAGACCGCACTGCGCCAGCCCGATGGCCTGCTGGCGGTGGGCGGCGACCTGCATCCGGTGCGTCTGCTCAATGCCTACGCCGGCGGAATCTTTCCGTGGTTCAGCGAGGGCGAGCCAATCCTGTGGTGGTCGCCGGACCCGCGCATGGTGTTCCGCACCGATGGCGTGCACCTGTCCAGCCGCTTCCGCCGCCAGTTGCGCAGCAGCACGTGGGAGGTCACCGCCGACACCGCCTTCAGCCAGGTGATGCGCGCCTGCGCCGCCGCACCACGCCCTGGCCAGGACGGTACGTGGATCAGCCCGGCGATGGTCGAGGCCTACAGCCAACTGCACGACCTTGGCTTCGCCCATTCCTTCGAAGTCTGGGATCGGCAGACACTGGTCGGCGGCATCTACGGCGTCGCGATCGGCGCCATGTTCTTCGGCGAGAGCATGTTCAGTGGCGCCAGTGGCGGCTCCAAGATCGCCCTGGCCGCGTTGGCAGCCACCCTGTGTGGCTGGGGCTGGGAACTGATCGATGCCCAGGTGGAGAATCCGCACCTGCTGCGGATGGGCGCCGAGCACCTGCCGCGCGCGGACTTTCTGGAACACGTCCGCCAGGCCGTCCACCGTGACGGCCGTGAAGGCCCCTGGACCCAGGCGGTAGGACGCTTGCCAGCACAGCGTTTGGCCGGGGGTTAACACAAACTTTGCAAGCCGGGCCCATCACGCGTAAAATACCGCGCCTTAGGCCCAGCGTGGCCGTTTTCTGAACCGCACAGGACTACATGTCGAAAGACGATTCCATCGAGTTCGAGGGCACCGTCAGCGAGACGCTGCCGAACACCACTTTCCGCGTTCGTCTGGAAAATGGGCACGAAATCATCGCCCACATCTCCGGCCGCATGCGCAAGAACTACATCCGCATCCTCACCGGTGACCGGGTCAAAGTTGAAATGACCCCGTACGACCTGACCAAGGGTCGTATCACCTACCGCATGAAGTAAGCGGTCGGCGCATTGCGCCACTCCGACAGGGCCGGCCTCGCTGCTGGCCCTTTGTCGTGCGCGGAAGAAAGCGACCGGCACCGGGACCGCTCGATTTTCGTCCCTGTCCGAAATACCGCATCGCGCCGCGACTCTAGACTCAATGCGTTCTTCACAGAAGGCGTTGCGCGCATGACCTACCTGATCGTCCTGGACCCCCAGTCCGTCACCAGCCGCTGCTACGCCAGCAAGGGCCCGGACGGCACCTGGTTCGGCCAGCCCTGCCTGGTCTGCACCAGCATGGACGCCTCGCACCCGCTGTACCTGGCCGTGCAGCGCGAGATTCCGCATATGGGCAGCACCCTCAAGCAGCGCCTGCACATTCCGCACGAGGCGGTCGCCTTTGTCATCGAAGACGGCGGCGACCAGGGGCGCCAGCAGGGATTCCGTTCGATCGCGGCCTGAGGCGCCAAAGGTCATCGTGACCGATCTCACCGTGGCGTCGGTCAGCCCTGCTTGCGGCAGATTCGCATTTGCAGCGGCGGCGGCATCTTGGGATCCGATCCAGTCCGGATCGCTGCCCCCTGCCCCGCCATGAACCTGTCTTCCCTGCTCATCCCCCTGGCTTTGTCTGCCGTCACCCTGCTGGCGTCGTCCGCCCATGCCGCCGACACCGCGCCGGCACAGTGCGTATCACTGACCGGCGAACAGCAGATCGTTCGCGCCGGCGCCGACAAGAACATCCTGCTTCGCTCCGGCGAAGACCACTATGTTGTGCATTTCCGCAACAGCTGCCCTTCTGCCGTACTGGCCACCCGCCTCGGCTTCAAGACCGACGGCAAAGAAGCTGACGAGCTCTGCAGCGAGGGCCGAAGCGCACTGGACACAGGTCGCGGCAGCTGCGAGGTTGCACGCATCGAGCCGATCGATGCCGAGCGATTCAAGCGTGAGGCGCGCCGCCGCAGCCGCTGAGCCCAGACAGGACAAGGGCGGCCGAAGCCGCCCTTGTCGCGATATACGTCAACGCGTCGCGGCAACCAGCGACAACACTCTCGGTTGCGCGCGCTGCCGTGCCAACCAGAGATCGTAGCTGGATTGCAGCCCCATCCAGAAAACCGCAGTACTCACCCCCGCCATCTCAAGGCGGATGGCCAGGTCAGGACTGATGCCCGCCTTGCCGTTCAGAACCCGCGAAAGGGCTACCCGCGACATTGCCAGGCGCTCGGCTGCTTCGGTCACAGACAGATCCATTGGATCAAAGACCATTGCCTTGATCGCCTGCCCGGGATGCGGATGGTGATGAATCATGCGCGGCCTCAGTGATAGTCCAGGTAATCCAGCAGCTCCACGTCGCTGCCGGCGAAACGGAAGGTAATCCGCCAGTTTCCATTGACCCATACAGACCAATGCCCTTTCAGGCCGCCCCGGAGCTTATGCAAACGCAATCCAGGCATGGCCAGATCCTCAGGACCCGAAGCAACATCCAGGATCGACAGGATCAACAACACCTTGCTGGCGTGACTGTGGCGGATTCCACTACTACTGCCGGAACGGTAGAGCCGCTCGAGGCCCCTGTGGCGAAAACCGATGATCATCACTGTATCCTGTATCGTTTCGCGATACAAACAGGACAACACCCCATCGCGACCAGAAGACAGCATTGGCACCTCCGTTCCGTTCAAGCAAGGCCGCGGACGACAGCCCCACTGGAAACAACAAGGGCGGCCGAAGCCGCCCTTGTCATTTCCAGTCTTTCACGCCAAGCCTATGGCATCAGCTCACTCCACCGTGACCGGCAGCAGCCGCTCCGGCTCAGCCTGGGTCTCGACCACCAGCTCGTCATCGCGGACATCGATGCTGACCTTGCCACCGTTGACCAGCTTGCCGAACAACAGCTCGTCGGCCAGCGGACGCTTGATCTTGTCCTGGATCACGCGGGCCATCGGGCGGGCACCCATCAGCGGGTCGAAACCATGGTGGGCCAGCCAGTCGCGCGCGGTCGGGGTGGCCGACAGGCTGACGTGCTTGTCCTGCAGCAGCATCTCCAGCTCGATCAGGAACTTGTCGACCACGCGCAGGATGTGCTCGAAGCCCAGCGCCTGGAACTGCACCACCGCGTCGAGGCGGTTGCGGAATTCCGGGGTGAAGCTGCGGCGGATGGTCTCCATCGCGTCGGTGGCATGGTCCTGCTTGGTGAAGCCGATCGAACGCCGCGAGGCCTGCGCCGCACCGGCATTGGTGGTCATCACCAGCACGACGTTCTTGAAGTTGGCCTCGCGACCGTTGGTATCGGTCAGCACGCCGCGGTCCATCACCTGCAACAGGATGTTGAAGATGTCCGGGTGCGCCTTCTCGATCTCATCCAGCAGCAGCACGCAGTGCGGCGTCTTGACGATCTTCTCGGTCAACAGGCCACCCTGGTCAAAGCCGACGTAGCCCGGAGGCGCACCGATCAGGCGGCTGATCGAATGCGGCTCCATGTACTCGGACATGTCGAAGCGGACCAGTTCGATGCCCAGCTGCAGCGCCAGCTGCTTGGTCACCTCGGTCTTGCCGACACCGGTCGGACCGGCGAACAGGAAGTTGCCGATCGGCTTTTCCGGGTTGCCCAGGCCCGAACGGGCCAGCTTGATCGCCGAGGACAGCGTCTCGATGGCCGGGTCCTGGCCGAAGATCACCATCTTCAGGTTGCGCTCCAGGTGCTGCAGCACATCCTTGTCGGTGGCGCTGACCTGCTTGGTCGGGATACGCGCCATCTTGGCGACGATCGCCTCCACTTCCTCGACGTCGATCAGTTCCTTGCGCTGGCCTTCCGGCAGCAGGCGCTGGCGGGCGCCTGCCTCGTCGATCACGTCGATGGCCTTGTCCGGCAGCAGGCGGTCGCCGATGTGCTTCACCGACAGGTCCACCGCCGCCTGCAGAGCCTCGTCGGAATAGGTCACACCGTGGTGCAGCTCGTACTTGGACTTCAGGCCCTGCAGGATCTCGTAGGTCTCGCCGACGGTCGGCTCGACGATGTCGATCTTCTGGAAGCGGCGGGCCAGCGCCCGGTCCTTCTCGAAGATGCCACGGTACTCCTGGAAGGTGGTCGAGCCGATGCAGCGCAGCTCTCCGGACGCCAGCGCCGGCTTGATCAGGTTGGAGGCATCCATGGTGCCGCCCGACGCCGAGCCAGCACCGATGATGGTGTGGATCTCATCGATGAACAGCACCGCATTGGGCACCTTCTTCAGCGCGGTCAGCACGCTCTTCAGGCGCTTCTCGAAGTCGCCGCGGTACTTGGTGCCGGCCACCAGCGCGCCCAGGTCGAGCGAATAGATCACCGCATCGGCCAGAACGTCGGGCACCGAGCCCTCGACGATGCGGCGGGCCAGGCCCTCGGCGATGGCGGTCTTGCCTACGCCCGCCTCACCCACGTACAGCGGGTTGTTCTTGCGGCGGCGGCACAGGACCTGGATGGTGCGCTCGATCTCGTCGGCACGGCCGACCAGCGGGTCGATGCGACCGGCCCGGGCCTGTTCGTTGAGGTTGCTGGCGAACTCGGTCAGGGCATCACCCTTCGGCTCGCCCTCCCCGCCTTCGATGCGGCCTTCGCCCTCGGAGGAGGACGACGGCTGCTCGCCTTCCTCGCCCAGCTTGGCGATGCCGTGGGACAGGTAATTGACCACATCCAGCCGGGTGACATCCTGCTGGTTGAGGTAGTAGACGGCGTGCGAGTCCTTCTCGCCGAAGATGGCGACCAGCACATTGGCGCCGGTGACCTCCTTCTTGCCCGAGGACTGCACGTGGTAAACGGCCCGCTGCAACACGCGCTGGAAGCCCAGGGTCGGCTGGGTATCGCGGCCGTCATCTTCGGCCAGGCGGGACACGGAGGCCTCGATGGCCTGCTCCAGCTCCTGGCGCAGGCGTTCGGCGTCGGCGCCACAGGCCTTCAGTACGGCCTGGGCGGACGGGTTGTCGAGCAGTGCCAACAGCAGGTGTTCGACCGTCATGAACTCATGCCGGGCCTCACGGGCGCGCTTGTAGCACTGGCCGATGGTGTGTTCGAGGTCTTTGCTGAACATGGATTACTCCGGCGGCAGATGGGGACAATATGCGGCCTGACTACGCGATTTCCATCACCCTAGCGGATTGCTGCGTTCAGATGGCGTTATCAGTGCGAATCGCTTGATCTTCATTCACTCCAGGACAGCCCACCCAGCATGAGCGAACCCTACCTGAGCCGCTGGCGATTGCGGCGTGATGGCGCAGCCATCGAAACGCCCCATGCCCGGCTCTGGCCGGTGCTGACCGCCACCGGCGAGCCGGCCATGCTGAAGATCAGCAGCGAAACCGAAGAGCAGAACAGCCATCGCCTGCTGCGTTGGTGGGACGGTGACGGCGCCGCCCGCCTGCTGGCCCACGAGGGGCCGGCGATCCTGATCGAACGTGCCGGCGGCGACTCACTGCGGCAACGCTCGATCAAGGGCGACGATGACACCTGCACCACGGTCCTGTGCCAGGTCCTGCAACGGCTGCACCGGCCACGGGGCGCGCCGCCAGCGGAACTGGTCTGCCTGCGAACATGGTTCGCCGACCTGCTGCAGCCAAGGGCTGCGCTGCCGACACTGCTGGAACAGTGCAGATCACTGGCGGAGGGACTGCTGCAGCAGGAACAGGAGATCCGGCCGCTGCACGGCGACCTGCACCACGACAACGTGCTGGATTTCGGCGCGCGCGGCTGGTTGGCGATCGACCCGAAGCGGCTGCTGGGCGACCGCGCGTTCGATTACACGACGATGTTCAGCAATCCGGACCTGTGCGGCCCCGGCATCCATGTGGCCACCCGACCCGAGCGGTTTGCCACCCGGCTGGAACAGGTCGGCGCGCTGGCGGGCCTGGAACGCACGCGCCTGCTGCGCTGGATCGCAGCCAGCGCGGGGCTGTCAGCGGTGTGGTTCCGGGATGATGGCGACCCCGCCGAAGTCGACGAGGCGGTGGCGCGGATGGCGCTGGAGGCGTTGGCGGAGGGCTGATCCCGCGCTCTGGTAGATGCCCACCTTGGTGGGCACGCCCCATCCACTATCGATACAGGCCCCTGCCTTGGTAGGTGCCCACCTTGGTGGGCACACCGGGTCCGGAGTCGATGTGCCCGGACGAAAACCGGCAGCCGGTCAGGCCTTTTCCATCGTGCACAGCAGCGGGTGCTGGTTCATCCGCGAGTACTCGTTGACCTGGGCGACCTTGGTCTCGGCCACTTCGCGGGTGAACACCCCGCACACGCCGCGGCCACGGGTATGGACGTGCAGCATCACCTGCGTGGCCTTGTCCAGGTCCATGCTGAAGAACTGCTGCAGCACGTCCACCACGAAATCCATCGGGGTGTAGTCGTCGTTGAGCAGCATCACCTGGTAGAACGGCGGCGGCGCCACTTCCGGGCGCGCGGGCTCCACGGCAACGCCGTGCTCGTGATGGGAATCGGGGGAAGACTCATGGGGCATCTGCCCATTATAGAGGCACGGGCCAGCCTGCGTCGGCCTGCCGCAGATTGGACGGCACGCACGCCCACCGTCACAATTGCACCCTCTCTCAACACTGTTTCACAGGATCTTCATGAAAAGGACCCTTCTTCCCGCCCTGCTGATCGCCCTGGCCGCCGCCGGCTCCGCCGCCGCCGAGACCCAGGCCGACAAGGCCGTGGCCCGCCACCTGGACAAGCTGGGCTATACCTACGAGGTCGACGAGGACGGCGACTACCGCATGGTGTTCGACGTCGAGGGTGATCGCACCCAGATGGTCTACGTGCGCTCGTCGGTGGAAGATTTCGGCACCCACAACATCCGCGAGATCTGGTCGCCGGCCTACAACGCCAAGACCAAGCAGTTCCCGGTGGCCGTAGCCAACCGCCTGCTGGAAGATTCGCAGGACGCCAAGATGGGCGGCTGGGTGAAACAGGACACCACCGCCATGTTCGTGGTCAAGATCGACGCCGATGCCACGGCCGACCAGCTCAGCGACGCCATCGATGCGGCCATCCGCACCGCCGACGCCATGGAGCTGGAACTGACCAAGAAGGACGAGTTCTGAGTTGAACACCACGCCGGACCCGCGCTGGGCACCGCACGCCACTGTCGCCACCGTGGTGGTCGACGGTGGCCGCGTGCTGCTGGTCGAGGAGACCATCGACGGCCGCCAGGTGCTGAACCAGCCGGCAGGCCACCTCGAGCCGGGCGAAAGCCTGGCCGAGGCAGCCCTGCGCGAGACCCGCGAGGAAACCGGCTGGACGGTGCAGCTGACCCATTTCATCGGCTGCTACCAGTGGACGGCCGGCGACGGCACCACCTTCCTGCGCTTCTGCTATGCGGCGCGTCCGGTCTCGCACGACCCGGCGCAGCCGCTGGACACCGGCATCGATCGCGCGCTGTGGCTGACCCCGGCCGAGCTGCAGGCCGCCACGGAGCGACTGCGCAGCCCACTGGTCTGGCAGGTGGTGGCTGATTTCCTGGGTGGCCAGCGCCATCCGCTTTCGCTGGTCCGGGAGGTCGCATGAGCACTCCGCGCGTGATGGTGGGCGTCTCCGGTGGCGTCGACTCCTCGGTCGCCGCCTGGCGGCTGGTGCAGCAGGGCGAGGCCGTAGCCGGTCTGTTCATGCAGAACTGGGCCGACGACGGCAGCGGCGACTGCCGCGCCGAGGACGACCGCCGCGATGCGGTGGCCATCTGCGGCCTGCTCGGTATCCCGTTCCACTTCCGTGATTTCTCCAGCGAGTACTGGCAGGGGGTGTTCGAGCACTTCCTGGCCGAGTACGCGGCCGGCCGCACCCCGAACCCGGACGTGCTGTGCAACCGCGAAGTGAAGTTCAAGCACTTCCTGGATGCCGCCCGCGAGCTGGGCGCCGAGCGCATTGCCACCGGCCACTACGCGCGGGTGACCCAGCGCGGCCACCAGTGGCTGCTGCTGCGTGGCGCCGACCGTTCCAAGGACCAGAGCTACTTCCTGCACCAGCTGGGTCAGGCGCAGCTGGCGGCCACCCTGTTCCCGATCGGCGACCTGGAAAAGACCGACCTGCGCCGGATCGCGCGTGACGTCAGCCTGCCGACCCACGCCAAGAAGGACTCCACCGGCATCTGCTTCATCGGTGAGCGCGACTTCCGTGAATTCCTCGGCCGTTACCTGCCGGCCAAACCCGGCCAGATCCTCGACCCGGCCGACGGCAGTGTGATCGCCGAGCACCCAGGCGTGTTCTATTTCACCCTGGGCCAGCGCGAGGGCCTGAACATCGGCGGCGTGCGCGGCCGCCCGGCCGCGCCGTGGTACGTGGTCGGCAAGGATGTGGCCAGCAACGTGCTGTACGTGGACCAGGACCGCGACAGCAAGTGGATGCTGTCCGACCGCCTGCGTTCGGAAACCGCGCACTGGATTGCCGGCGCGCCGCCGGCACGGCGCTTCGAATGCACCGCGCAGACCCGCTACCGCCAGCCCGACGAGCCGTGTACGGTCGAGGTGCTGGACGATGGCAGCGTGCTGGTCACCTTTGCGCGCCCGCAGCGCGCCGTTACTCCCGGTCAATCACTGGTGCTGTATGACGGTGATGTGTGCCTGGGTGGCGCGGTGATCGCCGCCACCGATGCGCCGCTGGAACAGCGCCTGCGCACCACCCCTTCCCCTTTTGAGGTAATCGCTGCATGAGTTTCACTGTCGACGACCGCGTCCTGGCTTTGGCCGGCATTGCCCAGGCCCTGCAGCAGGTACGCCGCATCGCCGATACCGGCCATTCCGACGCCGCCGCCGTGCGCACCGCCGTGGACAGCGTGTTCCGCGTCGATGCGTCTTCGCCGCAGGAGGTGTTCGGTGACCGCCATGCATTGAAGGCTGGGCTGCGCCTGCTGCACAACTACTTCCGCAGCCAGGGCCAGGACCCGATCCTGCCCAAGCTGGCCCTGTCGGTGCTGCAGCTGGAGCGCCGCTTCGTGCAGGACGGCGCCACCGTGAACAAGGTCGCCTCGGGCATCGAACGCGCCCAGCGCCAGGCCGTCGAGCTGGGCGACAGTGGGCACCCGGACGTGCTGGCCAACCTGGGTGGCCTGTACGCCGACACCATCAGCCACCTGAAGCCGCGGGTGATGGTGCAGGGCAACCCGCATTACCTGGGCCAGGCCGGTGTGGTCGCCGAGATCCGCGCCCTGCTGCTGGCCGCGGTGCGTTCAGCGGTGCTGTGGCGCCAGCTGGGCGGCAGCTACTGGGACTTCCTGTTCAGCCGCAAGGCAATGATCGAGGCCGTGGACCGGCAGCTGGCCTGAGCCCCATGGGGTCGGATCCCTTTCCGGCAAGGAAAGGGCTCTGACCCCGAAGCCGCCGAGGCGTCGGAAAACCGGCGCATTCAGAATGCACTTCGAGGCATTTCGACGTTAAAGAGAAAGGGGGTACGGCCGATACATCCTCCGTGCACCTCCCGAGAACGTCCATGTACTCACGCATTTTCATCCGTCTGGCCGCCCCCCTGGCTCTGACCCTGCTGCTCCCCTTCGCCATCGGTTTCGAATGGCCGGCCGCCCTGCGCTGGGCGATCCTGACCACGATGACGCTGAGCTGGCTCGGCTTTGCGTGGTGGACCACCCGCGCCCAGGCGCACCGTTCCCCGGAACACGCCCGTGTCCTGCGTGAGCAGGACCAGCTGCTGACCGAACTGCGCAACTTCGTCGGCAACGAGATCGACGGCTCGCGCGGCGAAGTGGAACGCGCCCGTGACCTGATCCGCCAGGCGGTGTCCAGCCTGGGCGGCAGCTTCGACGCCATGAACCGCAAGTCGCGCCAGCAGAGCCAGGCCCTGTCGCGCATCGTCGACCGCGCCGGTGATGAAGGCAATGCCGGCCTCGACGTTGCCCGTTTCGCCCAGCACGCCAGCAACCGCATGGAACAGCTGGTGGAAGCACTGGAACAGGTGAGCGGCCAGAGCAGCACCACCGTGCAGCACATCGACCAGATGGCGCAGCACCTGGATGGCATCTTCGCGCTGTTGGAAGACGTCAAGTCGATCGCGGACCAGACCAACCTGCTGGCGCTGAACGCCGCCATCGAAGCCGCGCGTGCCGGTGAAGCCGGTCGTGGCTTCGCGGTGGTCGCCGACGAAGTGCGCAACCTGTCCGAGCGCTCGACCACCTTCAACGAGCAGATCCGCAAGCTGGCGCACAGCTCCAAGGACGCCATTGCCAAGGTGCGCGAGACGGTCTCGCACATGGCCTCGCGTGACATGGACCGCTCCCGCGAAGCGCGCCAGGAAGCGGCGGCGATGCTCGACAACGTCGCGCAGATCAATGCGTCGCTGGGTGATGGCATGCGCGAAGTCTCCGACTGCGCCCGTTCGATCGATGGCAGCGTGGCCGAAGCCGTGCGCGCCCTGCAGTTCGAAGACATCGCCACCCAGGCGCTGGGCGGCGTGCACACCCACCTGGACCGCCTGACCGCGATCAACCGCGAGGCAGTGGCCCTGCAGGAACTGCTGCACCGCAATGGCGGCGTGTTCGACGAAGAGATCGCCACCGCCCTGCAGCGCACCGGCAGCCGCCTGCGCGAACTGCGCAGCGAATGGGAACGCCCGCCGCACAAGCCGGTTGCCCAGCAGAGCATGGGCGCCGGCACCGTCGAGCTGTTCTGATCCTGATGTCCGCTGCCGCCGCCGGCAGCCCGCAAGGCCCCGGTTCGTCCGGGGCCTTTGCCTGTAACCCGCCGTTGGATGCATCCTGTACACGCACCATGACCCTGATCCGCGCCCTGCCCTCCCTCGCCGACACCGAGCGCCCGCGCAACGCGAGCGTGCGTGAGCAGCTGCAGCAGCTGGAAGAGGTGGCCCGCGAGGAGATCCGCGAACTGCAGCAGCTGGCCGATGCGCGCCCTGCCCTGTCCCGCACGGACGACGCGCTGCTGGGTCTGGCGTGGGACCTGGGGTTGGATGGGGAAGCCTTGAGGTAGATCCACGCCATGCGTGGATGGTCTTCACCACCACCCGCTCCAAACCCATGGCATGATCCGCCCATGCCACCTACGGCTGGACACGGAGTGTCGTCGCATGAGCACCACGTTCATGACCTGGCTGGGATTTGCTGTGATGGTGCTCATCGCGGTCACCTTCACCTGGCGCCCCGCCTACGCCACTTTGCGGCCACCCCGGCATAGACCTGTCGCATTCCTGTTCGGCAGCCTGCTCTTCATGCTGATGGCCTTTCTATTTGCCTGGGCGCCGGCAACTGCCATCAACACCGGGCATGTTCATCTGAGCCATCACCGCTCCGGCACCATTGATGCATGGCGGGACATCGAGCCGATGACCTTCTGGCTGATCATCGTCGCGGAGTACGTGTTCGGGCTGTTGATCGCCAGCTATTCCATTGCAGGCATCGCATTGATGAAACGGTAGATCCACGCCATGCGTGGGTGCATGCGATCGCCCCTCCACCCTTTCGGACTTGTTGCATGGTGTGGATCACAGGCCCGGGGCACACTCGTCGCTCTCCCTCCCTGGTGGCCGCATGGCATTCAATCCGGAAGAAGCGCGAGAAACCTTCGAACAGTTTCTGATCATCATGGACGATCAGATTGAATGGCTGATCGAACAAGCACAGCTCCGCGGCGTCGACCTTGACGGCAGCCTGGAGAGCCTTGATCGCCTGGAGACGCTGTACACGACGATGGCTGCAACGTTGTCGGAGGACGAACAGGATGGCCTGAGGATTGTGTTTGCACGATATCTGGGCGATGTAGTGTGGGAGCATCACGGCGGCAAATGGACCCTTCCACTGGATGATCCAAAAGACATCAATTTCAACATGCCGGTTATCGTGGGGCACTCGTCCTGCCCGTGGCTGGAATTCAATCCCATCCATACGATGCATTGCTACGCCCTACGGCCAAAGGCTGGAATGCTCCGAAGCATCGTCGCGCACAGTGTTGATCCACAGATTCTGGATCTCAGCGATCTGGTGGAAGACGATTGAATCCAGGAGACTGCTCGATTCACTGGACCGCCCCGCGAGGACGGTAGCTGGTTCCGGGCAACATCCACGCACGGCGTGGATCTACTGGCGTGGCGTATTCGCTATGGCATGATGCCCCGGTCCCGTTCATGGAAGACCGATGGCCATCGCCCTGATCGCCGTGCTGTTGATCGAAGTCCTGCTGCTTGTGCTGTGGGCGCCGTTCTTCTTCCGCACAGGCATCGTCCTGTTCAATCAGCGCATCGCCGCTACGCCCGCAGAGCTGGCGCAGCTTTCGCTAGCCGGATTGGAGCATGATCTGCCGGCCGATACCTGGCTGCGCCTGGTATTCCGCGCGCTGCCGGACGGCAGTGTCGCCTTTCGCGAGAGCTTCACGCCGAGCTTTGCCGGTCGCTACTTTCCGCTGATGCGCGGGCGGGTGATGATCGACGCGCAACGCAGGGAGGTGCGGGTGGTCGGGCGGTGCAGCTGGTTCGCGCTGGGCCTGACACTGATGCTGGTGCCCATCATCCTGGTCCGCCCGGCTGCGTCGCCGATGCTGGTGGCCCTGCTGCTGTTCTACATGGGCTATTTCATCCAGCGCCGACGCTATGCACATGTAGTGGAAGCAGTGCGCGCACGGCTTCGCTCCGAATTTCCGCAGCGAATGGTTGCCGCATCGCAGTAGATCCACGCCATGCGTGGATGATCGCGAGCACCGGCATCCGTGTCGACCAAGGTCGACACCTACCAGAGCGGTGCGTCGGCGTACGGCGATCCCGCCGGGCAAGGCCCGGCGCCAACTTCAGCGTGCCAGCACGACCTCGCTGGCAGCGTCGGTGCGCCCGGGCGCGGCGTGCTGCTGGCGCAGCCACTGCGCAAGGTCGCGCGGGCTGAGCGGGCGCGAGTACAGGTAGCCCTGGATCTCGTCGCAGCCCTGGCGACGCAGCATGTCTTCTTCCTGGTGCGTTTCCACGCCCTCGGCCACCACTTTCATGCCCAGCGCGTGGCCCAGGTGCACGATGGCCTGGGTCACTTCGGCCGTGCCCGAGTCATGCAGCATGCCCTGCACGAAACTGCGGTCGATCTTCAGGCGGCCCACCGGGAAGCGGTTGAGATAATTGAGGTTCGAGAAGCCGGTACCGAAGTCATCCACCGCCAGCGGCACGCCATGCCGTTCCAGCACGTCGAAGCAGTGACGCAGGATGTCGGTGTCACGGATCAACGCCGACTCGGTCAGCTCGAGCTCCAGCCGCTGCGGCGGCCAGCCGTGGGCATGGCAGATCTCGATCACCCGCTCGGCAAAGCCACGATCACGCAACTGCACCGCCGACACATTGACCGCGATGCGGTCGAAACACAGGCCAGCCCGGTCCCAGGCGATCGCCTGGCGGCAGGCCTCATTCAGTACCCAGTCGCCGATCCGCACGATCTCGCCGCACTTCTCGGCGATGGGGATGAACTCGGCCGGGCTGCAGTAGCCGATGCCGGGCCGATGCCAGCGCAGCAGTGCCTCGATCGCCGGTGGCTCGCCCTGGTGCGCATGCAGCAGCGGCTGGTAGGCCAGGCTGAACTCTTCGCGTTCGATCGCGCCGTGCAGGGCATGCTCCAACTCGAGCTTGCGCTGGATGCGGGCCAATGCGTCCTGGCTGTAGTACTGGTAGGTGTTGCGCCCCGCTTCCTTGGCCGCGTACATCGCGGCGTCGGCGGCACGCAGCAGTGAATCGAAATCGGTCTGCGCATCGCCCAGCATCGCGATGCCGACGCTGGCACCGACCTTCAACGTGGTCTCGCCACGGCGCAATGGCTCGGCCAGCGAAGCGATCAGCTTCCGCGCCACGTGGCCGGCGTCTTCCGGCTCGGCCAGGTCGCGCAGCACGACGATGAACTCGTCGCCACTGAAGCGGCCGAACAGGTCGTTGTTGCGAAGGTTCTGGTGCAGGCGGGTGGCGGCGGCCTTCAGCAGCGCATCACCGGTGGCATGACCGAAGCTGTCGTTGATGGTCTTGAAGCCGTCCAGGTCGATGAACAACATCGCCAGCGAGGTGCCGCGGTCGCGCGCTTCCTCGATGGCTTCGGCGGTCTGTTCGCCGAGCAGCACGCGATTGGGCAGGCCGGTCAGCAGGTCGTAGTGGGCCAGCAGCTCGATGCGCTCGTTGGCCTCGCGCTCGCGGGTGATGTCACGGAACAGCACCACGAAGCGCGGCGGCAGGCCATCGCGACGATCCAGCTCGATCAATACCTGCACCCACACGCGCAGGCCGGACTGGCGGTAGAAGCACAGGTCCAACTGTTCGGGCAGCCCGCCGCCGGCAATCCGGACCAACGCGGCGTCGAAGGCATTGCGCGAATCCTCGGTGTACAGCGCCAGTGCCTGGTCGAGGGTGATCGGCTCCTTGCGCAGGCCGTGGATGCGGTAGCACTCCTCGGTCCACTGCATGTGCCGGGTCTGCACTTCGATCTCGCAGCCGCCGATGCGGCCCAGCGCGGACACGCGGTTGAGCAGTTCTGTACGCCAGCGGATCAGTGCATCGGTCTGGTGCTGCTCGGTGATGTTCTGCACCTGGCCGAGCAGTCGCTTGGGCTGGCCATCCATGTCCAGCAGCGGCTGCATCCATAGCCGCAGATGCTGCGACGGTTCGTTGCCCCGGGTCAGTTCCAGTTCGATGTTGGCGGCCCGGCCATCGCGCCACAAGCGTCGCCATGCTGCGCGTAGCGCACCACGCGAGCGCGGATGCAGCTGCTTCAGCCAGCGCCGCTGGCCGGGTACGGCCCCCTGCTCCAACGCCAGCAGCGAACGCAGCTCCGGCGACCACCAGAAATGACCGCTGTTGGGGTCGAACGACCAGCTGCCCATGCTGGCGATGCGCTGGGCCTCGCTCAGGTGCAGCTGCTGCTCCTGAAGCAGCCCTTCCAGCTGCTTCTGTTGTTCGATATCGGTATGCGTGCCGACCATGCGCAGCGGCTGACCATCTGCGGTGCGCGCGATCACGCGGCCGCGGTCCAGTACCCAACGCCACTGGCCGTCGCCCTGGCGGAAACGGAACTGTGCGCTGTACTGTTCGCTCAAGCCACGCAGATGCTCATCCAGTGCAGCCCGCACCTGTGCGATGTCCTCGCTGTGCACGCGGGCCAGAATCTCGGTAGCGGTTTCATCGCCCAGTGCCGGGGTGCGCACCACACGGTCGCTGGGAATGTCCCAGTCCCAGAGGCTGTGCCCGGCGCTGTCCAGCGCCAGCTCCCAGCGCCCACCGCCGCCGAGCGGCACCGGCTCTGGAATGCTCAGCGTGAAGGCCAGCAGGTTGCCGGCGCCATCATGCACGGCGCGCAGGTGGCCGTCGTAGTGGCCGTGCGGGCCACCCGGCAGCGTGCAGGCCACGATGCCGCCATCGGCGGCCATCAGGCGCAGATCTTCCAGCATCGGCGCATACGCAGCCACGGTCGCCGGCAGGCCATGCTCGCGCGCAGCTGGATTGGCCGCCAGCGGGCGGCCCGTGCGGTCGACGATGACCAGCGCCGACGCAAGCGGGTGCTGCAGCAGGCTGGCGATGATCCCTTGGTCCACGCGATCTTGCTCCGGATGACACGCCCGTCAGCGGGGCACGCAGTGGTTAACGGCGCCTGCGGCGGATAATTGAGTGGTCTGGGCGCACCTGCGCGGTAAGATGGCCGGCGCCCCTTTCTTCCGCCCTGTCCATGCCCGCAGAACCGACCGGCAACGCCCCAGTTCCCGACCCGCGGATGGCGCAGGCGCTGAGCCGCGACCGGCGCCGGGTGGTGCTGAGCTACCTGGCGATGGCGCTGGCCTGGATGATCTCCACCGACACTGCAGTGCAGGCACTGGTGCCCGACCCGCAGCAGGCGGCCTTGTGGCAGGGCCTGAAGGGCTCGTTCTTCGCCCTTGCCAGCGCCGGCCTGCTGTATCTGCTGCTGCGCCCGCTGGCCGAGCATGTGCTGCACACCCATGCACGCCAGCAGGCCTCCGAGCTGCGCCTGCGGCAGATGTTCGAAGGCAACCCCGGCCCGATCCTGGTCTACGACCTGGACACACTGGCGATCCTCGATGCCAATCCGGCGGCCTGTACGGCCTTCGGCTGGGACCGTGACGAACTGCTGGAGCAGACCATCGATTCGCTGTGGCCGCCAGGCCAGGACCAGGCACTGCAGACCAAGCTGGAGGCGATCCGCGAGGCACCGGAGGAACTATGCATCCTGCGTACCCAGCTGCAGCTGCGCGACGGCTCCCTGCGTCAGATGGAACTTCGCTCCAACGCCATCAGCTATGACGGCCACAACGCCCGCCTGCTGATTGCCATCGACCGCACCGCCGAAGACCTGGCCCAGCTGCGCCGTGACCAGGCGCTGGCGCGGGTCGAAGAAGCCCACGAGCTGGCACGCATCGGCGCCTGGGAGCTGGACCCCTCCACGGGACTTGGCCGCTATTCGAACCAGGTCTATCGCCTGCTCGGTCGCCGCCCGCCCGAGGCGCGGCGCTGGCATCGCTTCGACGAACTGCTGGTGCCGGCCGACCCGGCCACCGCCACCCAGACCGAACAGCTGCTGGCCGAGCTCTGCTCCGGCGAGCCGGTCCAGGTGGACGTGCTGTTGCCGTTGCTGTCGATGGATGGGCGCGCCTTGATGGTGCATCTGCGTGCGGCCAGCGGCATCGACGAGGCCGGCCGCAACCGCGTGCTGGGCACCCTGCAGGACGTGACCGAGCGCGAGCAGTCGCGACGCCTGCTGCGCGAGCGCGAGGAACAGTTCCGCGAGCTGGTACGGGTACTGCCCGACGGCGTGGTCATCCTCTCCGACGAACACGTGCTGTACGCCAACGCCTGGGCCGCCAGCCTGTTCGGCTATGGCAGCCACACCCTGCTGGGCGAACCCCTGTCAGCACTGGTGGACAGCGCCGATCTGGCCCGCGTGCGCAGCCAATTGCGTGCAGGCCAACCACACCTGGGGCCCGGTCACAGCAGCGTGGTGGCGATGCAGCGCGCGGATGGCCGCAGCTTCCATGCCGGCCTGGCGGTGGGCGAAGTGCGTTATGGCGGACGCGACTGCAAGCTGCTGATCGTGCGCGACCTGAGCGATTCCGAACGCACCCGCACTGCACTGGAAACCAGCAACCGTGAGCTGCAGGCGATGGCCGGCCGACTGTTCTCGCTGCAGGAAGACGAACGCCGCGCGATCTCGCGCGACCTGCACGACGACATCGGCCAGGCGATCACCGCAATCAAGCTGTCCGCCCATGCTGCGCAGGACGAGCATGATCCACAGCGCCGCGCCGAGGATCTGGCGCAGATCGTCAGCCTGGCCGACACCACCGTGGCCAAGCTGCGCGACATCTCCACGCTGCTGCGCCCGCCGCAGCTGGATGCCCTGGGCCTGGAGGCCGCACTGAGCTGGCAGGCACGGGTGCTGTTCCGTTCCTCGCCGGTGGAACTGCTGGCCGAGATCGAACCGCTGCCACAACGTCCTGACAACAGCATCGAGCAGGCCTGCTTCCGCATCGCGCAGGAGAGCCTGACCAATGCCCTGCGCCATGCCCGCGCCAGCCAGGTCCTGCTGCAGCTGCGCGATGTCGGCCAGCGCGGCCTGCACCTGCAGATCCGTGATGATGGCGAGGGCTTCGACCCGGACGGTCCGCGCGGGCTGGGCCTGATCGTGATGCGTGAGCGTGCGCAGAGCGTCGGTGGCCATGTGCGGATCGAATCCGCACACGGCGAAGGCACCCTGATCGACGTACACCTCCCCTACCAGGCGGCCAGCATGGCCGCCGTTGAGTCACCGGACTACTGAGCCTATGTGGAATCCCAACCAGCCCCCGGTCAGCATCGATGATGCGCCTGATCGCCTTGGCGCCGGCAACCCCGAGCTGCAGGCGATGGTCGCCGAGGCGGCCTCGGGCGGCACCGCACTGATGTTGATGCACGTGGACATCGACCACTTCGCCTCGGTCAACGAAAACATGAGCGCCGAGGTGGGTGACCAGGCCCTGGTGCTGGTGGCGCAGCGGTTGCAGTCCTACCTGCGTGGTCGCGGCAAGCTGTGGCGCCACGGCAGCGATGAGTTCCTGATCGCAGTGCCACGCACTGCCGACGTGCCATTGCCGGAGGACTTCGCAGAGGAGATCCGGCAGCAGATGGAGCTGCCGCTGTCGGTGCTGCCGTACACCTTGTTCATGACCGGCAAGCTGGGCGTCAGCCTGTGCCCGGACCATGCCAGCAGCACCTCGCGCCTGCTCGATCACGCCGAGGATGCGCTGTACCAGGCGGCCCGCGAAGGCGGCAACGCGGTGCGCATCCACGCCGTGGATACGCCACCGAGCGCGCACAGCGAAAGCATCATCGCCCGCCAGATCGTGGACGCCATTCCCAACGGCGAACTGAAACTGCGTTACCAGCCGCTGGTCAGCGCCCGCGATGGCCACGTGGTCGGCATGGAAGCGCTGCTGCGCTGGCAGTCGCCGACGCTTGGCATGCTGGTGCCGGAGCGCTTCATGCGCACCGCCGAGCGGCTGGGCATCATCGTGCAGATCGGCACCTGGGTGCTGGAAGGCGCACTGAAGCAGGCCCGCCTGTGGCGCGACCAGGGCTTCGACGACTTCACCATCGCGGTGAATGTCTCCACCCTGCAGCTGCTGCGGCCCAACTTCTTCGCTGAAGTCATGGGCCTGATCCAGGCCGCGGGCGTGCCGGCACAGATGCTGACGCTGGAGATCAACGAAAGCGCGCTGACCAACAACGTCAACTTCGTGCACGAGACGCTGGCCAATCTGCGCAACGAAGGCATCAGCCTGAGCCTGGACAATTTCGGCACCGGTGATTCCAGCCTGAGTGCACTGGTCCGCTACCCGGTGGACAAGCTCAAGATCGACCGCAGCTTCATCAAGAGCGCGCCGGCCGGCAACCGTGAGGCGGCCATCGCCCGCGCGATCATCGCCATGGGCCACCAGCTGGGCATGACCGTGATCGCCAACGGTGTGGAATCGCAGGCCCAGCTGGGCTTCCTGCGCCGCAACGACTGCGATGTGTTCCAGGGCTATCTGTTCGGCGAACCGATGTCGGCCGATGCCGCCGGCATGACCCTGCGCCGCCGCTACCTGCGTCCGGAAGCCTTTGCCGAGACCCGTCCCGACCGCACGCTGCTATTGCTGGACGACGAAGAGAACGTACTGCGCTCGCTGGTGCGTCTGTTCCGTCGCGACGGCTACCGCATCCTGGCCGCCGGCAACGTGCGCGATGCGTTCGACCTGCTGGCAATCAATGACGTGCAGGTGATCCTGTCCGACCAGCGCATGAGCGACATGAGCGGCACCGAGTTCCTGGGCCGGGTGAAGATGCTGTACCCGGACACGATCCGCCTGGTGCTGTCCGGTTACACCGATCTGAACACCGTGACCGACGCGATCAACCGCGGTGCGATCTATCGCTTCCTGACCAAGCCGTGGAACGACGACGAGCTGCGCAAGCACATCCACCAGGCGTTCCGCACCTACGAGGAGCAGCGCCGCAGCAACGCCGGTCCGGCGCCGGTGGAAAGCGGAGATGGCGGGGAGGATCGCCCATTGCGGTAACGATCCCCTCTGGTAGCGCCGGCCGCTGACCGGCTGCTCTCGATGCCCGGTTCAATGAGGTTGCCGGCCAGCGGCCGGCACTACCCGAAGCGCGAATCCAGGTCGGGGACAAGCCCTGGTAGAGCCGGTCGCTGGCCGGCTGCTCTCGATGCCGGGTTCAATGAGGTTGCCGGCCAGCGGCCGGCACTACCCTGAGCAGTCAGCGCGGCTGCTTCACCGGCAGCACCACGCGGAAACGCGAACCCACGCCTGGGGTGCTGTCCAGGTCGATGCGGCCGTGGTGCTTGTTGATGATGCTGTAGGAGATCGACAGGCCCAGGCCGGTACCGCTGCCGACCGGCTTGGTGGTGAAGAACGGATCGAAGATGCGCTGGCGCAGTTCCGGCGAGATGCCACCGCCGGTGTCTTCAAACTCGACCCACACATGATCGCCATCAACGCCGGTGCGCACCGTAATCGTGCCGCGCTCGGCGATGGCGTGGCCGGCGTTGAGCAGCAGGTTCATGTAGACCTGGTTCAATTCCGACGGCAGGCACTCCACCAACGGCAACTGGCCGAACTCCCGCACCAGGGTGACCTTGTACTTCAGCTCGTTCCAGATGATGTTGATGGTCGATTCCAGGCCCGCGTGCAGGTCGACCAGCTTCCACGACTCGTCGCGGCCGGAATACGAGAAGTCCTTCAGATCACGCACGATGCGCGTCACCCGCTCGATGCCTTCGCGCGACTCGGCCATCAGCTGCGGCAGGTCGCGGCTGATGAAATCGATGTCCAGGCGGTCACGGATATCGTCGATCTCCGGGATCAGCGCCTTCGGGTCCGGCGCCCGCAATGCGCGCTCGTAGGCTTCGATCACGGTGAACAGGCTGCGCAGGTACTCCTGCAGGCTGCCCAGGTTGGAGTGCACGTAGCCGATCGGGTTGTTGATCTCGTGCGCGACGCCTGCGGCGAGCTGGCCGATCGAGGCCATTTTCTCCGACTGCAGCAGTTTTTCCTGGGTACCGTTGAGGCGCAGGTAGGCCTGCCGCAGCTCTGCATGACGCTGCTGCAATTCGCGTTCGTAGTCTTCCTGGCCTTCGATATGGCGGAACAACGCCAGGAAGTGCCCCTGGCCCACCGGGCCGTGGTGATACAGATGGGCGATGACCACGCCCTCGCCCAGCGGCAGGCTGCCGTTCCAGTGACCATGCTGGCGCGCCTGCTCCAATGCATCAGGCGGCAGCAGTTCACGCAGGCGCTGCGGCGGTGGCAGGCCGCCGCCCTCACCGCTGGCCAGCAGGTTCTGCGCGGCCGGGTTGGCCAGGGCCACCTGCCCGTCTTCGGTGAACAGCAGCAGCCCTTCGCGCAGGCGCTCAAGCAGCGCCTGCAGCACCGGCTGCGGCGGAAGGGGGGCGGTAACCAGGGCGTTGGCAGCGGACACGGCGACTCGGGGCATTCGAACAGGCGCCCAATATACGCGGTCGTGCGGCGGGCTTCAGCCCGCGGGGGTGGGATGTGCGACCGCCGTCGCGTCAGGCGATGGCGAGTGGGCGCCGCGCAGTGACCGTATGCGACTGGCCCTTGGCATCATAGGAGGAGGAGGCCTCGGTACGCCCGAGCTGGCGCAGCGCCCAATCGACCTCGCGGCGCCGGCGCGACAGCAGCACGCCATTGGCTCGGTTGCGTTCGGCCAGTTCCTGGAGGTGATCCCCCTCACCAAGCGGCGGCGTGCCTTCCAGTGCACGCAGCGCCTCCAGCTTGGCACCGGTCGCCCGGATCAGCGCGTGTACGTCATGATCGACCAGCGCCTGACGTTCAACGTCAAGCGCCTGGGCCAGCCGCTGCAGTTGTTCGCTCATCGGCGCGGTCATCCGTGCAGCTGCTGATCCAGCTCAAGCATGCGCGATGCGATCGCGTCCGGATTGATCTTGTAGGTGCCGTTCTGCAGCGACTCGCGCACTGCGGCCACACGCTGGGCGTCAATTGCCGGGGCGGTGGTCAGCTCACGCTCGATGGCCTGCAGATTGGTGGCCTCGCCGGTCAGGCGCAGGCTGTCGGCCGCTTCGACCGGGCGCGCCGCCGCATCGGTGCTGACGCCGGGCTTGTTGGCCGTGGTCGTCACGCTGCGCAGTGCCTGGGGGACCTGCAGGTTGCCGTCGATTTTCTGGCTCATGGGGTGTCCTGGAGTTGCCGTTCACAAGGGATAACGGCCGCAGGGCCGTGATCTTTAGGGATATTTTGCGGTAAATCAACGCGCCACGATTACGTCACCGGCGGCATCGACCGTGCCCTGCACAATCCGCCGCGAGGACAGGTTCTCCACCGAGACCCGTTCGTTTTCACCGGCATCGCCCATCGCACGGCCTGCAATACGGACCTCGACCGAGCCGCGACGCGAAACCAGGGCCACATTGTCTCCTCGCTTGATGAGACGCTGCACCACCAGATCGTTGCTCGACAGCAGGGCTCCGGCCTGCAACGGACGGCGGGCGATGCGACCGATCGCTGCATTCGGATCGGCCAGCACCGCACCGGCAATCCGGGCGGCATCACGCTGGGCAGTGGTGATATCGGCGGCGGTGAGGGTTTCTCCAGTACCGATTCCACGGTTCAGCACCAGCACGGTCTGGTTGCGCCGCACCTTTACTGGCACGAACAGGCGCCACCCGCCGGCATCCGGGCAGCTGACTTCAACCGTGGTGTTGGCGGTGGGCTGCACCTGTAGCGCGCCACCACACCTGGGCAAGCGCAGCGCATCGGCCACCTGGGCCTCGCCCTCGCTGCCTGCCGGCAGCGTCGACAACGCGGCGGTGCGGATACTGGCCACCGGCTGCCAGTCGGCGGCAACCGCCCACGGCGAGGCCAGGGCCAGCGCGATGGCGAAGAGCGATGTGACCCGGCGCATGGCGCCTCCTGTCGATGGGATCTGGCCCAGGTGCGTGCAAGGGGTGTGCCAGAGGGGCTTGTGTAGAGTCGGGGGGGGGGGGGGGGGGTGTGGGGGGGGGGGGGGGGGGCGCGCGTGGGAAGGGCGGGGGGGGGGGCGGG
>NZ_JAWIRU010000001.1:496797-557653 GCF_036320025.1 Stenotrophomonas sp. SMYL86
GCGCATGGGGCGGCCCAGTGGGGGGTGTGTTTAGGCGGGCCGCCTCGACTGCTTTCATGACCAGTCGAGCAAGCTCGACTCTACAGAGGCAGGGTCGAGCATCGCTCGACTCTACAAAAGCGCTCAAGTTCGGCGCCTACCCCGCCGATACAGCAGCCATGTCCCATGACCTGCTCAACCGGATCGACCAGCGGACCCGACTGGCCGGCCACAATCGCCTGGCGCTGCTGCTGTTCCGCCTCGGCGGACGTCAGCTTTTTGGCGTCAATGTCTTCAAGGTGCAGGAAGTCCTGCGCCGCCCGGAGCTGTTCCAGGTGCCCGGACTGCCCAGCCAGTTCGCCGGCGTGGCCGACGTCCGTGGCCGCTCGGTGCCGGTGCTGGACCTGGGCCTGGCCATCGGCCACCCCGAGCGTGAGCCCGATGCGGACACCTCGCCCGGCTACCTGGTCGTGACCGAGTTCAACCGCTCGATCCAGGGCTTCCTGGTCAGCGGCGTGGAGCGCATCGTCAACATCGCGGTGGAAGACATTCACCCGCCACCGGAACTGGGCGCCGAATCAAGCTACCTGACGGCGGTGACCCGCTTCCAGGGTGAGTTGATCCAGGTGATCGACGTTGAAAGCGTGCTGGCCGATATCGCCCAGGTGCGCGGTGAAGCAGTACTCGACCCGGCGATGGCAATGCCCGCCGACGGCCCGCAGCTGCAAGTGCTGGTGGTGGACGACTCTCGTGTAGCCCGCCAGCAGATCCGCAGCGTGCTGGACCAGCTTGGGGTCGGCGCCACCCTGCTTTCCGACGGCAAGCAGGCGCTGGACCACCTGCTGCAGATCCAGGCCTCGGGCGAGAACCCCGCCGAGCGCTACGCCATGGTCATCTCGGACATCGAAATGCCGGCCATGGACGGCTATACGCTGACGACGGAAATCCGGCGCCATCCGGGCCTGTCCGGCCTTTACGTCCTGCTGCATACCTCGCTGTCGGGCGTATTCAACAATGCGATGGTCGAGCGCGTCGGCGCCAACGCCTTCGTCGCCAAGTACTCGCCGCACGAACTGGCCGACTTCGTGCTGGATCGCCTGCGCAAGGTCGCGATGGCGGCCTGAGGCCTCTGATCCGGTAGTGGGGGGGGGGGGGGGGGGGGGCCGGGGCCCCCCCCCCCCCCCCCGGCCGCGCCCCGCCGCCCCCCCCCCGCCGCTACCCTCTCGAATTTGGCACACCCCTTGCAGCTTCCCGGGCAACGTTCCTGTGGGAGTGCACCGTGCGCAACCTGATTACCGACTACCTGGGCGTCCACGCCCAGGCCATGCCGTTGCGCGAACAGCGGATGAAGCTGATCGCCAGCAACCTCGGCAATGCCGACACTCCCGGCTACAAGGCCCAGGATCTGGACTTCGATGCCGCCCTGCGCCACGCCCAGGGGCAGGATGCCAATGGCCTGATGGCCACCACCCACGAGCAGCACTACGAGATCAGTAGTGGCCTGAACCCGTTCCAGATCGCGCGCGAAGGCGTGCAACCCAGCCTGGACGGCAACACCGTCGATCCCGATGCCGAGCGTGCCGCCTATGGCCGCGCCGCACTCGAATACCGCGCCTCGCTCAGCTTCGTCGAGAGCAAGGTGCGTTCCATGCTGACCGCGATCACGGGGCAATAAGCCATGAGCAACCTGCCGATCTTCGATATCGCCGGCTCCGCGCTGCAGGCGCAGTCGGTGCGCATGAGCACCATCGCCTCCAACCTCTCCAACGCCGACACCGTCGCCGGTTCCGCCGATGCCGTGTACAAGCCGCTGGAACCGATCTTCCAGGCCGTGACCAGCAAGAACGATCCGAACATCACGTCGGTGAAGGTCAAGGAGATCACCCAGAGCGAAGCCGCGCCGATCAAGCGCTATGAACCGGGCCACCCGCTGGCCGACGGTGATGGCTACATCTACCAGCCCGATGTCGATCCGGTGGCGCAGATGGTCAACCTGATCTCGACTTCGCGCAATTACCAGGCTGGCGTGGAGATGCTGACCACCGCCAAGGAACTGGCCCTGGCGACCTTGACCATGGGCCGCTGAGGCCCGCAGCACCGGATACCACCATGACCACCGCCGTCAACAACCAGACCAACCAGGACGTCTACGCCGCGCTCGGCCTGAACGCCCCGAACAGCAACGCCACCAAGAAGAAGAACACGCTGGACCAGGCCGATTTCCTGCGCCTGATGACCGAGCAGCTGCAGCACCAGGATCCGCTGAAGCCGATGGACAACACGCAGATGGTTGCGCAGATGGCGCAGATGTCCACCGTGCAGGGCATCACCGATCTGAACAAGACGGTGAAGGGTTTCCAGGAATCGATGGCCAGCGACCAGGTGCTGCGCGGTGCCGCTCTGGTTGGCCACCAGGTACTGGTGCCGTCGGAAAAGCTGGTACTGGAAAAGGAAGGCAGCGTCGAAGGCACGGTGGCTGCGCCCTCGGCCGGCATCGTGACCGTCGACATCACCGATGCCAACGGCACCAAGGTCACCTCGCTGAGCGTAGAAGCCAAGGCCGCTGGCGAAACCGCGTTTCAGTGGGACGGCAAGGACGCCAACGGCAAGCGCATGGAACCGGGCAAGTACTCCATCGTCGCCAACCACGTCGACACCGCCGGCAAGAGCACCAAGCTGTCCACCTTCGTGCAGGCCCCGGTGGAGAGCGTGACCGTCGGCTCCGACGGCCTGTACCTGAATCTCAAGGGCCTGGGCACGGCCCCGATCGACTACGTGCTCCGCGTCAGCTGAGCCGCACATTCCGCATCTACCAGGAGCATCCCATGGGCTTCAACGTCTCCCTGTCCGGCATCAATGCCGCCAATACCGACCTGAGCGTCACCGCCAACAACGTCGCCAACGTCAATACCGCCGGCTTCAAGCAATCACGCGCCGAGTTCGCTGACCTGTTCGCCTCCACCAGCTACGGCCTGTCGAAGAACCAGACCGGCTCGGGCGTGCGTGTTTCCAACGTGGCCCAACAATTCATCCAGGGCCACAACGAGCAGACCGGCCGCAGCCTGGACATGGCGATCTCCGGTGAGGGTTTCTTCACCATGAACATGAACGGCTCGCGCGTGTACTCGCGTGCCGGCAACTTCCAGACCGATTCCGCCGGCTATGTGATCAACCCGCAGGGCGCGCGCCTGCAGGTGTTCGCGCCGAACGCCGATGGCACCAACTTCGATGCCGGCCGCCTCGTGGACCTGCAGCTGCTGACTACCGACAGCGCGCCGAAGCAGACCAGCGAAGTGAAGGTCGGTTTCACCCTGCCCGCCAACGCCAAGCAACCGACGGTCACCAATTTCGATCCGACCGACTCGAACAGCTACAACCACTCCAGCGGCGGCATCACCGTGTACGACTCGCTGGGCGTGAGCCACATCCAGGTCTCGTACTTCGTGAAGGGCGCCAACCCCAACGAGTGGACCGTGCGCAACTACGTGGATGGCCAGCCGGCCGGCGCACCGACCCCGGTGACGTTCGACAACAGCGGCAAGCTGACCAATCCTGCCAACGGCAAGGTCAGCCTCGGTACTTTCACCCCGACCACCGGCGCGGGCCAGCTGAACATGACGCTGGATATCAGCGGCTCGACCCAGTACGGCGAGAAGTTCGCGCTGCGCAACACCCAGCAGGACGGCTATGCCGCTGGCAAGCTCAACGAGATCACCGTGTCGGAAACCGGCGTGGTCTATGCCCGCTACTCCAACGGCGACGACAAGCCCCTCGGCCAGGTCGCACTGACCACGTTCAACAACACGCAGGGTCTGGAGCAGAAGGGCAACAACCTGTGGGTGGAGACGTTCGAGTCGGGCACCCCGCGCACCGGCATGCCGGACACCTCCAACCTCGGCAAGATTCAGGCCGGCTCGCTGGAAGCGTCCACCGTCGACCTCACCGAGCAGCTGGTCAACATGATCACCGCGCAGCGCAACTTCCAGGCCAACGCGCAGATGATCACCACGCAGGACCAGATCACCCAGACCGTCATCAACATCCGTTGATGACCTGCTGACCCCGTCACGGAACTCCCCGCATGGATAAAGCCCTTTACGTGGCGATGACCGGTGCCCGCGCCTCCCTGCAGGCGCAGGGTACGCTCAGCCACAACCTCGCCAACTCCGACACCCCCGGCTTCAAGGAAGCGCTGGCCAACACCGAAGCCTTCCCGATCCGTGGCCCGGGCTTTGCCTCGCGGGTGGATGCGCTGCATGTCGACGCCGGATTCAACCGCACGCCCGGTTCGCAGCACATCACCGGCAAGCCGCTGGACCTGTCCCTGCAGACCGGCACCTGGCTGGCCGTGCAGTCCAGTGACGGCAGCGAGGCGTACACGCGCGGCGCGGCGTTGTCGGTGACGCCGAACGGCCAGCTGGTGACCTCCAGCGGCCGCCCGGTACTGGATGACAACAACAACCCGATCGCCATTCCGCCCTACCAGGCGATGGAGATCGGCGCCGACGGCACGCTCTCGATCATCCCGCAGGGCGAAGGTCCGCAGACCATGGCGCAGATCGGTCGCATCAAAGTGGTACAGGCACCGGATGAACGCCTGGAGCGTGGCCTGGATGGCCTGTTCCGCAACACCGACCCGCTACAGCCGTTCGCACCGGCACAGGGCACGGCCGTGCACAGCGGCCAGCTGGAAGGCAGCAACGTGGATGCCGCTGGCGCGCTGGTGCAGATGATCCAGCTGCAGCGCCAGTACGAAATGCAGGTGCAGGTGATCAAGCACGGCGACGAAAACGCGCGCAGCGCCAACAGCATGCTGCGCCTGGGCAGCTGACGGAATTCCGGCGCCGGTTGATGCCGGCGCTGGCACACCGCTTGCACACCCGATACCAAGGGCCGCACCACGCGGCCGGCTTCAGCAGACAGGACATCGAAGATGAACCAGGCATTGTGGATCGCGAAAACCGGACTGGATGCGCAGCAGATGCGCATGTCGGTGGTTTCCAACAACCTCGCCAACACCAACACCACCGGCTTCAAGCAGGACCGTGCCAGTTTTGAAGACCTGCTGTACCAGCAGGTGCGCCAGCCCGGCGGCTCCTCGTCGGCGCAGACGCAGCTGCCCACCGGCCTGCAGCTGGGTACCGGCGTGCGCGTGGTAGCCACCGCCAAGAACTTTGAACAGGGTGGCCAGCAGCAGACCGGCCGCGCCCTGGACGTGATGGTCAATGGCCGCGGCTTCTTCGAAGTTCAGATGCCTGATGGCAGCTCGGCCTACACCCGTGATGGCTCGTTCAAGATCAACCAGGACAGCGAGCTGGTCACCAACAGCGGCTACCCGGTGCAGCCGGGCATCCAGATTCCCGAAGGCGCGCAGTCGGTGACCATCGGCACCGATGGCACCATCAGCGTGAAGATGGCCGACGGCGCCGCCTCGGTGGAAGTCGGCGCACTGACCCTGACCGACTTCGTCAATCCCGCTGGCCTGCAGGCACGTGGCGAGAACCTGTTCCTGGAGACCACTGCGTCCGGCCCGGCACAGAACGGCAACCCCGGCCTCAACGGCCTCGGCACTGTGGTGCAGGGCGCGCTGGAAGGCAGCAACGTCAACGTGGTGGAAGAGCTGGTGTCGATGATCGAAACCCAGCGCGCCTACGAGATGAACGCCAAGGCGATCTCCACCACCGACTCGATGCTCGGTTATCTCAACAACAAGCTCTGACCGGCCAAACCGGGAAACTGCCATGTCGCCCATTTCCAACTTCGCCCGCACTGCTCTCGCCTGCGCCGTGGCCGCCCTGCTCGGTGGCTGCGTGATCGCGGGCGACGTGCGCCCCTACCCGACGATGGCACCGATCCAGCCGATCATGCCGCCGCAGGCACAGCCGACCGCCGGTGCGATCTACGCTGCCGGCCCGACCCTGCAGCTGTATTCGGACCGGCGCGCGCGCGATGTTGGCGACCTGTTGACCATCACCCTGCTGGAAAACACCACCGCGCAGACCAGCGCCAACACGGCCACCAACAAGGAATCGAACCTGAGCCTGGGAACGCCGTCCATTCTCGGCGCTCCGGTCACCCTCGGCGGCAAGGACATCCTGAGTGCCACAGCCAAGGGCGCGCGTGACTTCACCGGCAAGGGCAACAGCGCGCAGAGCAACCGCCTGCAGGGCAGCGTCACCGTCACCGTGGTCCAACGCCTGCCCAACGGCAACCTGGTGGTGCAGGGGCAGAAGAACCTGCGGCTCAACCAGGGCGATGAACTGGTGCAGGTGCAGGGCATCGTGCGCCCGGGCGACATCAGCCAGGACAACACCATTCCGTCCAGCCGCGTGGCCGAGGCCCGCATCGTCTACGGCGGCCGCGGTCCCGTCGCGCAGTCCAACGCGATGGGCTGGCTGAGCCGCTTCTTCAACTCCGGCCTGACGCCGTTCTGAGTATGGCCATGAAACTCTTCTCCTCTTCTTCCTGGCAGCGACGCATGGCGTCGTTCGTCGCGCTGATGCTGCTGGTCGTGGCTGCCCCGGCCAGCGCCGAGCGCATCAAGGACCTGGCCCAGGTCGGCGGCGTGCGCGGCAATGCGCTGGTGGGTTATGGCCTGGTGGTCGGCCTGGATGGCAGCGGCGACCGCACCAGCCAGGCACCCTTCACCGTGCAGAGCCTGAAGAACCTGCTCGGCGAACTGGGCGTCAACGTGCCGCCGAACGTCAACCCGCAGCTGAAGAACGTGGCCGCCGTGGCGATCCACGCCGAACTGCCGCCGTTCGCCAAGCCGGGCCAGCCGATCGACATCACCGTGTCCTCGATCGGCAACGCGGTCTCGCTGCGGGGCGGTTCGCTGCTGATGGCGCCGCTGCGCGGTGCTGACGGCCAGATCTATGCCATCGCCCAGGGCAACCTGATCGTCGGCGGCTTTGGTGCGCAGGGCAAAGACGGTTCCCGTGTCTCGGTGAACGTGCCCAGCGTCGGCCGCATTCCCAACGGTGCCACCGTTGAACGCGCCCTGCCCGACCCGCTGGCCAACGGCGGCGACATCACCCTGAACCTGCACAACAACGACTTCACCACGGTCTCGCGCATGGTTGCCGCGCTCAACAACGCCTTCGGCGAAGGTGCGGCGCGTGCGGTCGATGGCGTGACCGTGGCGGTCACCGCGCCGACCGACCCAGGCGCGCGCATCGGCCTGCTGGCACGCATCGAGAACCTGGAACTCACCCCCGGCAGCGCCCCGGCCAAGGTGGTGGTCAATTCGCGTACCGGCACCGTGGTCATCGGCCAGCAGGTGCGCGTGGGACCGGCGGCGATCTCGCATGGTTCGCTGACCGTGACGATCCAGGAAAACACCAACGTCAGCCAGCCCAATGCGCTGTCCGGCGGCCGCACCGTGGCCAGCCCGCAGTCGACCATCACCGCCACCAACGACGGTAGCCGCATGTTCAAGTTCAGCGGCGGCACCACCCTGGACGAGATCGTGCACGCGGTGAACGCCGTGGGCGCGGCACCGGGCGATCTCATCGCGATCCTGGAAGCCCTGAAGCAGGCCGGCGCACTGAGTGCCGAGCTCGAGGTGATCTGATATGCGTATCACTCCCGCATTCGATCTGCACCCGGCGCAACAGAACGATCCGGCCAAGATCGACAAGGTCGCGCGCCAGCTGGAAGGCCAGTTCGCGCAGATGCTGGTCAAGAGCATGCGTGACGCCAGCTTCGGCGATTCGCTGTTCCCCGGCGAAAACAAGATGTTCCGCGAGATGTACGACCAGAAGATTGCCGAGGCGATGACCCGCGGCAAGGGCCTGGGCCTGTCGGGCATGATCAGCCGGCAGCTGTCCGGCCAGGCCGCCGACGGCCCGGCGCTGGATACCCGCGTGGACCCGGCCAAGGCCAGTCGTGCCTACCAGCTCAATGCACCGGCCAAGCCGGCACCGTCGCTGCCGCTGGAAGACGGCAGCCAGGCCGTGCGCCTGCTGCAGCAGATGGCCGCCGGTGCACAGCACGGTGCGCAGGCGGCGGTCGCACCGATGGAACAGGCCCTGGACCTGATCGCCGGCCGCGAGAGCAGCAGCATGCACCGCTCGCTGGGCACCGACGATCCGTACATCGGCAGCCTGCAGGGCGAGAACTGGGCCGCCAACAGCGACCAGTGGTCGGCCACCGCCAGCAATCGCGGCACCGCGATCAGCCCGGCCGATGCGATGGCCACCCGTACCGCCGTCGCCCAGCTGGGCGAGCACACCCCGGAAGGCTTCGTTGCCAGCATCTGGCAGCACGCGCAGAGTGCCGCCAAGGAACTGGGCGTGGATGCCCGCGCCCTGGTCGCCCAGGCGGCGCTGGAAACCGGCTGGGGCAAGCGCCACATCAAGCATGCCGACGGTAGCACCTCGCACAACCTGTTCGGCATCAAGGCCAATGGCTGGAACGGCCAGCGCGCCGTGGCCGGCACGCACGAATATGTCGATGGCGTGCGCCGCAACGAGACCGCCAGCTTCCGCGCCTACAGTTCGCCGGCCGAGAGCTTCGCCGACTACGTGCGCCTGCTGAAGACCAGCCCGCGTTACCAGCAGGCCCTGCAGGCCGGCACCGACGTGCAGGGCTTCGCCCGCGGCTTGCAGCGCGCCGGCTACGCCACCGATCCGCGTTACGCGGCCAAGATCGCCGCGATCGCCGGCGGACCGACCATCGAGCGTGCCGTCAGCGCCGTCGCCGATGCCGGCTCGCGCCTTGGCCAGACCTTCGCCAGCACCGCAACCGCGGCGCTGGGTATCACTCGTCGTTGAGGAACCCCATGTCCAGCGTACTTTCCACCGGTACTGGTGCCCTGCTCGCCTTCCAGCGTGCGTTGGCGACCACCAGCCACAACGTCGCCAACATCAACACCCCTGGCTACAGCCGGCAGAAGGTCGACTTCGCCACGTCTGATCCGCAGAACTACGGCTTTGGGGACGTTGGCAGCGGCACCCGCATCACCGATATCCGCCGTGCTGCCGACCAGCTGGCCATCTCGCGCCTGCTCGACAGCAGCGGCGAGCTGGCACGCCTGAAGCAGCTTTCGGGCATGGCCGACCGGGTGAATGCCCTGTTCTCGGACCCGGCCACGAATGTCGCCGGCTCCTGGTCCAACTTCTTCGACGCCGTCAGTGGCCTTTCGTCCAACGCGGCCGGCACGGCCGACCGGCAGAGCCTGCTCGATGGCGGCAAGGCCCTGGCGAGCCGCTTCGTGCAGCTCAACACGCAGATGAACAACCTGAGCAGCGAGGTCAACAACGGGCTCATTGCCGGCGCCACGGAAGTCAATCGCCTGGCGCAGGAGATTGCGCAGATCAACGGCGCCATTGGCAGCAACGTGGCCAACGCGGCGCCGGACCTGCTCGACCGTCGCGACCAGCTGATCTCGCAGCTGATCGGTTACACCGGTGGCACTGCCGTCGTCCAGGATGGCGGCGTGATGAACGTCTATACCGCAGGCGGCAATGCGCTGGTGGTGGGCACGACCGCGTCCAAGGTCACTACGGTGACCGATCCATATCAGCCCGAACGCCTGCAACTGGCGCTGGAAACCCAGGGCAACACGATCACGCTCGATCCCAAGGCAGTGGGCGGAAAGATCGGCGGCATGCTCGAGTTCCGCGATACCGTGCTGACACCGGCCCAGGCCGAACTGGGCAAGCTCGCCGTCGGCCTGGCCGAGAGCTTCAACCAGGCGCACCACCAGGGCGTGGACCTGTACGGCAAGATGGGCGGCGACTTCTTCACCATCGGCAACCCACGCGTCACGCCCAACGCGAGCAATACCGGTACTGGCAGCCTCACTGCGACCTATGGTGACCTGTCCAAGCTGGAGGCACAGAACATCGTCCTCAAGTTCGACGGCACCCAGTGGCAGGCCACCCGCGCCGACACTGGCGCCACCGTTGCGTTGACCGGTACCGGCACGACCGCCGATCCGCTGGTGATCAATGGCGTCAAGCTGGTGGTCGGCGGCACCCCGGCCACCAACGACCGTTTCCTCCTGCAGCCGACTGCGGGCGTCGCCGGAAGCCTGGAAACCGCCATCACCGATCCCTCCCGCATCGCCGCAGCGGCAGCGGTCAAGGGTACGGCTGCACTGGCCAACACCGGCACCGGGAAGCTGACCGGCGTCACCGTCAACGATGTATCCAATCCGAACCTGCGCGATCCTGCCGCAATCGTGTTCACGTCGGCGACCACCTACACCATCAACGGTGGGCCGCCGCAGACCTACACACCGGGCCAGACCATCAGCGCCAATGGCTGGAGCTTCGTGCTGGACGGTGCACCGAAGGTCGGCGACACCTTCAATATCAGCCCTACTCCGGCAGGCTCGTCGGACAACAGCAACGCGGCAAAGCTGGCCAAGGTCGAGGACGCCAAGGCCTTCAACGGCGGCACCGTCACCCTCAACGGTGCGCTGGGGGGGTTGACCACGCAGGTCGGCGCGGCGGCACGTTCGGCCGAGTACTCGCTGGACGCGCAGCAGGTCATCACGGACAAGGCGCAGGCAGCCCGCGACGAGATCTCCGGCGTCAACCTGGATGAGGAAGCAGCCGACATGCTGCGGTTGCAGCAGGCCTATCAGGCCGCCTCACAGCTGATCTCCACCGCCGACAACATGTTCCAGACCATCCTGGGAGCCGTCCGTCGATGAGCAGCCGAATTTCCACCGGGATGATGTTCAACCAGTCCGTGTCGCTGATGCTCGCCAAGCAGTCGAAAATCAGCCACCTCGAGCAGCAGATCGCGACTGGCAGCAAGATCACCTCCGCCAAGGACGACCCGGTCGCTGCAGGTACGGCCGTTGGCCTGGACCGTGTCGTGGCCGGGCTCGAGCAGCTCGGCAAGAACGCCAACAGCGTGCAGAACCGCCTGGGCCTGCAGGAAAACGCCTTGGCTCAGGTCAATGAGCTCATGTCGCGCGCCGTGGAGTTGAGTATCCAGGCCAACAGTCCGGTGCCCAAGGCCAGTGACCTCAAGGCCATCGTCAGCGAGCTGAAGACCATCCAGGAAAGCCTGCTGTCGCTGGCCAATTCCCGGGATGGCAGCGGACGCTACCTGTTCGGCGGCAGCAACGACGCTGACGCCCCGTTCCAGCGAAGCGGCGGCACCGTGACCTACAGCGGTGACCAGAACCAGCGGCAGGTGGAGGTGGCACCGGGCCAACTGGTCTCCGACGCCCTGCCCGGCAGCGAGATCTTCATGCGCATCCCCACCGGCGATGGCCGTGTGGATGCCAGCGCGGCCGCCGGCAACACCGGCAGTGGCCTGTTGACCTCAGTCAGCCGTGACGGCAGCGGCAGCTGGGCCGGCGGCACGCTCAATGTCCGCTTCACCGGCACTGCCGAAGGTGCCTATGAGGTGGTTGATGGCACCGGCACGGTGGTCGGCAGCGGAACCCACAAACCCGGCGAGGACATTGTCGTTGGCGGCGTGCGCATGCGCATCGAGGGCAAGCCAGCCGCCGGTGATCAGTTCAACGTCAGCGACGCGGGTAGCCGCGACATCTTCTCCACCCTGGACAAACTGGTCGCTGCACTGGAAACCGACCCGTCCACCGAAAGCCAGCGCACGGCGCTGCAGAACACGCTGCAGTCCAGCATCCGCGACCTCAACAGGGCCTCGGAAACGATGATCGACGCCCGCGCCAAGGGCGGCGCCCAGCTGGCCGCCATCGATACCGCGGCCAGCGCCCGCGAAGCCACTGCCGTCACCGTCAAGAGCACGCTCTCGACGATGCGCGACCTCGATTACGCCGATGCCATCGGCCAATACAAGCTGGAGACCGCCGCCCTTCAAGCCGCCCAGACGATCTTCAGCCAGATGCAGGCGATGTCCCTGTTCAACAAGATCCGCTAGTCCCTTTCCCCGTTCCATCCGTCTTCCAGCACGGCGCGTCCCGCGCCTTCCACACCGAAACAACCGAGCAACCACGGAGAAGCACCATGGCACAGATCATCAACACCAACACCATGTCGCTGAACGCTCAGCGCAACCTGTCCACCAGCAGCAGCTCGCTGGCCACCTCGATCCAGCGCCTGTCCTCGGGCATGCGTATCAACAGTGCCAAGGACGACGCCGCCGGTCTGGCGATCTCCGAGCGGTTCACCACCCAGATCCGTGGCATCAACCAGGCCGCGCGCAACGCCAACGACGGCATCTCGCTGGCACAGACCGCTGAAGGCGCACTGGGCGAAGTCGGCAACAATCTGCAGCGCATCCGCGAACTGGCCGTTCAGGCCCGCAGCGCAACCAACTCCGCCTCGGACCGCCAGGCGCTGAACGCCGAAGTGCAGCTGCTGAAGCAGGAAATCCAGCGTGTTGCCGAGCAGACCAACTTCAACGGCACCAGCCTGCTGGACGGCAGCTTCACCAACCAGGCCTTCCAGATCGGCGCCGACCAGGGCCAGACCATCAACATCTCGCAGATCACCAATGCGAATGTGCACATGCTGGGCAGCTGGACCAGTGCGTCAACTGATGGCTCGCTGACCGGTGCCGTGCCGAATACCGGCAACGTCGCCTCTACGGGAGCATTTGGCGCATTTACCCCGACAACCAGCACTGCAGCCTTCACCATTGACGTGGGCGGCATCAATATCGTCAACGTCGCCGACGCGTCTGGTGTGACGGAAACGAATCTTCAGGCCGCGATCGATGGCAAAGCAGCGGCGCTCACGGCAGCTGGTATTTCCGTCTCAGGCGATGTCGCCACCGGCGACCTTACGTTCACCAAGTCCGATGGACAGACCCTCCAGGTGAACATGAGCACCGCTGCGGCGGCAACCTTCGGCAACAGCGACAAGGTCAAGGGTCCGCATACCGCTGGCGGGTACAGCCCGACCAGCTTCCAGCTTTCAGGCTCCAAGGGTTCGGTAACCATCGATCTGGATCCGGCAAAGAACGCAAGTGATCGTGCCACTCAGATGGTCAACGCGGTGAACGCAAAGACCCACGCCACCGGCGTGAGCGCGGCACTGGTGGATGGCAAGCTGCAACTGACCGACAAGGAAGGCAATGTCACTGTAGGCTTGGCCGGTACCACGGACGCGCCTGCACTTCTGAAGGAAACTGGCCTCGCCCCTGGCAGCTCCACGACCTACGCTGCCGGCAAGGCAACCGTTGGATTCGCTGATCTGGATATTTCGTCACAGGCCAACGCCGACAACGCCATCCTTGCGATGGATGCCGCGCTGCAGTCCGTCAATTCGGCGCGTGCCGACCTCGGTGCAATCCAGAACCGCTTCACCTCGACCATCGCCAATCTGAACACCAATTCGGAAAACCTGTCTGCTGCGCGCAGCCGCATCCGTGACGTTGACTACGCACAGGAAACCGCCGAACTGACCCGTGGGCAGATTCTGCAGCAGGCCGGCACGGCCATGCTGGCCCAGGCCAACCAGGTGCCGCAGAACGTACTGCGCCTGCTGCAGTCGTAATACCTGCACCACTCGAGCTGGAGCCGGGCCCCGCCATGCAGATGGCGGGGCCTTTTCGTTTGACCAGAGAAAAAAGGATCGAAACTCCGCTAAAGGCCGGAGGGGTAGTGCCGTTATTGATTTCAGCAGCGGTAGCACACCCCTTGGGGGGAAGCCAGCCACTGCCCCCCGAAACCGGTCAGGCTGCTCTGCCGGACACACTGCCTACAAGGAAACCGCACCATGGCACAAGTCATCAACACCAACACCATGTCGCTGAACGCCCAGCGCAACCTGGGCACCAGCGGCGCCAACATGGCCACCACCATTCAGCGCCTGTCCTCGGGCATGCGCATCAACAGCGCCAAGGACGATGCCGCCGGCCTGGCGATCTCCGAGCGCTTCACCACCCAGATCCGCGGCGCCAACCAGGCCGCCCGCAACGCCAACGACGGCATCTCGCTGGCCCAGACCGCCGAAGGTGCACTGGGTGAGATCGGCAACAACCTGCAGCGCGTCCGCGAGCTGGCTGTGCAGTCGCGCAGCGCCACCAACTCGGCCTCGGATCGCCAGGCCCTGAATGCTGAAGTACAGCTGCTGAAGCAGGAAATCCAGCGCGTCGCCGAACAGACCAACTTCAACGGCACCAACCTGCTGGACGGCACCTTCACCAACCAGGCCTTCCAGATCGGCGCCAACCAGGGCCAGACGATCAACATCTCCCAGGTTACCAATGCCAACATCAGCAAGCTGGGGAACTGGACGACCGCCTCGACGGATGGCTCCTTGACCGGCGGCGTCCCGAACACCGGCACCGCCACCACCTCCGGCAGCTTTGGCGCCTTCGCCGCTCCGACTGCTAACGGCGCCTTCACGATCGATGTCGGTGGCGTGAATGTGTACACCAATGCTGACGCCTCTACTGCCACCGCTGCCGCAATCGACACCGCCATTGCCGGTAAGACCGCTGAACTCGCCGCCAAGGGGATCGTTGCATCGGGTAAGGCTGCAGATGGCGATCTGACCTTCACCAAGGCCGACGGGCAGAAGATGGAGGTCAAGCTCAGCGCTGATGCTGCAGGGGCATTTGTCAACGGGAACACGGTACAGGGCACGCACACTTCCGGTGGTTTCGGCAAGGCGAGCTTCACGCTCTCCGGCAGCACCGGCAGCGCTCAGATTGACCTGACCGCCGTTGGCAACGCCGGTGATCGTGCGACCCAGATGGTCAACGCAGTCAATGCCCAGACCCACAATACCGGCGTTACCGCAGCACTGGTCGAGGGCAAGATGCAGCTGACCGACAAGGCCGGCAATGTGACCATCGCGGTGGCCGGCACTACCGACGCTGCAACGCTGACCAAGGAAACCGGCCTGTCCGAAGGCTCGTCGGCGAACTACGCAGCAGGCAAGGCCGCTACTGGGTTTGCTGACCTGGACATCTCCTCGGTCAAGGGTGCCGACAACGCCATCCTGGCGATGGAGGCAGCCCTGAACTCGATCAACTCCGCCCGCGCCGACCTGGGTGCGATCCAGAACCGCTTCACCTCGGTGGTTGCGAACCTGAACACCTCGTCGGAGAACATGTCGGCTGCCCGCAGCCGCATCCGCGACGTGGACTACGCTTCGGAAACCGCCGAGCTGACCCGCAACCAGATCCTGCAGCAGGCCGGTACCGCCATGCTGGCCCAGGCCAACCAGTCCAGCCAGAACGTGCTGAGCCTGCTGCGCTGATCCAGCGGTAGTACAAGGCAACAACGGGAAGGGGGCGCAAGCCCCCTTCTTCGTGCCCGGTGGCGGATTGGCATGGGCCTTGCAGAAGGCTGGAGAGCGTTTCCACGCTCAAGCTCGCCCCTCCCAGGCCGATAGCAGGTGCAGGACACCCGCCCGGCCCGTCCAAGAAAAAGGATTCCCCTCATGGCCATCGGCACGATTGGTTCCGGCCTCGACATTCCCAGCCTGGTTGCACAGCTGACCGCCAAGGAACGCGAGCCCCGGGAAAAGCAGATCAACTCGGCGGGTGTTGCCGCCAGCGCCAAGCTTTCGGCGCTTGGCACCATCAAAAGCGGAATGACAGGTCTGCAGAGCGCGCTGAAGACCCTGGTCAAGGGTGTGGCCACCCCCGGCCTGAAAGTCAGCACGCCGACCGAGTCGAACTTCACTGCGACCCTGGACACCAGCACGACCGCCGGCAAGGCCGCTGCGGGCAGCCACCAGGTGGAAGTCAAATCCCTGGCACAGAACCAGAAGCTCAGCTCCAAGGCGTATACAAAGGACGCCGTGGTTGGCGACGGAACGCTGACGATCGCATACGGCGACAAGTCCATCAGCGTGAACATCGAACCCGGCGCGACGATGGAGAAGATCGCAGCCGAGATCAATTCCGCCGCCGAGAGCAAGGGCGTCACCGCGGCCGTGGTGACCGCCGACGATGGCATGCACCTGGTATTGACCGCCGTTGATTCCGGCAGCAAGGGCGCGTTGAAGGTCAGCGCCAGTGGCGGCAATGGCGGACTCTCCGAGCTGGCCTATGACGGCACATCCGCATCGAAGATGACCGAAATGGTGCCCGCCAAGGATGCGGTGGTGGTGGTGGATGGTTTCACCCGCACCAGCAGCTCCAACACGATCACCGACCTGGTACCCGGCATCAGCCTCACCCTGACCAAGGCGAAGGAAGGCGAGACGCAGACGCTGACCGTCACTCCGGACAACAGCACGCTGAAGACCAATCTCACGGCCTTCATCACCGCCTACAACGGCATCCAGACCACGTTGAAGAATTCCAGCGCTTACAACGCTGAGACGCGCACGGCCTCGACCATGACCGGCGACGCCATGGTCCGTGGCCTGCAGCAGCAGCTGCGCGCCCAGCTGAGTGCCAACGTCAACGACCTCAAGGATCTGGGCATCACCATTGCCGCCGACGGCAGCATGAGCCTTGATGGCGCCAAACTCGACACCGCGCTGGCGAAGAACCCGGAGGCCGCCACCAAGCTGTTCGGTGCAGAGGGCGCGCTGGGCAAGCCGATGACCGAACTGCTGAAGAGCAGCCTGGACGCGACCACCGGCACGATCACCCAGCGTACGGCGACCTTGAACAAGCAGATCAAGGCACTGGAAAAGCAGCTGGACGAGCTGGACAAGAACATGGAAAAGGTGGCCGACCGCTACACCAAGCAGTTCACCGCGATGGAAAAGATGGTCACGCAGATGCAATCGGCCGGCGGCTCGCTCATCCAGCAGCTCGGCAACTGATTTCCAGGCATTTTTCCGGCGCAGTCGGTACTCAAGTAGAGCCCCGGCTGCGCCGATAACCCGTTAGACCCGTGCCGAACCCCTCAACCCACGCGGATGGGCAGGCATTCCAGGAGACTTCCCCTATGTACGGTTCCAATCGGCAGTTCGCCGAGCAGTACCGAAAAGTCGGCGTGACCACCTCGGTCGTCGATGCCGATCCACACAAGTTGGTAGCGCTGCTGCTTGCCGGTGCCTGCGAGCGCATCCGCACCGCTGAAGCCTCTTTGCAGCAGAATGACCAGGCGCGCAAGGGCAAGGCCATCGGCGAAGCCTGCGCCATCGTCGGCCACCTCAACGGCTCGCTCGATCACGAAGCCGGCGGCGAGATTGCCGGCAATCTGTCGGCACTGTACGACTTCGTCATCATGCGCCTGACCGAGGGCAACCTGCACAACGATCCGACCGCACTGAAGGAAGCCCTGGGCTTGATGGTGGAGATCGACTCGGCCTGGAACGCGATTCCTGCAGACCAGCGCCAGGTCACCAAAGCGGTGGCGCCATGAACCTTCAAACTATGCACGACGCCCTTGATACGCTGGAAACCAGCCTCCAGGGCGAGGACCACGACACCAGCGAACGCCTGATGGCCGAACACCTGGAAGCCGTGGCTGCCCTGTCGTTGGTTGTCGAGCGCCCCAGTGATGCCGCCATCCTCGCGTTGCGTGACCACCAGCAACGCGTACTGGCGCGCATGATCTCCCTCCGCGATGAAGCCGCAGCTCACCTGAAGCACACCGGCCGCTCCCTTCGCGCGGCGCATGCCTATCTACAGGCAGAATCACTCGCATGACCCAACTGCCGACCACGTCGCTGCACCACCCCGCCGAAAGCGAGCTGTTCGACGAAACGCTCAGCTGCGAGCTGGCCTTGCCGGCCGAGTTCCAGGCAGGCAGCGCCGCCGGTCGCACGAGCAGTGCCGAAGGTCTGCTGCGCAGCCTGGCCCTGGTCGAGGACAGCCGCGTTGACGAGCACGACGACCGCAATGAGTCCAGCCTGCAGCTGCAGCGGCTGGAAGCCAAGCTGGATCTGGCGATGGTGCTGCTCGGCCGTCTGGTACGCCAGCAGGGCCAGGAACTGACGCTGCGCCCCGTGCGCTGGTCACGCCGCGGCATCCGCCTGCAGCTGGGGCCGCGCAGCGGCGCCAGCCCCGGCCAGGCCGGCCTGGTGCGCCTGCAGCCCAGCGACTGGCTGCCTGACCATATCGACCTGCCCGTGGAAGTGATCGCCGAAGCGGCGGACGGTGGCGGTGGTCACTACCTGTGGCTGCGTTTCCAGCGTCTTGGCGATGGCCTGGAGATGGCAATGGAGCGGCATCTGTTCCGCCTGCATCGCCGCCAGGTGGCCGAAGCACGCCGCGCCCGCTGAAACCTGCCACCATGACGCCGGATGGGCAACCCTTGGCGCGCCCGTTCAGCTAAGTTAAGGTGGACTCCCCTCACGGACCTCCAACGTGCCTGTGCGAGTTCTCATCGTCGACGATCACACCCTGGTCCGCGCCGGCCTGGCGCGGCTGCTGCAGGGGTTTGCCGACGTGCAGCTCGTCGCCGAGGCCAGCAATGCCGAGCAGGCACTGCAGCTGGCCCTGCAGCACGCCCCGGACGTGATCCTGATGGACCTGTCACTGCCCGGCCGCACCGGCCTGGAAGCCCTCAGCGACATCCGCCTGCGCGCCCCCGGCACGCGGGTGGTGATGATGACCATGCACGACGACGCCGCACACGTGCGCGATGCACTCGATCGCGGTGCGGTCGGGTTCCTGGTCAAGGATGCCGCACCGCAGGAGCTTGAACTGGCGCTGCGTGCCGCGCACGCCGGCCAGGTGTTCCTGAGCCCGCAGATCTCCGCCAAGATGCTGGCACCGATGCTCGGTCGCGAGAAACCCACCGGCATCGCCGCACTGTCGCCGCGCCAGCGCGAGATCCTGCGCCGCATCGGCAAGGGCGAAAGCAACAAGGAAATCGCCGCCGACCTCGGCATCAGCGTCAAGACAGTGGAAACCCACCGCGCACGCATGATGGAGTCGCTGGGCTGTCGCCGCGCCAACGATCTGCTGCTGCTGGCCGCGCGCCACCAGCACGAGCTGGAGTGATCCTCCGCGAAGGAGGCCAGATCCGCACTGACGACGAATTCCCGTCACCCCGACACGCCCCGACAGGAATCCGTACACGGCGCAGCCCGCTTAACCCGGCACCCACACCGGAAATCAGCAACTTAGCGGCAATCATCGTCAACATTCCGCGACAATGTAGGGAATACCCCTACACCCTGTCAGGACATTCACGAAGCCCCTCAGGAACCCCCTGATTCCGCCCCCGCCGGATCAAAAGCAAGATGCGTTCCACAAGGCGCCGGAGAGCGGTGCCGGGGAACCACGATGAAGGCTGCACTCTCGGCCCAGCTGGGCCAACAACTTCACCTCACCCCGCAGTTGCTGCAGTCGATCCGGCTGCTGCAGCTTGATGGCCTGCACCTGGAACAGGAAATCCAGCGCCTGCTGGACTCCAACCCGCTGCTGGAGATCGAAGAGGCTGAAGCACCCACCGCCGAAGCCACCGAGGCCGGCGCCACCACGCTGGAAACCGCTGCGTTCGACGAGCTGCCCGAGTCGTCGATGTGGGACGTGGCCGGCGCCAGCTGGCAGGACGGCGACGACGACCGCATGGCGCGCATCGCCGCCGGCGAATCGAGCGACCCGCAGCTGCGCGTGCTGCAGCGCCTGTCGCTGGACATGGATGACCGCGAGCTGGCCGTGGCCGCCTTCTGGCTGGACCATTGCGATGAGGCAGGCTACCTGCAGGCACCGCTGGACCAGCTGCAGCTGCTGGCCAGCGCCCAGTTCGACATCGCCGCCGAAGGCGTGGAAGCCATCCGTCAGCAGCTGCTGCATGGCGAGCCGGCCGGCATGGCCGCACAGGACCTGCGCGAAGGCCTGCAGGCCCAGCTGCGCAGCCTGCACGGCGTAGTCCCCGCCCGCCACCTGGCGGCACGCATTCTCGATGGCGCGCTCGACGCGCTGGCCGCGCACGACTACCCCGCCCTCGCTCGCCTGCACGACGCCGAGATCGACGACGTGCGCGAGGCGGTGCGCCTGATCCTCTCGCTGCAGCCGCGCCCGGGTGACAGCCTGCTGCCCGAACGCAATGCCGTGGTAGTGCCGGACGTGGTCGCCTGGCACGCCGACGACCAGTGGAAGGTGGCGCTGAATCCGGCGACCAGCCGCCGCGTCTCGATCAACAGCCAGTACGAACAGGCCCTGGCCGAGACCAGCGAGGCCGCACCGGCACTGCGCGAAATGCTGCAGGAAGCGCGCTGGTTCAGCCGCGGCCTGTCGATGCGCTACGACACCCTGCTGCGCACCGCGCGGGTGATCGTCGAGCGCCAGGCCGCGTTCCTGGTGCGTGGCGAGGAGGCCATGGCGCCGCTGACGTTGAAGGAAGTGGCCGAGGAAATCGGCATGCACGAGTCCACCGTCTCGCGCATCACCACCGGCAAGTTCCTGCAGACCCCGCGCGGCACCTTCGAACTGAAGCACTTCTTCGCCGTGCGCCTGGAAGGCGCCAGCGTCTCCGGGCAGGCCGTGAAGGCCATGGTCCGCCGCCTGATCGACGCCGAACCGGCCGGCCGCCCGCTGGCCGACGAGGCCATCGCCGGCCTGCTGTCGCGCCAGGGGGTGAACATTGCCCGCCGAACCGTCGCAAAATACCGAGAACAACTGGACATCGCCCCGGCCCGTGAACGGCGCCGGCTTGGCGCCAGGCAACCGCAGCTGGCCCGGGTGGGCTGAAAAGGATGTTGGACATGAACAAGCTCACGGTCCTGCTGGTCGATGACCACGAGGGCTTCATCAACGCGGCGATGCGCCATTTCCGCAAGATCGACTGGCTGCAGATCGTCGGCAGCGCCGGCAACGGCCTGGAAGCGATCGAGCGCTCGGAAACGCTGCGCCCGCAGGTGGTGCTGATGGACCTGGCGATGCCAGAAATGGGCGGCCTGCAGGCCACCCGCCTGATCAAGTCGCAGGACGATGCACCGTACATCGTGATCGCCAGCCACTTCGACGACGCCGAGCACCGCGAACACGCGCTACGCGCTGGCGCCGACAATTTTGTCAGCAAGCTGTCCTACATCCAGGAAGTCATGCCGATCCTGGAAGGCCTCAGGGAGGATCGATCGTGAGCGAATCGCGCATCCTGGTGCTGGACAACGACGCCGTGCGTGCAGAGCGCACCGTTGCCCTGCTGGAATTCATGGATTTCAACCCGCGCTGGGTTTCCGACGCGGCCGACTTCGACCTGGGTCGCCAGCGCCAGAACGACTGGATGGCCGTGATCGTCGGCAGCCTGGACGACACCGCTGCCAGCACCGCGCTGTACAACTGGCTGGGCGGCAGCAGCCTGCCGCCGCCGGTGCTGCTGGCCGACGGTGATGCCGCAGCCTTTGCCCATCAGCACGGCCTGCACGAAGCCAACATCTGGCCGCTGGAAACGCCGCTGCGCCATGCGCAGATGGAAGCCCTGCTGCGCCGCGCCAGCCTCAAGCGCCTGGACGCCGAGCACCAGGCCGGCGCCGCGCAGGACCAGGGCCCGACCGGCAACGGTCCGGCGGTGACTGCGTTGCGCACGATGATCGAACAGGTGGCCGCATTCGACACCACCGTGCTCGTGCTGGGCGAATCCGGCACCGGCAAGGAAGTCGTGTCGCGCGCAATCCATCAGCGCTCGCCGCGCCGCGACGGCCCGTTCGTGGCGATCAACTGCGGCGCCATTCCGGCCGACCTGCTGGAAAGCGAACTGTTCGGCCACGAAAAGGGTGCCTTCACCGGCGCACTGACCGCGCGCAAGGGCCGTTTCGAAATGGCCGAAGGCGGTACCCTGCTGCTCGACGAAATCGGCGACATGAGCCTGCCGATGCAGGTGAAGCTGCTGCGCGTGCTGCAGGAACGCAGTTTCGAGCGTGTCGGTGGCAACCAGACCATCCGCTGCAACGTACGCGTTGTGGCCGCGACCCATCGCGACCTGGAAACCCGCATCGCCGAAGGCAAGTTCCGCGAGGACCTGTTCTACCGCCTCAACGTGTTCCCGATCGACGTGCCCGCCCTGCGCGAGCGTCGCGAAGACCTGCCGGCGCTGGTGGAAACCATCGCCGCACAGCTGGCCCGCACCGGCCGTGGCGAAGTGCGCTTCACCCCGGAAGCCCTGCAGGCCCTGGCCGGCTACGAGTGGCCTGGCAACGTGCGCGAACTGACCAACCTGGTCGAGCGCCTGGCGGTGCTGCACCCGGGCGGATCGGTGCGCGTGCAGGACCTGCCGGCCCGCTACCGTGGCGACGCTGCACTGGCAGCGGTGGCCGCACCGGCACCGGTACAGCCGACGGCCAGCGAAGAACGCCTCGACCTGCGCAGCTTCTCGTTCCACACCCCGGGCGGCGGCAACCAACCGGCGCTGGAGCACGGCATTGCCGTCAATCGCGCCGCAGCACCGGCGGCGCTGCCCGATGAAGGCATGGACCTGCGCAACCACATGGCCAACATCGAACTGGGCCTGATCAACGAAGCACTGGAACGCACCCAGGGCGTCGTCGCCCACGCCGCCCAGCTGCTCGGCCTGCGCCGCACCACCCTGGTGGAAAAGCTGCGCAAGTACGGCATCGAACGCGAGCAGGCCGAACTGGCCGGCTGAACCTCGCGACCAGCATGAAGGGGGCACGAACGCCTGGGCTTGCCCGGGCGTTGGTGTTTCCAGTACCTGGGGTCAGATCCCTTTCCTGCGGAAAGAGATCTGGCCCCATTGCATTTGCACGTTTTCCTAAAGACATCACCGCCGCAGTGCGGAGCATGGCAAGGACACCCCAACGAGGTCCCACCATGCATCGCCTCACCCTGCTCGCCGCCTTGCTCTGCCCGCCCCTGGCCAGCGCCGCCGACTGCACCCTGCCCACCACACTGGACCAGCGCCAGTTCACCAACCTCAGCGACCCGCTGTACGCACCGGACAACCCCAATGCCGGACGCATGGTGCAGGTCAGCTTTGCCGGCAGCCAGTACGTGCTGGACATCCTCGGCACCGACCTCCGCATCGGCGGCAGCTACCGCTACCAGCGCCTGGCCCCGCATATCGCGGAAATCGAGATGACTGAAGCCCACCCCGCAGGACCGGCCCACTACACCCTGCTGCTGACCTGCCAAACCAATCACCAGGGCCGTTTCATCTACACCCAGCACGACGGCCCCATCGCACCCCGCCAGCGCCAGAATTCCGGCCGCTGGACCCTGCAGCCATAGGCCAGAAAACCGACGCCGGTTAAATGGCGCCTTCAATGGGGTAAGAGCCCGTGCCGACCAGAACGTGTCGACCAAGGTCGACACCCACCATGGGCAGTCCATGCTCGTCCGTCAGATCGCAGGACATTGTCGAAGGCGGGGTGGGTCCGGTTGCGGGGGCGTGAGCCGCATGGATGCGGCGACCGAGCTTACATGGACGTACTTGCAGCGTCCCCCGTAACCGGACCCACCCCGCCACCCCACGGATAGCCCGATTTTGACGTTGATGTTGACGTGGCCTCTGCGGGTGCAGGGCGCAGCCCTGCCAGCACACCCAAAACCCTCACTTCACTGAATCGAAAACCGGTTTCGGCACGGCACTTGCACCTGCTCCAGCAGACAACCCCATCCCCTGTTTCTGGAACCGTTGCAGATGTCCCACTCCGTCACGTCGATCCTTTCGCAGATCCGCTCCTATCAGACCCAGATGGGACAGCCGGCGCTCAACCCGCTGGGCGAAACGCCGCGCAGCAACGCCCTGCCGGGCACGGTGCTGGATGCACCGCAGGCCCAGCCGGCCAGCTTCACCGAAACCCTGCGTGGTGCGATTGCCGGCGTCAACGACGCGCAACAGAAATCCGGCGCCCTGGCAAAAGCCTTCGAAATGGGCGACCCCAGCGCCGACCTCGCCAAGGTCATGGTCGCCTCGCAGCAGTCCCAGATCGCCTTCCGCGCCACCGTGGAAGTCCGCAACCGTCTCGTCCAGGCCTACCAGGACGTGATGAACATGCCGCTGTAAGGATAGAACCGCATGGCCCTGTCGCTCTCCAAGGAATCCCTGAACGCCGAAAAGGCGGGCCAGTGGTTCGATCGGCTGCAAAGCCTGCAGATCACCCGTCGGCTCGGACTGATGGCGATGATCGCCGTGGCCGTAGCGGCCGGGCTGTCCGTGTTCTTCTGGTCGCAGAAGCCCGGCATGGTCCCGCTGTATACCGGCCTGGACCAGAAGGCCACCGCTGAAGCGACCGACCTGCTGCGCGCCGCGCAGATCCCGTTCGCGCTCGACCCGGCCACCGGTGGCATCACCGTGCCGGAAAAGAACCTGCACGACGCCCGCCTGAAGCTGGCCGGCTCCGGCCTGACCGACAGCGGCAAGCTCGGCTTCGAGCTGATGGAACGCGACCCGGGCTTCGGCGTCAGCCAGTTCGTGGAAAGCGCACGCTACCAGCACGCGCTGGAAACCGAGCTGTCGCGCACCATCAACACGCTGCGCCCGGTGCGCGATTCGCGCGTGCACCTGGCCATTCCCAAGCCCAGCGCCTTCACCCGGCAGCGTGACGTGGCCAGCGCCTCGGTCACCCTGGAACTGCGTGGCGGCCAGCAGCTGGAACGCAGCCAGGTCGACGCCATCGTGCACATGGTCGCGGCCAGCATTCCGGACCTCGCTCCGGAACGGGTGACGGTGGTCGACCAGAGCGGACGCATGCTCAGCATCACCGACCCGAACAGCGAAGCGGCGGTCAATGCGGCCCAGTTCGAGCAGGTCCGCCGCCAGGAAACCTCGTTCAACCAGCGCATCCGCGAGCTGCTGGAGCCGATGACCGGTCCTGGCCGCGTCAATCCGGAAGTGAGCGTGGACATGGACTTCTCGGTAACCGAGGAAGCCCGTGAGCTCTACAACGGTGAACCGCAGAAGCTGCGCAGCGAGCAGATGAGCGAGAACACCACCAGCACCCCGGGCCCGCAGGGCGTGCCGGGCGCGACCAGCAACAGCCCGCCGGGCCAGCAGGCCGCACCGGCCACTGCGCAGGCCCCGACCGAAAGCAGCAAGAATGCGACCCGCAACTACGAGCTGGACCGCACCCTGCAGCACACCCGCCAGCCGGCTGGCCGCATCAAGCGCGTCTCGGTGGCGGTGCTGGTGGACAACGTCCCGCGCGCCGGTGCCAACGGCAAGATGAGCCCGCAGCCGCTGTCGGCCGCCGAACTGACCCGCGTCGAGGCGCTGGTCAAGCAGGCCGTCGGCTTCAACGCCGAGCGTGGCGACACCGTGTCGGTGATGAATGCCCCGTTCGTGCGTGACACCACGCCGGTCGAAGGCCCGGCATGGTGGGAGCTGCCGTGGGTGCACGACGCCGGTCGCATGCTGCTGGGTGCCGTGGTGGTGCTGGCATTGCTGTTCGGTGTGCTGCGCCCTGCACTGCGCGCGATCACCGGCCAGAACAAGAGGAACGACGAACAGGCACTGGAGCCGCATACCGCGGACGTGCAGCTGGTCGATGACGATGGCATGCCGCTGCCGGCGCTGGGCGCCGACCGGGCCAGCCTGGGCGGGCCGGATGCATTGGCCCTGCCGGTGGATTCATATGAGGAACGACTGCGGATGGCGCGTGAAGCCGTGAAGACCGACTCCAAGCGCGTGGCCCAGGTGGTCAAGGGCTGGGTGGCCAATGACTGAGGCCGCACTGACTGGCGTGCAGCGCGCCGCCGTACTGCTGCTTTCGCTGGGGGAGCTGGATGCGGCCGAAGTGCTGCGTCACATGGAACCCAAGGAAGTGCAGAAAATCGGCATCGCCATGGCCACCATGACCGACATCACCCGCGAGCAGGTGGAACGGGTGATGGACCAGTTCGGCCAGGAGCTGGGCTCGAAGACCTCGCTGGGCGTGGGCTCGGACGATTACATCCGCAACATGCTGGTGCAGGCACTGGGCAGCGAGAAGGCCGGGAACCTGATCGACCGCATCCTGCTCGGCCGCAACACCACCGGCCTGGACGCGCTGAAGTGGATGGACCCGCGTGCTGTGGCCGACCTGGTGCGCAACGAGCACCCGCAGATCATCGCCATCGTGATGGCGCACCTGGAGACCGACCAGGCCGCCGACGCGCTGAAGCTGCTGCCCGACCGTACCCGCGTGGACGTGCTGCTGCGCATCGCCACCCTCGACGGCATTCCGCCGAACGCACTCAATGAACTCAACGAGATCATGGAGCGCCAGTTCGCCGGCAACCAGAACCTGAAGTCGTCCAACATCGGCGGCGTGCAGTGCGCGGCCAACATCCTGAACTTCATGGACAGCGGCCAGGACCAGGCGATCCTGGGCGAGATCGCCCGCATCGATGCGCCGTTGAGCAACCGCATCCAGGACCTGATGTTCGTGTTCGACGACCTGGTCGACCTCGACGACCGCGAAATGCAGCTGGTGCTGCGCGAAGTGAGCGGCGAGCGCCTGGGCCTGGCCCTGCGCGGTGCCGACATCAAGGTGCGCGACAAGATCACCCGCAACATGTCGCAGCGCGCGGCCGAAATCCTGCTGGAAGACATGGAAGCCCGTGGCCCGGTGCGCCTGTCCGACGTGGAAGGCGCGCAGCGCGAGATCCTGGCCATCGTCAAGCGCATGGCCGATGAAGGCACGGTCACCATCGGTGGCAGCGCGGAGGCCATGCTGTGAGCAACGTCGTGCGCTGGCTTGCCCCGGACCTGCTGGCCCAGCCCGAACCGGTGCTGGATCAGGCGGATGCGTTCGAACTCACCGAGCCGGACCCGGAACACGAGCCGGAGCCGCCGCTGCAGCTGCCGACCCTGGAGGAAATCCAGGCCATCCAGGACAGCGCAGAGAAGGAAGGCTTCCAGCACGGCCATACCGAAGGCTACGGCCAGGGCCAGGCGGAGGTGCGTCGCCTCGCCGCGCAGATCGAAGGCATCCTGGACAACTTCAGCCGACCGCTGGTGCGGCTGGAGAACGAAGTGGTCGGCGCACTGGGCGAGCTGGCGGTACGCATCGCCGGTGCGCTGGTCGGCCGCGCCTATGAAGCCGACCCGGCACTGCTGGCACAGCTGGTCGGTGAGGCCATCGACGCGGTGGGTGGCAGCACCCGGGAAGTGGAAGTGCGACTGCACCCGGACGACATCGCCGCCCTCGCCCCGCTGTTGAACCTGCCGCCACAACAGCGCCTGGTGCCAGACACCAGCCTCAGCCGCGGCGATCTTCGCGTGCACGCCGAAGCCGTGCGCATCGACGGCACCCTGGAAGCCCGCCTGCGCGGCGCGCTGGACGCGGTGATCCGCCAGACCGGAGCCAATGCATGAACCCCGATCAGCAGCCGTCTCCGCCACCGGCCGACTGGGCCATGGCCCGCAACCTGCGCCTGGCCCGTCGCCTCGATGGCCTGCGTGTGGATACCGCCCATGGCCGCGGCCTGATCCGCGAAGGCGTGCTGCGCCGCGCGGTCGGGCTCACGCTGGAAGCGGTCGGCTGCGAGGCACCGCTGGGCGCAAGCTGCAAGGTGGAAGTGGTCGATGGTGGCTGGGTCGATGCCGAAGTGGTCGGCTTCGCCGGCGAGCGCACCTACCTGATGCCCAGCGCCGAACTGCACGGCCTTCTGCCCAATGCCCGGGTGGTGCCGTCCGCGCGCCGTGGCGGCGTGGAAGTGGGCGAAGGCCTGCTCGGCCGCGTCATCGACAGCGACGGCGTGCCGCTGGATGGCAAGGGCCCGATCCGCGCCGAGGGCCATGTCGGCATGGCCGGCGTCTCGATCAATCCGTTGGCGCGTGAACCGATCACCCAGCCGCTGGACGTGGGCGTGCGCGCGATCAACGCGCTGCTGCCGATCGGCCGCGGCCAGCGTGTCGGCCTGTTCGCCGGTTCCGGCGTCGGCAAGTCGACGCTGCTGGGCATGATGACCCGCTATACCGCCGCCGACGTGATCGTGGTCGGCCTGATCGGTGAACGTGGCCGCGAAGTACGCGACTTCGTCGAGACCACGCTGGGCGAGGAAGGGCTGCGCCGCGCCGTGGTGGTGGCCAGTCCCGCCGACCGGCCGCCGCTGGCGCGCCTGCATGGTGCCTATCGCGCTACCGCCATCGCCGAATGGTTCCGCGACCAGGGCCTGAACGTGCTGCTGCTGATGGACTCGCTGACCCGCTTCGCCCAGGCCCAGCGCGAGATCGGCCTGTCGGTGGGCGAACCGCCGACCACCCGCGGCTATCCGCCGTCGGTGTTCGCCAAGCTGCCGGCGCTGGTCGAGCGTGCCGGCAATGGTGCCAAGGGCCGTGGCTCGATCACCGCGTTCTACACGGTGCTGACCGAAGGCGACGATCCGCAGGATCCAATCGCCGATGCAGCGCGCGCGATCCTCGACGGCCACATCCTGCTGTCGCGGCGCGTGGCCGACAGTGGCCTGTACCCGGCCATCGACGTTGAATCGTCGGTCAGCCGCGTGGTCACGGAAATCGCCGACGAACCGTGGCGCCTGCGCATCCGCAAGCTGAAGCGGCTGGTCTCGGCCTATTCGGCCAACCGCGACCTGATCGCCATCGGTGCCTACCAGCGCGGCAACGACGCGGCCACCGACGAAGCCCTGGAACGCTGGCCGGAAATCATGGAGTTCCTCGGCCAGGACGTCGCCAAGGCCGCAGATCTCCCGCACAGCCAGGCGGCACTGCAGCGCCTGGTGGAACAAGAGAGTTAAGCCATGAACCAGTCCAAGCGCATCGATCCCCTGCTCAAGCGGGCCCAGGAACACGAGGACGCAGTCGCCCGCGATCTGGCCGAACGCCAGCGCGTGCTCGATACCCATCTATCGCGACTGGACGAATTGCGCCGCTATGCCGAGGAATATGCGAACGCGCAGATGGCAGCGACCAGCCCGGCGCAGCTGCTGAACCGGCGCGCCTTCCTCGACCGTCTCGACAGTGCGGTGGAGCAGCAGCAGGCCACGGTCAACGGCAACCGCGAAAAGGTGGAAGCCGAGCGCGCCCGCCTGATCCTGGCCAGCCGTGACAAAGCTGTGCTGGAACAGCTGGCCGCCAGCTACCGCGCACAGGAAAAGGTGGTGACGGACCGCCGCGACCAGCGCGAGATGGACGACATTGGCGCGCGTCGCGCCCGCCTGGTACAGGCCGAAGATCAGGACGGCGCCGAGCAGGGAGGCCGCTCGTGATGCCCGCGCCATTGGCCAGCAGCGCCAACGCGCAGCCACAGCATTCCGGCAGCAGCGCACCACGCGCACCACGCGGTGATGGCAACAAGGGGTTCAGTCAACTGCTGCAGGGTGGCTCGCCGGGTGCCGATGCACCCTCGAAACCCTCGAACTCGCCCATGCCGTCCACGCAGGGACCGGCATCGGACAGTACTGGCCAGGCCGGCGCCGAGCGCAGGCCGGACAGCGCTGCCGCCCCCGAAGAGACCGCCGCCACGGTGCCCACATCACCGGCCAAGCCGGTTGCCGAAAAGGACACCCCGGCGGCGACCGAGGAAGCCCCGTGGCCGCCACTCGGCCTGGCTGGGCTGGTGCTGGCGGTACCGGCGCCTGCCGATCCTGCCGCCGCTCTGCCAACAATGGCTGCAACGGCTACCGACGCAGACGGCAACGCACTACCCGCCCCCGCCGCACTGCCGGCCGCCGCAGCCCTGCCATCCACAGCGGCGGCTGCCACATCGTCCACCACCAGCAGCGGCACCGACCAGACAGCCACGCTGCCGTTGCCTGAACTGGTGCTGCCCGGCAAGCGCAACGAGCGTGGCGAAGGCAGCGACGCACCCCACATCGGCGACCGTGCCGCAGCGCCGCTGCTGCATGCGCCGGGCAACGCGGCTGTGCAGGATCTGAAAGCTGCACTCGCTACCGGCAACGCCATCTTCAATGGCGAGCCGACTCCGAAGCCGGTGCTCGGTGACGATGGTTTCGACCAGGCCGTCGGCGCGCGCCTTGGCTGGCTGGCCGACCAGAAGATCGGCCACGCCCACATCCGGTTGAGTCCGGACGACATGGGCCCGGTCGATGTGCGCCTGCAGTTGAACGGCGACAAGGTGCATGCCAGCTTCAGCAGCCCACACGTGGATGTGCGCCAGGCACTGGAAAGCAGCCTGCCGCGCCTGCGCGAACTCCTCGGCGAGCAGGGCTTCCAGCTGGCTCATGCTGATGTTGGTCATCAGGCGCCCGGTGGTGACGGCAATGCGTCAGGCCAGGCCAGTGGCGGCGGCATCGCGGGTGACGGAGAACCGTCGCCGGGCGAGGCCAGCGTGTCGTCCGCGCAGTTGATCCGCCAGCGCGGGTTGCTGGACGCATACGCCTGACAGACGTGCCAACCAAGGTTGGCACCCACCAGATCGGGACGGTTGGCACCCACCAGGGCACCGGGGCAATAGAGCAGCAGCTACCCGTATCGCGTTGGTGGGTGCGGAGCGTGCTCCGCACGGCCCCACCGGCACCCCGACGGAATTCCGTCGCACCCCTCTGCCCCGGCTCCGGCACACCCCTTGCATATCCCGGTGAAGCAACCCTCAGGAGCTTCACCCCGTGGCCGCAGCCGCTGACAAAACCAAGAAGACCGCCGAGAAGGACAAGGCCGCCAAGCCGCGCAGTCCGATCCTGATCACCGCATTGGTGGCCGTGCTCGCCGCCGCTGCCGCCGGTGGCGGCGTCTGGTTCTTCACCCAGTCCAAGCACGAAGAGAAGACCGCGCAGGCCCCGAAGAAGGCCAGTACTCCGGCACCGGCGCAGTACTTCGCGCTGGACCCGGCCTTCGTGGTCAATCTCAACGGCCCGGTCGACGGCCCGCGCTACCTGCAGCTGGAAGTGCAGCTGATGACCCGCGACCCGGCCGCACTGGAAGCGATCAAGACGCATGCCCCGGCCATCCGCGCACGCCTGCTGATGCTGTTCTCGCAGGTCAGCCCCGACCAGATCGCCGACATCGCCGGCAAGCAGAAGCTGCAGGCCGCTTCGCTGGCCGAAGTGCAGAAAGTGCTCAAGGCCGAGACCGGCAGCAACGGCGCCGACGATCTGCTGTTCACCAGCTTCGTGACCCAGTAAGGGCCCACCGATGAATGATCTGCTGTCCCAGGACGAGATCGATGCCCTGCTCCACGGCGTGGACAGTGGCGCGGTCGAGACCGATGCGGAACCGCCGTCAGGCGAAGCACGTTCGTACGACTTCGCCAGCCAGGACCGCATCATCCGTGGTCGCATGCCGACCCTGGAAATGGTCCACGAGCGCTTCGCGCGCCTGTGGCGGATCGGCCTGTTCAACCTGATCCGCCGTTCGGCCGAACTGTCGGTGCGCGGCATCGAGCTGATCAAGTTCAACGACTACATGCACTCGCTGTATGTGCCGACCAACCTGAACCTGATCCGCTTCAAGCCGCTGCGCGGTACCGGCCTGATCGTGTTCGAACCGACCCTGGTGTTCGCCATCGTCGACAACTTCTTCGGCGGCGACGGGCGCTACCCCACCCGCATCGAAGGCCGCGAATTCACCGCCACCGAAATGCGGGTGATCCACCTGCTGCTGAAGCAGACCTTCGCCGACCTGCGCGAGGCCTGGGCACCGGTGATGGACGTCGACTTCGAATACATCAACTCGGAGATCAACCCGCACTTCGCCAACATCGTGACGCCGCGCGAGTACGTGGTGGTGTGCCGGCTGCACGTCGAGCTCGACGGCGGTGGCGGCGACATCCACGTCACCCTGCCGTATTCGATGCTGGAGCCGATCCGCGAGCTGCTCGACGCTGGCATCCAGAGCGACCGCAATGATCGCGACGAAAGCTGGGGCCAGACCCTGCGCGAACAGCTCAACATCGCCGAGGTGACCCTGTCCAGCGTACTGGCCAGCAAGCGCATGACCCTGCGTGACCTGACCCAGCTGAAGGTCGGCGACATCCTGCCGATCGAGCTCAGCCCGCAGGTGCCGCTGTGCGTGGAGAACATCCCGGTGTTCACCGGCGAGTTCGGCATCGCCAACGGCATGAACGCCGTGAAGATCACCGCTACCCATCCGCCGGGCACCCGCCCGCGCGCACCCGTCATCCAGGAAGACCCGCAATGAACGATATCGACGCCCTCGAACCGACCCCGGCCCAGTTCGGCACCCTGCAGGCCGAAGAAGGGGCCGGCGCCGACCTCAACCTGGACGTGATCCTCGACGTGCCGGTGACCCTGTCCCTGGAAGTCGGTCGTGCCCGCCTGCCGATCCGCAACCTGCTGCAGCTCAACCAGGGCTCGGTGGTGGAACTGGAACGCGGCGCCGGCGAATCGCTGGATGTGTTCGTCAACGGCACCCTGATCGCCCACGGCGAGGTGGTGGTGATCAACGACCGCTTCGGCGTTCGCCTGACCGACGTGGTCAGCCCGAGCGAGCGGATCCGGAGACTGCGTTGAGCCTGCTGGCCTCCACACTGCTGGCGGTCGGCAAGACCGCCGCTCCGGTCGGCCCGCAGATCGGCCAGCACGCAGCCGCCGCACCGAGCCTGTTCGGCGCGGTGCTGGCGCTGCTGGCAGTGCTGGCGCTGGTCATCGGCCTCGGCTGGCTGCTAAAGCGCCTGCCCGGCAGCGGCTTCCGCCCGGCCGACGGCATGAAGGTGGTGGCCAGCCTGAGTGTCGGTGCCAAGGAGCGCGTGGTGGTGGTCGAGGTCAACGGCCAGCAGCTGCTGCTGGGCGTCACCGCTGGCGGTATCAACACCCTGCACACCCTGCCCGAACCGCTGCCGCCGCCCGCGCCGGTGCGCGTGCCGGACTTCAAGAACCTGCCGAATTTCGCCCAGCTGCTGCAGCAGCGGCTGCGCAAGGATCCCTGACATGCGTGTCACCCGTAACCGTCTTGCCACCCTGATGCCGTGGCTGCTGATGCTCGCCCTGTGCCTGTTGCCGGCACTGGCCTTCGCCGCCCCCGGTGCCCCGACCACGCCGCTGCCGGACATCAATGTCGGCAAGATCGGCGGTGCGCCGGTCAGCCTGCCGCTGCAGACCCTGCTGCTGATGACCGCGATCACCCTGATCCCGTCGATGCTGCTGGTGCTGACCTCGTTCACCCGCATCATCATCGTGCTGGGCCTGCTGCGCCAGGCGCTGGGTACCGGGCAGACGCCGTCCAACCAGGTGCTGCTGGGCCTGGCCCTGTTCCTCACCGCGATGATCATGCTGCCGACCTGGGACAAGGCCTGGAGCACCGGCATGGCGCCCTACCTCAACGGCGAGATCGACTTCCAGACCGCCTGGACGCTGACCACCACGCCGCTGCGCGGCTTCATGCTGGCGCAGATCCGCGAGACCGACCTGATGACCTTTGCCGGCATCGCCGGGCATGGCACCTACGCCAGCCCCGATGCGATCCCGTTCCCGGTGCTGGTCGCCTCGTTCGTTACCAGCGAGCTGAAGACCGCCTTCGAGATCGGCTTCCTGATCTTCATCCCGTTCGTGATCATCGACCTGGTGGTTGCCAGCGTGCTGATGTCGATGGGCATGATGATGCTGTCGCCGATGCTGGTGTCGGCACCGTTCAAGATCCTGCTGTTCGTGCTGGTGGATGGCTGGGTGCTGACCGTCGGTACCTTGGCGGCGAGCTTCAATCCGGCGTGATCGAGAGGCAGTCGAGCATGACTCGACTCTACAGAAGCACAGTCGAGCGCGGCTCGACGCTACATGAGCAGATGGAACCCGAATGACTCCCGAACTTGCCCTGACCGAACTGCGTGGCGGCCTGATCACCGTGTTGTGGGTGGCCGGCCCGCTGCTGCTCACCGTGCTGGTGGTCGGTGTGGTGGTGGGCGTGGTGCAGGCCGCGACCCAGCTCAATGAGCCAACCATCGCCTTCGTTGCCAAGGCGGCGGCGCTGACCGCGGTGCTGTTCGCGCTGGGCAGCCTGCTGATCGGCCACCTGGTGGAGTTCACCACGCTGCTGTTCCAGCGCATTCCACACCTGATCGGCTAGGACACGCGCTTCGATGGACGCCGCCACCCAGATGGCTGCCGACGGCCTGCAGGCCTTCGGCATGATCGGCACCGTGCTGTGGACCATGCTGCGCATCGGCGCAGTGGCCATGGCCATGCCGATGGTCGGTACCCGTGCCGTTCCCGCACGGGTGCGCGTGGTGCTGGCTGGCACCCTGGCCATTGCGCTGGCGCCGCTGCTGCCGCCGGTACCGGACTGGACCGGTTTCGATGCCGCCACGGTCCTTACCATCGCCCGTGAACTGGCCATCGGCGTATCCATCGGCTTCCTGCTGCGGCTGGTGTTCGAGGCCGGCGCGATGGCCGGCGAACTGATCGCCCAGGGCACCGGCCTGGCCTTCGCGCAGATGAGTGACCCATTGCGTGGCGGCACCTCCGGCGTGATCGGCCAGTGGTTCTATCTGCTGTTCGGCCTGCTGTTCTTCACCGCCAACGGGCACCTGGCGCTGATCTCGCTGGTGGTGGACAGCTACCGGGCGCTGCCGATCGGCGCCCCGCTGCCGGACCCGCACGCCTTCTTCAGCATCGCCCCAACCTTCCTGCTGACCGTACTGCGCGGCGCATTGACCCTGGCGATCCCGCTGACCGTGGCAATGCTGGCGGTGAACCTTGCGTTCGGCGTCCTGGCCCGTGCGGCCCCAGCGCTGAACCCGATCCAGCTCGGCCTGCCAGTGTCGCTGCTGCTGGGCCTGTTCCTGCTGGCGCTGCTGGCCGGGGAAATGGGTCCGCCGGTACAGCGCCTGTTCGATGCCGCCTTCCAGGCTGCGGACACGGTCACACACTGACCGGATCATCACGTTTTACTGCTTGCCCTTCCCCCGGGTCTGCGCGTTAGAGTGAATACGCGGCAACCGGGGGGATGCCGCACGTGGCCGGCGCCGTGCGTCGGCCTGCCTCATGCATGCCCCACCGTGGTTTCCGTCGACAGGCAGGTCCGGGAGACTGACGAATGCTGGTAGGCACGTACAACCCGTGGCTGGTGGCGATCTCGCTGCTGGTTGCCGTGATGGCTTCGTACACCGCGCTGGCGATGGCCGGGCGCACGGTCACTGCACCCGGCAAGGGCGCGGCGTGGTGGTGGCGCCTCGGTGGTGGCTTCGCCATGGGCCTGGGCATCTGGTCGATGCACTTCATCGGCATGCTGGCCTTCGATCTGCCCATTCCATTGGGCTACGACCTTCCGATCACCCTGCTCTCGCTTGCGCTGGCCATCGCCTCGTCAGTGTTCGCGCTGTGGCTGGTCTCGCTGCGCACCCTGCCCCATCCGCGGCTGGCCGGCGGCGCGCTGCTGATGGGCACCGGCATCGCCGGCATGCACTACGTCGGCATGGCGGCCATGCGCATGCAGCCGGGTATCGACTACGACCCGGGTTGGCTGCTGTTCTCACTGATGGTGGCGGTGGCCGCCTCCTGGACCGCGCTGTACGTGGCATTCCGGCTGCGCGCGCAGCGCACCCGCATCGGCGATCGCCTGGCGGCGGCGGGCCTGCTCGGCCTGGCCATCGTCGGCATGCACTACACCGGCATGGCCGCCGCGCGTTTCCCGGAAGGCAGCGTGTGTGGCGCTGCCGTGGGCGATGGCCTGCAGAACGAATGGCTGGCCATGCTGGTGGTGGTGCTGACCGTGGCGATCCTGGCCGTGGTACTGGTGGTGTCATGGCTGGACCAGCGCGTGGAGGCGCAGCTGCTCCGCCTGCGCAATTCGCTGCTGAGCACCTCGTTGACCGACGCCCAGCAGGAGTTGACCCAGGCCGCACTGCACGACCCGCTTACCCGCCTGCCCAACCGCCTGTTGCTGCAGCGTCGCATCGTGCAGGCGCTGGCCGAGGCCGAACAGGGCGGCAGCCGCTTCGCGGTGATGTTCATGGACCTGGATGGCTTCAAGCAGGTCAACGATGCCTACGGCCACCAGGCCGGCGATGCACTGTTGGTTGCGGTGGCCGAACGCACGCGCCAGCTGCTTCGGCCCAACGACATGCTGGCGCGGCTGGGCGGCGACGAGTTCGTGCTGGTGGTGCGCATCGAGCACGACGAGGACCTGCCGACGCTGGCCCGGCGCATCCTGCAGGCGGTCGGCAGCGGGCCGTTGCTGTCCGACAACGAACTGCAGGTGACCGCCAGCATCGGCGTGGCGATCTGTCCGGATCATGCTGCCAGCGAGCGGCAGCTGATGGCCTTTGCCGATGCAGCGATGTACCAGGCCAAGGAATCCGGACGCAACGCCTTCGTGCTGTTCGCCGACTGGATGAATGACAGCGCCGAACAACAGTTCCGGCTGCTGGCCGACCTGCGCCGGGCCATCGGCAGCGAGCAGCTGTTCCTGCACTACCAGCCGAAGATCCAGGTAGCCACGCAGAAGGTGGCCGGTGCCGAAGCGCTGATCCGCTGGCGCCATCCGGAGCATGGCCTGATCCCGCCGGACCGCTTCATCCGGCTGGCCGAACGCAGCGGTGCGATCAATGAGATCGGGCGCTGGGCGCTGGACCAGGCCTGCCAGCAGCTGCGCCGCTGGCACGATGCCGGCCACGAGGGCTGGTCGATGTCGGTGAACCTGTCGCCGGTGCAGTTCAGCTCGCCGCACCTGCTGCAGGATGTGCGTGAAGTGATCGAACGCTACGACATTGCCCCACGTCACCTGGTGCTGGAGATCACCGAAAGCACGGTGATGCGCGATACCGATACCAGCCTGCGCCTGCTGCAGGCGCTCTCGGCACTGGGCGTGGGCATCTCCATCGATGACTTCGGCACCGGCTATTCCAGCCTGCTGTACCTCAAGCGGCTGCCGGCCACCGAAATCAAGATCGACCACGCCTTCGTACGCGACCTGGAGCACAGCGCCGAGGACGTGGTGATCGTCTCGGCGATCGTGGCGCTGGGCCACGCGCTGGACATGGACATCGTGGCCGAAGGCGTGGAAACCGCCGCGCAGCGCGCCTACCTGGAGCGGCTGGGCTGCGACTACCTGCAGGGCTACCTGCTCGGCCGCCCGGTGGATGCGGCGCGCTTCATGCAGCTGCATGACCTGCCCCGGCCTCGGGTGGAGCTGGCGCAGAGCCCGCCGACGCAGCACCCGCCGGGGTAGATCCAGGCTGCGCTCCCACCTGCACCTGCTCTGGTAGATGCCAACCTTGGTTGGCACATGAACCCATCACGGAACACTTCTTGCACGCACCCCGGCATCCCCTGCCGCAGTGCCCGTGATGTCCGAGAACGAATCCGCCGGCGAAAAGACCGAACAACCTACCGAAAAACGCCTGCGCGACGCCCGTGAACAGGGCAACCTGCCGCGCTCGCGCGAGCTCGGCACGGCCGCCGTGTTCGGCGCCGGCGTACTGGCGGTGATGGCCATGAGCGGCTCGATCGGCCGCGGTGCAAGCGCCTGGATGAAGCATGCACTCAGCCCAGAGCAGAGCCTGCGGCAGAACCCGAAGGAACTGTTCGGCCACTTCGGCGACCTGCTGCTGCAGTTCATGCTGGTGATCGCGCCGCTGGTGCTGGTCTGCCTGCTGGCCAGCTTCGTCGCCCCGCTGGTGATGGGCGGCCTGCGCTGGTCGCAGAAGGCGATGATGCCCGACTTCAACCGCATGAACCCGATGAGCGGGCTCAAGCGCCTGTATGGCCCGGAAGCCATCGCCGAGTTCACCAAGTCGTTGTTGCGCGTGGCTTTTGTCGGCGTTGCCGCCGGGCTGGTGGTGTGGACCGGCTTCGACACCCTGCGCGGGCTGATCCACCACCCGCTGGAGACCGCCATCACCGACGGCCTCGGCTTCACCCTGCGCCTGCTGCTGGCCACCGCCGGCGCGATGCTGGTGCTGGCTGCCATCGATGCGCCCTACCAGCGCTGGAACTGGATGCGCAAGCTGAAGATGACGCGTGAAGAGCTGCGCCGGGAAATGAAGGAAAGCGAGGGCAGCCCCGAGGTCAAGGGCCGCATCCGCCAGCTGCAGCAGCAGATGGCCAACCGCCGGATGATGGAGGCGGTGCCCACTGCCGATGTGGTGGTGGTCAACCCCACCCACTACGCGGTCGCCCTTAAGTACGAGGGCGGCGCCATGAACGCCCCCAAAGTGGTCGCCCTGGGTGTGGATGAGACCGCCCTGCGCATCCGTGAAGTGGCCGACGGCAACAAGGTGGCGATCGTCTCCGCCCCGCCTTTGGCACGCGCCTTGTATCGGGAAGGCCAACTCGGAAAGGAAATCCCCGTGAGACTGTATTCGGCCGTCGCCCAGGTCCTGTCCTACGTCTACCAGCTGCGCGCCTGGCGCACTGGCCCGATGCCGGACGCCCCGCACATCCAGGTGGATGAATTCGGCAAGGGAGGCCGCCCGTGAGCGCCCAGCCCTCCACCGGTTTCAACACCCGCCGCGCGCTGGAAATGATCCGCCAGGGCCTTGGCGCACCGCTGATCGTGCTGGCCCTGCTGGCCATGGTCGTGGTGCCGCTGGCCGCGCCGGTGCTCGACGCCCTGTTCACCTTCAACATCGCCATCTCGCTGATGGTGCTGCTGGCGGTGGTCTACGTGAAGCGCCCGCTGGACTTCACGATCTTCCCGATCGTGCTGCTGATCACCACCATGCTGCGGCTGGCGCTGAACGTCGCCTCCACCCGCGTCATCCTGCTGAACGGCCAGAACGGCCATGACGCCGCGGGCAAGGTCATTGCCGCCTTCGGCGAGTTCGTGATCGGCGGCAACTACGCGGTCGGCATCGTGGTGTTCGCGATCCTGACCATCATCAACTTCGTGGTCATCACCAAGGGCGCCGGCCGCGTCTCGGAAGTGACCGCGCGCTTCATCCTCGACGCGATGCCCGGCAAGCAGATGGCCATCGACGCCGACCTCAACGCCGGTTTGCTGACGCGTGAAGAAGCCAAGCTGCGCCGCGAGGAAGTGCGCGAGGAAGCCGACTTCTACGGCGCGATGGACGGTGCCAGCAAGTTCATCCGTGGTGATGCCATTGCCGGCATCCTGATCCTGTTCATCAACATGCTCGGCGGCCTGGCCGTAGGCGTGCTGCAGCATGGCATGCCGTTCGGCGATGCCGCTGCCACCTACACCCTGCTGTCGATTGGTGATGGCCTGGTGGCGCAGCTGCCGGCGCTGCTGGTCTCCAGCGCCGTGGCCATGCTGGTCACCCGCGCCTCGCGTTCGCAGGACATGGCCCAGGCCATGACCGGCCAGGTGTTCGGGCAGTACCGTGCGCTGGCGATCACCGCCGGCATCATCGGCGTGGTCGGCCTGGTGCCGGGCATGCCCAACGTCGCTTTCCTGACACTGTCCGCGATCCTCGGCTTCATCGCCTGGAAGGTCTACCGCAAGGGCAAGGCCGCGGCCACCGATCCGGCAGCCGCAGGCAATGACGCTGCCGCGCTCAACGTACTCGGCCGCCCGGCCGCGCCGGCTCCGACTGCCGAACTGAGCTGGGACGAACTGCGCCCGGTCGATCCGCTGGGCCTGGAGGTCGGCTACCGGCTGATTCCGCTGGTGGACAGCAACCAGGGCGGCGAACTGATGGCACGCATCAAGGGCGTGCGCCGCAAGTTGACCCAGGACGTCGGTTTCCTGATCCCGTCGGTGCACATCCGCGACAACCTGGAACTGCCGGCCAACGGCTACCGCGTGCTGGTGCACGGCGTACCGGTGGCCACCGCCGAGATCCACCCCGACCGCGAACTGGCGCTGGACCCGGGCAGCGCGCTCGGCGCGCTGGAAGGCATCGCCGGCAAGGACCCCGCATTCGGCCTGGATGCCACCTGGATCCAACCGCACCAGCGTGCCCAGGCTGAAACGCTGGGCTATACCGTGGTCGATCCAGCCACCGTGGTCGCCACCCACCTCTCGCACCTCATCCGCGAACACGCGCCGGAACTGCTCGGCCACGAAGAAGTGCAGCACCTGCTGGCCAACCTGGCCAAGAGCGCACCCAAGCTCGTCGAAGATCTGACGCCGAAGGCACTGCCCCTGTCGGCGGTGGTACGCGTGCTGCAGAACCTGCTGATCGAGCGCATTCCGATCCGCCAGCTGCGCAAGATCGCCGAAGCACTGGTCGAACACGCTCCGAACAGCCAGGACCCGGCCGTGCTGACTGCCGCGGTGCGCACCGCACTGGGTCGTTTCATCGTGCAGGAGATCGCCGGAATGTCGGCGGAGCTGCCGGTGTTCACGCTCAACCCACAATTGGAACGTGTCTTGCAGGAGTCCACGCAGGGCAACGGCGCCGCGCTGGAACCCGGACTCGCTGAGCGACTGCACCAGAGCCTGGCCGAATGCGTCAGCAAGCAGGAAGCCCGCAACGAGCCCGCGGTCGTGCTGGTACCTGGCCCGGTGCGTGCCGCGCTGGCCCGCCTGGTCCGCCACAGCGTTCCGTCGCTGTCGGTCCTGGCCTACAGCGAGGTGCCGGAGGACAAGCGCCTGAAGCTGGTCGGAACGATCAGCTGACGCCGCCCTCCGATGCGCCAGAAAACAGACACCACTTTCGAACCAACGCAACAGACAGATACCAAGGGGAACCCGCACCGTGCAGACCACCGACCACCCGAGTTCTCCGACCGCCACCCCGCCGTCTTCGTCCCGTGACCACAGCATGAAAATCAAACGATTCGTCGCCGCCGACATGCGCTCGGCCATGAACCTGGTGCGCAAGGAACATGGTCCTGACGCCGTGATCCTGTCCAACCGCCGGATCGAGGAAGGCATCGAGATCGTCGCCGCCGCCAACTACGACGAGAGCGCCGTGCAGCGTGCACTGGAAGCCTCGCGTCGTGACATCGCTCCGCCGCCGGCGCCGAAGCCGCGCACCGCCGCCGACGCGGTGATCGCCGCGGTCACCCGCCGCCGCAGCAATACCCCGGCACCGGAACCGGTCGCCGCAACCACCTCGGCCGTGGCTGCCCTCGCCCGCGCTGCGGTCGGCGCCACCGGCCGCACCCTGGACAGCGCCGACGAGATCGTGCCGACCCGCGGCAGCACCGGCTTCGCCGCCACCCTGGCACGCGCCGCCGTCAACGAACCGGCGCTGCCGGATCAGATCTTCGCTCCGTTCGCCGAAGCCATCGTCGCACCGGCGCCCAGCACCGCCGCACCGGCCAACCGCGCCCGCTTCCAGATCGACCCGCCGCACGAGACGCATCACGAAAACTCGGCCCCGGCTGTGCAGCCGCCGCCGCTGCCGACCGCTGCCGTGACCGAAGCGCAGCCTGGGATCGTTGCCAGCGAACCGGCACCGGTCGAAGCCAGCGACGAAACCAGCGCTGCCCCCGTGCTGGCCCCAGCCCCGGCACTAACCCTGGTGGCCCAGGACGACGCCGAGATCCGCCAGCTGCGCCAGGAAGTGGCCGGCATGCGCCATGTGATCGAGCGCGAGATGAACCGCTTCACCGACGAGCGCCTGCGCGGCTGCCCGGTGCGCGCCACCGCGCTGGACCTGATGGACGAGTATGGCTTCGATGCCGGCCTGGCCCGCGACGTGGCCATGCAGATCCCGCTGGAGACCGAGGCCCATCGAGGCCGCGGCCTGATGCTGGGGCTGATTTCGCGCAAGCTGCCGATCGCCCCGGTCGACCCGCTGGAAGAAGGTGGTGTGATCGCACTGGTCGGCCCGACCGGCGCCGGCAAGACCACCACCATCGCCAAGCTGGCCTCGCGCTTCGCCGAGAAGCACGCGCCGCGTGACGTGGCCCTGGTCACCACCGACACCACCCGCATCGGTGCCCGCGAGCAGCTGTACGGCTACGGCCGCCAGCTCGGCATCGCGGTGCACGAGGCCAACAGCGGCACCGACCTGGACCAGCTGCTGGAACGTCTGAAGGACTACAAGCTGGTGCTGATCGACACTGCCGGCCTGGGCCCGCGCGACCGCGCCCTGGCCGCCCAGCTGCAGTGGCTGCGTGCCGCCCGCCAGGTCCGCACCCTGCTGGTGCTGCCGGCCAACACCAGCTTCGGCGACATGGACGAGGTGGTCCGTCGCTTCGGCGCGGCCAACCTGCAGGGCCTGGTACTGAGCAAGCTGGACGAGACCGGCCGCTTCGGCAACGCCCTGTCGGTGGCCGTGGACCATGCCCTGCCGATCACCTGGGTGACCGATGGCCAGGACGTCCCGGAGGACCTGCACCGGGCCAGTGCAGCCAATCTTGTACTTCGCCTTGAAGATTTGCGCCGCGCGGCCGATATGCCCTGCAACCCGGAGTTGAACCATGCCGTCGCGTGAGTACGCCAAGCTGACCAAGACCTTCCCGCTGTCGGCCACCCGCAGCGAGCCGCTCGGCCCTGTGCGCACCATTGCGGTCACTGGCGGCAAGGGCGGCGTGGGCAAGACGAATGTGTCGGCCAACCTGGCCGTGGCACTGGCTGGCATGGGCAAGCGCACGCTGCTGCTGGACGCCGACCTCGGCCTGGCCAACATCGACGTGATCCTGGGCCTGAACCCCACCTTTACGCTGGCCGACCTGGTCGCCGGCCGCTGCACGCTGGATGACGTCATCGTCGAAGGCCCGAACGGCGTGCTGGTGGTCCCGGCCGCGTCCGGCCGCCGCCACATGGCCGAGCTGGCCCCGGCTGAGCACGTTGGCCTGGTCAACGTGTTCTCCGAGCTGGAGCGCGAGCTGGACATCATGGTGGTGGACACTGCCGCCGGCATCACCGATGGCGTGCTGACCTTCTGCCAGGCCGCACAGGACACCGTGGTGGTGGTCTGTGACGAGCCGGCCTCGATCACCGACGCCTACGCACTGATCAAGGTGCTGTCGCGCGAGCGTGGCGTGGACCGCATCCAGGTGGTGGCCAACATGGTGCGCGACCCCAACGAGGGCCGCGTGCTGTACGAAAAGCTGACCCGCGTCTGCGAGAAGTTCCTTGCCGATGTCTCGCTGAACTACCTGGGCTGCGTGCCGCAGGACGATTGGCTGCGCCTGTCGGTGCAGCGCCAGCAGCCGGTGGTGAAGGCCTATCCGTCCAGCCCGGCGGCGCTGGCGATCACCGAGATCGCGCGCCGTACCGCGCGCTGGCAGGCGCCGACCGAACCGCGTGGCGGCGTCGAGTTCTTCCTCGAACGCATCCTCAAGCAGCGTGGGGTGACGGCATGAAAGGCGCAGCCCAGTACAGGGAAGTGCAGCGCTCGGCGGCGAACGAAGTCATCGCCCAGCATTCGGACCTGGTGCGGCGCATCGCCCACCACCTGGCCGCGCGCCTGCCAGCCAGCGTCGAGGTCGACGACCTGATCCAGGCCGGCATGATGGGCCTGATCGAAGCCTCGCGCAGCTATGACGCCGACCAGGGTGCTTCTTTCGAGACCTACGCCTCGATCCGCATCCGTGGTTCGATGATCGACGAGATCCGCCGTGGTGACTGGGTCCCGCGCTCGGTGCACCGCCGTGCACGTGATGCCGCCGCCACCATCCGCCGCCTGGAACAGAGCAGTGGCCGTGCCGCCAGCGCCACTGAAGTGGCCGCCGCGATGGAGATGCCGCTGCCCGAGTACCTGCGGCTGATGGAAGACGCTGCACGTGGCCAGGTGCTGAGCCTGGAATCGCGCATCGAGGACCAGGGCGAGCTGGACACCGTCGCCCAGGGCGGGCCGACCCCGCAGCAGGTACTGGAGCGCGGCGAGTTCGGTCGCGAGCTGGGCAAGGCCATCGGCCACCTGCCCGAGCGCGAACAACTGGTGCTCTCGCTGTACTACGAGCAGGAACTGAACCTGAAGGAGATCGGCGCGGTGCTCGGCGTGAGCGAGTCGCGGGTCTGCCAGATCCACGGCCAGGCGGTACTGCGCCTGCGTGGCCGGCTGAAGCTGTTCGAGGCTGCCGACGCAGGCCTCGAAGAATGAACATCCCCGAGGCGGCTGCCCCCGGCCGCCCGGAATGAACAACAAAGGAATTCTGCTTTGAACAAGAACATGCGCATCCTGATCGTCGACGACTTCTCGACCATGCGTCGAATCGTCAAGAACCTGCTGGGCGATCTGGGCTTCACCAATACCGCCGAAGCCGAGGACGGGCATGCCGCGCTGTCGCTGCTGCAGAGCCAGCCGTTCGATTTCGTGGTCACCGACTGGAACATGCCGGTGATGACCGGCATCGAGCTGCTCAAGGCGATCCGTGCCGATGCCAAGCTGAAGACCCTGCCGGTGCTGATGGTCACGGCAGAGGCCAAGCGCGAGCAGATCATCGAAGCCGCCCAGAGCGGCGTGAACGGTTACATCATCAAGCCGTTCACCGCGCAGACGCTGGAAGAGAAGCTCGGCAAGATCTTCGAACGCCTGGCGGCCAGCGCCTGATGGATACCACGGTCGACAAGAACGCCCTCGCCCTGCGCCTGCAGGAAGCCCTGGACGCACTCGAGTCCGGTGACGAGGCCGCCTGGCGGCAGCGCATCGACGGGCTGGTCGCGCTGCGCACGCAGCCGATGATGAGCGGCCTTTCGCGGCTGGCCCGCGAGCTGGGACAGGCGCTGGGCGAACTGCCGACCGTGCCGAGCGAAGCCGGCGAACTGGACGACGCCTGCGCGCGACTGGACCACGTGGTGGCGATGACCGAACAGGCCACGCACCGCACCCTGGACCTGGCCGAGGAATGCCGCAGCCTGACCGAACAGCTGCGCGCCGAAGGCCTGCAGCCGGGCCAGGACGCGCAGCTCGAGCGCATCCGCCACAACCTGACCGAGATCGCCCTGACCCAGAGCTACCAGGACCTGACCGGGCAGATCATCCGTCGCGTGGTCGGCATCGTCCGCCGCGTGCACGAAGGCTTCGGCGCGCTCGGCCTGCCGCCGGAACAGCATCGCACCGACCCGGAACTGGCCGGGCCGGCACTGAAGGGACTGGACCGCCACGCGGTCTCGCAGAACGACGCCGACGACCTGTTGTCGGATCTGGGGCTGTAAGCATGAGCGCGGTATCCGACGACATCACTGCCGATTTCATCATCGAGGCGCAGGAGATCCTGGATCGCCTCGGCGAACAGCTGGTGTCGCTGGAGCAGGCACCGCAGGACAGCGATCAGCTCAACGCGGTGTTCCGCGGCTACCACACGCTCAAGGGCGGCGCCGGCTTCCTCGGCGTCACCGCCATGGTCGAGCTGTGCCATGCCGCTGAAGAGGCGCTGGGCGCAGCACGTGCCGGCCAGGCCGTGCTGCAGGCCCACCACTTCGACGCGGCCCAGCAATCGCTGGACTACCTGCAATCGATGCTGGACGCGGTTTCCTCCGGCACCGAGCCGGGCTATGCGCCGCCGGACCTGATCGCACAGTTCGACGTGCACGGCGGTGCCGTGGCTGCACCCGCCGCCGCAGCAGCACCCACCGCGGGCGGCAGCGACCTGATCACCGACGACGAATTCGAGGCTCTGCTCGACCAGCTGCATGGTGGCAACGCGCCGACCGCGGTCGCGCCAGCGAAGAAGGCCGACGACGGACTGATCAGCGAAGACGAGTTCGAAGCCCTGCTCGACCAGCTGCACGGTGGCGCCGCACCGGGCACCAAGCCTGCGGCCGTGGTGGCACCGGCACCGATCGCAGCGCCGCGCCCGGTCGCCGCACCGGCACCGGCGGCGAAGCCGGCCGCCAAGCCGCTGGCCGAGGCCGAACATACCGTGCGCGTGGACACCAAGCGCCTGGACGCGATCGTCAACCTGATCGGCGAACTGGTGCTGTCACGCAATCGGCTCAAGACCCTGCGTGCACGCCTGCGCGATGAAGAGCTGGACCGCGCCGTGTCCACTCTGGATATCGCCACCGCCCGCCTGCAGTCGGCAGTGATGCGCACCCGCATGCAGCCGGTGGGCAAGGTGTTCTCGCGCTTCCCCAAGGTTGCCCGCGACGTCGCCCGCTCGCTGAAGAAGGAAGTGGACCTGGAACTGATCGGCGCCGAGACCGAGCTCGACCGCAACCTGGTCGAAGCGCTGGCCGACCCGCTGGTGCACCTGGTCCGCAACGCCATCGACCATGGCGTGGAAATGCCCGACCTGCGCGAGGCACAGGGCAAGCCACGGATGGGCCATGTGCGCCTGTCCGCACAGCAGGAAGGCGACTACGTCAGCATCGAGGTGCAGGACGATGGCGCCGGCATCGACCCGGAAAAGCTGCGTGCCAAGGCGCGCGAGAAGGGCCTGATCGATCCGGAAGCCGCCGCGCGCCTGAGCAGCGAGGAGTGCCTGCACCTGGTGTTCCTGCCCGGCTTCTCGACCAAGCAGCAGGTCACCGACATCTCCGGTCGTGGCGTCGGCATGGACGTGGTGCAGTCACGCATCCGTGAACTGAGCGGCCAGATCCAGATCCAGTCGGAACTGGGCCGTGGCAGCCGCTTCCTGATCCGCGTGCCGCTGACCCTGGCGATCCTGCCGACCCTGCTGGTGCAGGCCGGCGAGGACGTCTATGCGCTGCCGCTGGCCCGCGTGATGGAAGTGCTGCACGCGCCGCGCACCTCGCTGGGCTGGTTCGATGGCCGTGCCGTGCTCGACCGCCGCTCGCACACGCTGCCGCTGGTCGATCTGCGCCAGTGGCTGGATGTGACGCCGGCCGCCTCGCCGCTGCTGACCATCGTGGTGCTGCAGGCTGGCGAAGCGCGCTTCGGGCTGGTCGTGGACCAGGTACGCGGGCGTGAGGAAGTGGTCATCAAGCCGCTGCCGAAAGCGCTGCGCGGCCTGCGCGGTTATGCCGGTGCAACCTTGATCGGCGATGGTCGCATGGCGCTGATCCTGGACGTGGACGGGCTGCGATGAACCCCGCCGGGCCATGCCCGGCGCCCCGAAAACTGTGACCACCGTCTGTACGCGATCTACCGGTGTCTCAAGTCCCATTCATACACGCCGATACCGGAACCATGGATAGACTCAGCCTCATTGGACTCTTTCTCGCCCTGGCCTCGCTGGTCGGCGGCAGCATCCTCAAGGGCGCCGGCCTGGCGTCGTTGTGGTCGCCTGCGGCATTCGTGATCGTCATCGTCGGCACCGTCGCCGCGATCCTGCTGCACACCTCGCCGGCGGTGTTCAAGCATGCCTTCAAGATCGTGCGCTGGGTCGTGCGCCCGCCGCACAGCGATCGCCGCGAACTGATCCAGCAGATCGTCGAGTGGAGCAACATCGCCCGCCGCCAGGGCCTGCTGGGCCTGGAATCGCAGGTGGAAGCGCAGCAGGACCCGTTCCTGCGCAAGGGCCTGCAGCTGCTGGTGGACGGCGTCGAACCCGAATCGATGCGGCACATGCTGGAAATCGAACTGGGCAGCCAGGAACACCAGGACCAGGCCGGTGCCAAGGTCTTCGAAGCGATGGGCATCTATGCACCGACGCTGGGCATCATCGGTGCCGTGCTTGGCCTGATCGCAGTGATGAAGAACCTGGCCGACCCGAGCAAGCTCGGCCACGGCATCGCCGCAGCGTTCACCGCCACCATCTACGGCATCGCCTCGGCCAACCTGCTGTTCCTGCCGGTGGCCGCCAAGCTCAAGAGTGTGATCTCGCACAACACCCGCGACCGCGAAATGGTCATCGAAGGCCTGATCTCGATCGCCCAGGGCGAAAACCCGCGCAACATCGAAACCAATCTCTCCGGCTTCCTGCACTGACATGGCCCGCCGCAAGCACCACGAAGAGCACGCCAACCACGAAGCATGGGCGATCCCCTATGCCGATCTGATGACGCTGCTGCTCGCCTTCTTCGTGGTCATGTACGCGATTTCCTCGGTGAACGAAGGCAAGTACCGGATCATGGCCGACGCACTGACCGATGCCTTCGGGGGCGCGCCGCGCACGATCAATCCGGTACAGGTCGGCAACAAGCAGGTGCAGGGTGGCGGCTGGGACAGCCCCTCGGTGATCAAGTCCGGCACCAAGATCGGGCCCTCGGCGCCTGCGCCGTCGCACGACCCGACCCTGCTGCCGTCGATGGCCTCGCAGATGCGCATGCCTGTTTCGGTGCACAACCAGGAGCAGATCGCGCGCGCCGAGCGCCAGCTCAACAGCATCGCCGACCGCCTGACCGCCGCCCTGGCGCCGCTGATCGACCGCGGCATGATCAGCGTGCGCCGCACCGAGCTGTGGATCGAAGTCGAGATCAACAGCGACATCCTGTTCCCCACCGGCTCGGCGGCGCTGGACGTGCATGCGCGGCAGACCCTGGCCAGCCTGGCCGAGGTCCTGCGCGACGTACCCAACAGCGTGCGCGTGGAAGGCCACACCGACAACGTACCGATCGCCACCGCCACCTTCCCGTCGAACTGGGAACTGTCGGCCGGGCGCGCGGCCAGCGTGGTGCACCTGTTCGCCGACCAGGGCGTGCAGCCGTCGCGGCTGGCCATGGTCGGCTACGGCCAGTTCCGCCCGCGCGAAGAGAACGACAGCGCGCAGGGCCGCAACCGCAACCGCCGGGTGATGGTCATAATCCTGGCCGACACCTCGCACTCGGTGGACCCGCTCGGCCAGCGCCTGAACGCAGCCACCGGTGCCACCCGGAACACCGATACCGAACAAGCCGCGGCAACTCCGGCTACCGCCCCCACCTCCCCCATCGCACCGGTGAAGTTGCCGCCGGTGCCGGCTGGCAGCCGCGTCGGCGCCGCCGTTCCCCCGGCAATGAAGGAGTAATCCGATGCGCATCTGGGCAGTCGCCAACCAGAAGGGCGGAGTCGGCAAGACCACCACCACCCTCGCCCTCGGCCGCGGACTGGCCGCACTTGGCCATCGCGTGCTGCTGATCGACCTCGATCCGCACGCCTCGCTCAGCCGCGCGTTCGGCGTACCGGTGGACCCGCCGCCGGCTGGCGTGCTGGAACTGTTCGGCGCCCCGCCCGCCGATCTTTCCAGCCTGTGCCATGCCAGCAGCATCCATGGCCTGGACTATGTCTGCGCACAGTCCGCGCTGGCCACGCTGGAACGCCGCAGCGCCAACCAGCCTGGCCTTGGCCTGGCACTGCAGAATGCGCTTGCGCGCCACCAGGGCCAGCACGACTACATCCTGCTGGATTGCGCGCCCACCCTCGGCCTGTTGATGATCAATGCGCTGGCCGCAGCCGATCGCCTGATCATCCCCACCCAGGCCGAGCCGCTGGCCCTGCATGGCCTGGATGGCATGGTCCGCACCGGCGAGATGGTCGAACGCTCGCGCCGCCGCCCGCTGCCGATCTCGATCCTGCCGACCCTGTTCGACCGCCGCACCCGCGCCGGCAACGAGTCGCTGCGCACGATGCAGGATCGTCACGGCACCCGTGTGTGGGAAGACGCGATTCCGATCGACACCCGCATCAGCAACGCCGCCGGCCTGACCCTGCCGAGCGTTGGTGAGGATTACCCGGGCCGCGGCCTGGCCGCCTATCGCCGCGCGCTGAACTGGATCCTCGGCGAGGATGCCCGCGCCCTGGAGCAGGCCGCATGAACAGCACCGGTGTACTGGACGACTACCTGGACGAACTGCTGGGCGAAGCGATCGCCGTGGCACCACCGGCTGCGCCGCCGCCGGCGAGCGACGAAGCGTGCCCAGCAATTGCAGCCGACGCCGAACGCGAGCCGACCTGGGATGACCTGCCGGCCGAGGTGATCTACGAAACCGAGACCGTCGCCGCTGCGCCTGCCGTCGACAACGCCGCACTCGAAGCCGCCTTCGACGCGGCCGCAACGGCTGAGCGCGAACCCACCTGGGACGATCTGCCCGCCGAAGTGATCTACGAAACGGAGACTGTTGCTGCTGCAGCGGCAGAGGACGACGCAGCACTGGAGGCCGCCTTCGAGGCCGCCGCGATGCCTGTCGCCGCCCCCGAGCGCGAACCGACCTGGGATGACCTGCCTGACGAGGTGATCCACGAGACGGCCCCTGCTCCCGCCACCGCCAAGTCCGGCCCGGAACCTACATGGGACGACCTGCCGGACGAAGTGATCTACGAGACCGATCCGGCCGACAGCCATCGACTCGCCCACACCGACAGCCCCGGCCTGGAGGCCGCGTTCGAGGCCGCTGCCGGCGGCGAGGACGTTCCTGCGCCACCAGCGGCCGTGGTCACAGCACCCGCTCCAGTTGCGCGCACCGATGCCGCACCGCCCCCGCGCGTGGCCGTGGACGCGCCAGCAGGCAACCGCCCGAGCAGCTGGCAGGAGCTGCAGGCACAGGCACATCGGCCCGCCAGCAGCCCGCATCCGCAGAACCGACGCGCCGGCGAGCGCACCTCGCGCTGGCTGCGCCTGCGCTGCGGCACCCAGGCCTATGCACTGGAACTGCTGAAAGTGCAGGAAGTGGTGCTGCCGGTGCCGCTGCTGCCGTTGCGCGGCACTGCGCCGGCCATGCTGGGCATCATGAACCTGCGTGGCCAGGTGGTACCGGTGATGGACCTTGGCCTGCACCTGGGCGCTGCGGCCGCCGAAGACGACTCACAGACCCGCATCGTGGTGCTGGAGGAAGACGGCGAGACCATCGGCCTGCGCGTGTCGGCAGTGGAAGATGTCGCCAACCTCACCGATTCGCAGATCGAGCCACCCGATACCGCGCGCATCTGCCAGATCTCCAACGACCTGTTCCGTGGCGTCGCCCGGGTCAGCCAGCGCCCGATGATCCTGCTGGATGCCACCCGGCTGCTGAGCTGAGCGGAAAAAGGGGACGGAGGGGATTAAGTCGCAATCGACCAGGCTCTCCCGCAGCCACCCTCGGCAACCGCGACCACGCAGTGGGGACGTAAGGTATTGATCCAACGGATCAACGCCTTGCGTCCCCGACAGGCACCGCATCGGCGCAAACCGCCGAGCCAGTTGCGACTTAATCCCCTCCGTCCCCTTTTCAACAGCGACCGCATCGACGCACCGCGTCGATTCCCCTAAAGAACCCCACCGGGGTGCCGTTATGGATCACGGAACCGTTTGTCCGGAGCAACGATGAGCACTGTCGAACTGGGTGGGGATCTCGGCATCGAGAGCACCACCGAGCTCAAGAACCGCCTCGCCCCGCTGGTGGCGCAGGCAGGCGAGCTGACCCTGGATGCCAGCCAGGTCGCCCGCATCCACACGGCCGCCGTGCAGGTGCTGTGTGCGTTCGTGCAGGCCCGCCGCGAGGCAGGCCTCGGCACCGGCTTCCACGGTTGCACTGCAACCTTCCGTGACGCCGCGCGCCTGCTGGGCGTCACCCAGGCCCTGGGCCTGGACGTAACCCATGACAACCTGAAATCTGTGGAGAACGCTGCATGAGCGCACGTATCTTGGTGGTGGACGATTCGGCGTCAATGCGCCAGATGGTGTCCTTCGCCCTCACCTCGGCCGGTTTTGCCGTCGAAGAAGCTGAAGACGGCGCGGTCGCGCTCGGTCGCGCCAAGGGCCAGCGCTTCAATGCGGTGGTCACCGACGTCAACATGCCGAACATGGACGGCATCGCGCTGATCCGCGAACTGCGCCAGCTGCCGGACTACAAGTTCACGCCGCTGCTGATGCTGACCACCGAATCGGCCGCCGACAAGAAGTCCGAAGGCAAGGCCGCCGGTGCCACCGGCTGGCTGGTCAAGCCGTTCAATCCGGAACAGCTGGTCGCCACCGTGCAGAAAGTGCTGGGCTGATCGCCCGCCACCGCTCCCCCTCTTCGCTTCCGGACCACCACTGCCATGAGCATGGACCTGCAACGCTTCCACGCCACCTTCTTCGAGGAGAGCCGCGAAGGCCTCGACGCGATGGAGGCTGGCCTGCTGGCCCTGGAATCGGGGCAGCAGGACGCGGAGATCATCAATTCGGTGTTCCGCGCCGCCCACTCGATCAAGGGCGGCGCCGGCACCTTCGGCTTCGATGCGATCGCCGGCCTGACCCATGTGCTGGAAACGCTGCTCGATGAGCTGCGTGCCGGCAAGCGGGCGCTGGAAGGCCACGCCGTCGACGCCATGCTGTCCTCGGTGGACGTGCTGCGCGCCCTGCTGCGCGAAGCCGAACACGGCCAGGCCGCCGATCCCGCCGCAGTTGCTGCGGTGAAGGCGCGCCTGGAGGCGGTTCTTTCCGGGGAGGCCGCAGCGAGCGCCCCCGCGGCCGCCGCAGCCAAGGTGGACGATACGCCGGAAGCCTGGCAGATCGGCTTCACCCCGGCGCCATCGCTATTCATGAGCGGCAACGACCCGCTGCGCATCATCCGCGAACTTGAGCACCTGGGTTCGCTGCAGGTCGCCGCGCGCATGGAACGCCTGCCCGGCTTCGCCCAGCTCGACCCGCTGGAGGCCCACCTGGCGTGGGACCTGGGCCTGGTCGGCAAGGTGCCGCGCAGCAAGATCGAAGACACCTTCGCCTGGGTGCTGGACGACTGCGAACTGGACATCCGTCCGGCTGCGCCGCCGAGCCTGGCCACCGAGGCACCTGCCACACCCGCCCCTTCCACACCGGCTGCCGTTGTACCGGCGGCACCCGCCGCCGCTGCCAGCAGCGCTGGCGGCCAGGAAGCCGAAACCTCGATCCGGGTCAGCGTCGACAAGGTCGATGCACTGATCAACCTGGTCGGCGAACTGGTCATCACCCAGGCCATGCTCAAGCAGGTCTCGCACGCACTGGACCCCGTCCACGCCGAGAGCCTGTTCGCCGGGCTGGACCAGCTTGAACGCAACACCCGCGACCTGCAGGAAGCGGTGATCGGCGTGCGCATGCTGCCGGTCGATGCGGTGTTCCGCCGCTTCCCGCGCCTGGTCCGCGACCTGTCCAGCCGCCTCGGCAAGCAGGTCCGCCTGCGCACCGTCGGCGAAGGCACCGAACTGGACAAGGGCCTGATCGAAAAGATCGCCGATCCGCTGGTGCACCTGGTGCGCAACTCGATCGACCACGGTCTGGAAATGCCCGACGTACGTCGCGGTGCGGGCAAGGACGAGACCGGCACGATCACCCTGGCAGCCTCGCATCAGGGCGGCCATATCGTCATCGAAGTCAGCGACGACGGCCGCGGCCTGGACCGTGCCAAGATCCTGGCCAAGGCCACCGAACGCGGTCTGGCGGTGCCGGACAACCCGACCGATTCGCAGGTCTGGGACCTGATTTTCCAGCCGGGTTTCTCCACCGCCGATGCAGTCACCGACCTGTCCGGCCGTGGCGTCGGCATGGACGTGGTCCGCCGCAACATCCAGGCGCTGGGGGGCGAGGTCCAGATCGAAAGCAGCCTCGGCGCTGGCACCCGCACGCTGATCCGGCTGCCGCTGACCCTGGCTATCCTCGACGGCATGACCGTGGCGGTGGCCGGTGAAACCCTGATCCTGCCGCTGGCTTATGTGCTTGAGGCCCTGCAGCCGCAGGCCGAGGACATCCGCAGCATGGCCGGCGAAGGCCGCGTGCTGCGCGTGCGTGGCGAGTATCTGCCGATCCTGTCGCTGAGCGAGTACTACGGCTACGGCAACCGCGCACCGGGCAGCGAATCGCTGGTGGTGGTGGTTGAAGGTGATGGCCAGAAGATTGCGCTGGAAGTGGACGAGCTGGTCGGTCAGCAGCAGGTGGTGGTGAAGAACATCGAGAACAACTACCGCCGCATCGGCGGGGTATCCGGTGCCACCATCCTTGGCGATGGCCGCGTGGCCCTGATCGTCGACATCGGCGGTCTGGTGCGTTCGCTACGGATGCCGCAGGCCGCCTGATCCACGTTGAATGCGTGCACTGAGCCGCCGCCCTTCGGGGCGGCGGTTTTCGTTTGCGCGCACGGCCACGATCTGACCGCGCTCGCTTCGCCAGGCATACCGTGAACTTCGTCTGCACGAAGGTTTCGGGCGCAACCTTGCCGTTCAAGCGAAAGCCCTGTCATGGCACCACTTTCGCGACGTCATCCCTACGCAACCGAATGTGATCTGCGTCCATAAAGTCCATCCGAACTGCGCCGCTATTTCGCTTTGACGGCCGTCACCGAACCCCCACCGGGCACCACCGTTCGCTCTGCAACCACCCCCAGCCGACGCAACGACGCCGGCGCCCTGCCCACCTGGAGCACCCTGCATGAAGTGGTTCCACGATCTGCCCATCGCCCGCAAGCTGGCCGTGGGGTTCACCCTCACCACCTTGATGACCCTCGTCCTCGGCGCATTCGCACTGCTGCGGCTCAACGAGGCCAACAAGCAACTGGGCGAGATGGCCAGCAACGATATTCCCTCGGTGCAGCATCTCGGTGAGGCGCGCTCGCAACTCGGCGAGTTCCGCACCTACGAGCTGGCTCTGTTGAGCATGCTCGACCAGCCTGACAAGGTGGCCGACTACTACAAGCGCATGGACGACACCGCCAAGGCCGTGCATGACGAACTGGCCGCCTACTCGGCACTGCCAGCCCTGGCCAGGGAGCGCGAGCTGTACGCTGCGGCCAACGTACAGCTGGACCGCTACTTCGCTGCCAACAAGGCCATGCGCGAAGCCGTCGCGGCAGGCGACGGCACCTTGGCACGGCAGATCTCCGACGAACAGTCGCGCCCGGCCCGCCGTGACCTGTTCGCTGCGATGAAGACCCTCGGCACCCATATCGCCGGCCTGATGGATGCCAAGATCGCCGATGCAAATGCCACCCACCGCGCCAGCATGATCGCCATCATCGGCTGCATCGTGCTGCTGTCGCTGGTGGCAGCCGCGCTGGCAACGGTCATCTCGCGCGCCGTCACCGGCCCGCTCGGCAAGGCCCTACACGCGATCCAGGCAGTTGCCCGTGGCGATCTCAGCGTCAGCACCCAGGCCACCAGCAAGGACGAAGCCGGCAAGATGCTGGCCGCCACCACCGAAATGACCGCGATGCTGCGCCGCTTCTCCGAGCAGACCCAGCTGATGGCGCAGATGCACGCCGGTCCAGACATCAGCCACCGTATTCCGGAAGACTTCCCGGGCGTCTATGGGCAGCTGGCCAGCGGTATCAACACGGTCATTTTCGAACATCTCGACGCGATCCGCGATGCCATCGACGTGCTCAACCAGTACGCCACCGGCAACCTCACCCCGGACGCACGCCGCCTGCCCGGCAGCCGCGCGATCCTGCACGAGTCGATGGATGCGGCCAAGGCCAGCCTGCTGGCCATCAACACGCAGATCCAGCAGCTGGCCTCGGCCGCCGCAGCCGGCGACTTCAGCCAGCGCGGTGATGCGCAGCGTTTCGATCACGATTTCCGCGTGATGATCGAGCAGCTCAACAGCATGATGCAGGTCGCCGACGGCAACCTCGGCCAGCTCTCGCAGCTGCTGCAGTCGATCGCCGCCGGCGACCTGACCGCGCGCATGGACGGCCAGTTCAACGGCGTGTTCGCACGCATGCGTGACGACGCCAACACCACCGTCGCGCAGCTGACGCAGATCGTCGGCCAGATCCAGGCCAGCGCGTCCAGCATCACCCTCGCCGCTGGCGAGATCGCCTCAGGCAACAGCGACCTGTCGCGCCGTACCGAGCAGCAGGCCGCCAATCTGGAAGAAACCGCCGCGTCGATGGAGGAACTGACCTCCACCGTGCGCCAGAACGCCGAGCACGCCCGCCAGGCCAATCAGCTCGCCATCGGCGCACATGGCGTCGCCTCGCAGGGCGGTGAAGTGGTCGGCCAGGTGGTCACGACCATGTCGGCCATCGAAGCCTCGTCGAAGAAGATCGCCGAGATCATCTCGGTCATCGACGGAATCGCCTTCCAGACCAACATCCTGGCGTTGAATGCTGCAGTGGAAGCTGCCCGCGCAGGTGAACAGGGCCGTGGCTTCGCCGTGGTCGCCAGCGAAGTGCGCACCCTCGCCCAGCGCTCGGCTGCGGCCGCCAAGGAGATCAAGGGCCTGATCGACGACTCCGTCGGCAAGGTCGCCGAAGGCTCCAGCCTGGTGCACCAGGCCGGCAGCACCATGGGCGAGATCGTCGCCTCGGTGCAGCGCGTGACCGACATCATGGCCGAGATCTCCGCAGCGTCGCAGGAACAGAGTGCCGGCATCGAGCAGGTCAACCAGACCGTGGTGCAGATGGACGAGACCACCCAGCAGAATGCTGCGCTGGTGGAAGAAGCCACCGCTGCCGCACGTGCAATGGAAGACCAGGCCGTGCAGCTGGGTGAAGCCGTGGCCCGCTTCCGGCTGGCATCACAGGGCACGACGGCCATCCCGGCACGCCCACTGGCGGCACCGGTACCGCGCCAGGTCGCAGCCGCCGCACCGGCCGCAAAGCCGGTCCCGGCGCGTACGCTGCGCACGGCGACGGCCCAGCCGGCGCTGGCCGCAGACGGCGACTGGCAGGAGTTCTGATGTACCCGGGGTCGGATCCCTTTCCTTCGGGAAAGGGATCCGACCCCTGACGCATGGAAAGTGATGCAATTCTCACTTCATAATCGGGCACAGTGGCCGATATCCCCTTCGAGCCTCGCGCCAACGCGTGCTGGCGCCCGCCCCTGACCGTAGATTCCATGTCCGACGGCAACGACACTGCAGTGCATGATGTCCACGCGGCTGATGCCGCTGACGAACGTTTCCTGGTCCGTAATCCGCGCCAGCTGCGGCAGCTGTTGCGATCGCTGATCGACCAGCGATCACTGATCAATGCGCATATCGACGGCCGCGACCGCTCGTTCCCAACCGCGCTGCTCGAACTCGACGAGGACGACGACACCCTGCTGCTCGATGGCAGCCCGCAGGAGGCGTCCAACCGCGCCGCCGAACAGGCCGACCATCTGCTGTGCTTTGCCCAGCTCGAACGTGTGCTGGTGCGGTTCCGCCTGCAGGCACTGCAGCGTGTGGACAACGACGGCCACGTCGCCTTCCGTGCCCCTCTGCCGGACGAACTGGTCCATCTGCAGCGACGTGAGATGTACCGGCTGGAGACGCCAGTGACCGATTCACCCCAGCTGCTGATCCCCGCCGGCGAGAGCCGTGCCGAAGCGCTGTCGATGCGGGTGGTGGACATCAGCGGCGGCGGCCTGGCGGTGGCCGTACCTACCGACTGCGCGGTGTTCAGCCTGCAGAAGCGCTACCCGGCGATGCTGTCGCTGCCCGACGGCCCCGACCTGGAGATCGAGCTGGTCGTCTGCAACCTGCTGCCGCAGCGCCAACCCAATGGCATCGAGATCAAGCGCGTGGGCATGCGCTTCGACATCCTGCCGCGTGGCGCCGACAGTGCCATCCAGCGCTACATCTTCCGCATCGACCGCCAGCGCAAGGCGCGCCGCAACGGCGAGCTGTAAGGCCTCCCGACCGGTAGTGCCGGCCGCTGGCCGGCAATGACCGTATCCACATTGTTGCCAGGTTGCCGGCCAGCGCCCGGCACTAGCGCTTCCCGTGTAGATCCACGCCATGCGCGGATGCCCCCATCTTCCCCGGTAGATCCACGCCATGCGTGGATGCCTTCCCCCGGCACCTAAAGTCCCCCGACGAGGGGCCGATATCGAGCCTGACACCGGGACTTCCGGCAGAACCAGGACCCCTCGATGAACGACAAGACCAGCTCCGCCGCCAGCGCCGGTGGCGAATTCCTCAGCTTCACCCTCGGTGCCGAGCACTACGGCGTGGACATCCTCAAGGTCCAGGAAATCCGCGGCTATGACGCGGTCACCCGGGTCCCGGATGCACCGGACTACATCAAGGGGGTGATCAACCTGCGCGGCACCATCGTCCCGGTCATCGACCTGCGCCTGAAGCTGCGCCTGGACGATGCCCGCTACGACGCCTTCACCGTGATGATCGTGCTGAACGTCGACGACCGCGTGGTCGGCATCGTCGTCGACAGCGTCTCGGACGTGATCCCGCTGTCGGCCGAGCAGATCCGCCCGACCCCGGAATTCGGCGCCGCCGTCGATACCCGCTTCATCTCCGGCATCGGCACGCAGGACGACCGCATGCTGATCCTGCTCGACATCGAGACCCTGCTGGACAGCGCCGACATGGGCCAGGCCAGCGTCGTTGAAGACGCCGCTGCCTGATCGAACGGACCTGCTTCACGTTCTGGTCACAAAACCCTTCAGTTCCCTCCGGCAGTGCCGATAGGGGGACAGAAGCCGGTCGCGCAGGAGCGCGCAGAACCGGAACGACCATCACCATCCCCGGAGATACACCTCGATGAAGTCCCTGCTTGCGTTCGTTTCGGCCGCTGTCCTGGCCACCACTGCTTCCGCCGCGTTCGCCCAGTCGGCCGACATGATCCCGCCGGAACTGGCACCGCGCTCGGTCGGCAAGGACGGCATGGTCTGCGGCAAGGTCGAGAAGGCCCGCTACGCAGAAGGTTCCGAAGGCCAGCCGACCTTCCTGTACATGGGCGGCGCCTTCCCGCGCCACACCTTCTCGGCCCGCATCGCTGGCGAGAACCGCGGCAAGTTCTCCTTCCCGCTGGAAACCCTGGAAGGCAAGACCGTCTGCGTGATCGGCAAGATCCAGCGCGACGCCTCGCGCGCCGAAATCGAAGTCAGCTCGCCGGCCGGCCTGAAGCTGGCCAACATCAAGTAATCCGCTGTCCGTCGAACCACGCCGGACCTGGTGCCGGCGTGGTTTCTGCTGCAACCGGGCCCGATGCCCGGGCGCGTCTGCCTTAGGAGCTCGCAACGCCCATGCCGTGGATCAACAACCTGAAACTGATGCCGAAGCTGCTGCTGACCTTCGGTGTCCTCCTGCTGGTGATGCTGCTGCAGGGTATCGTCGCCTATCGCGGCCTGCACTCGCTGAACAACGTCACCACCGAGCTGGCGGGTTCTCGCATGGAGAGCATCCGCATGGCCGGCGAGATGCGCGGCATGCTGGGTGAATACCGCAACGCCGCCTACCAGCAGCTGATCCGCGCGAGTGACGACGTCAAGGCTGATGCACGCAAGCAGACCGTCGAGCTGCGTACCAGCATGGACAAGTCGATCAAGGACTATCCGAAGCTGGTCGACAACGCACAGCAGAAGAAGCTGTTCGACACCTTCGCCAAGGAATGGAAGGACGCCCTGGCCTCCTATGACAGCGTCACCGAGATGCTGGAACTGGACCTGCCGGACGACGCCATCGATACCTTCGTCGGCGAGACCCGCACCAAGCACCGCAAGGCCGCTTCGGCGCTGGAAGCGCTGATCGCCGAAGACAACCGCCTCGCCCGCGCCTCGCGCGAAGAGGCCGAATCCACCTACTCCGCCTCGGCCGTGCTGACCGTGATCGCTCTGCTGGGCGGCGCCGCACTCGGCCTGGTGCTGGTCTGGCTGTTTGCCCGTGCCCTGGTCGGCAGCGTGCGCGGCGCCGTCTCGGTTGCCAACGATGTGGCCGGCGGCAAGCTCGATGGCCACATCGACGTCAGCCGCCAGGACGAAGTGGGCGAACTGATGCAGGCGATGCAGCGCATGCAGCGCGACCTGCGCGAGCGCACCGAAACCGACCAGGCCATCGCCCGCGAGAACCTGCGCATCCGCACCGCGCTGGACTACAGCTCCACCGGCGTGTACCTGACCGACACCAGCAATACCATCGTCTACACCAATCGCGCCCTGCAGCAGACCCTGAGCCAGTACCAGGACGACGTGCGCCGCGACCTGCCGGACTTCGACGCGCAGGCCTCGCTGATCGGCAAGCCGGTCACTGTGCTGGAGCATCGCGGCGAGATGGACCAGACCCTGCTGGGCAACCTGAAGGCACACGGCGTCGCCCGTCGCCCGATGCAGTACGGCGATGCCCAGTTCGCCCAGGTGGTTTCCACCATCCGCAATGAAGGCGGCGACACCGTCGGCTACGTGGTGGAATGGCGCGACCGCACCCAGGAAGCGCAGGTGGAAGCCGAAGTGGCCCGCGTGATCGCCCAGGCTGCTGCCGGCGACCTGTCCGGCCGCATCGATTCCAGCGACAAGGAAGGCTTCTTCCTGCAGCTGGCCCAGCAGATCAACGGCCTGCTCGACGCCAACGCCGGCAGCATCGAACAGATCTCCGGCCTGCTCGCCGCACTGTCGCAGGGTGACCTGACCGTGCGCATGCACGGTGACTACCAGGGTGTGTTCGCCCGTATGCGAGACGACGCCAACGCGACCGCCGCGCAGCTGAGCGAGATCGTCACCCGCATCAAGCAGTCCAGCCGCGCGATCAGCTCGGCCGCCGGCGAGATCGCCTCGGGCAACAGTGACCTGTCGCGCCGCACCGAGCAGCAGGCCGCCAACCTGGAAGAAACCGCCGCCTCGATGGAGGAGCTGACCTCGACCGTTCGCCAGAACGCCGAGCATGCCCGCCAGGCCAACCAGCTCGCCATCGGCGCGCACGGCGTGGCCTCGCAGGGCGGTGAAGTGGTCGGCCAGGTGGTCACCACCATGTCGGCCATCGAAGCCTCGTCGAAGAAGATCGCCGAGATCATCTCGGTCATCGACGGCATCGCCTTCCAGACCAACATCCTGGCGTTGAACGCCGCAGTGGAAGCCGCACGTGCCGGTGAACAGGGCCGTGGCTTCGCCGTGGTCGCCAGCGAAGTGCGTACCCTCGCCCAGCGCTCGGCAGCGGCAGCCAAGGAGATCAAGGGCCTGATCGATGATTCGGTCGGCAAGGTCAACGACGGCTCGGCACTGGTGCACAAGGCCGGCGCCACCATGGGCGAGATCGTCGCCTCGGTGCAGCGCGTGACCGACATCATGGCCGAGATCTCTGCGGCTTCGCAGGAACAGAGTGCTGGCATCGAGCAGGTCAACCAGACCGTGGTGCAGATGGACGAAACCACCCAGCAGAACGCCGCGCTGGTGGAAGAAGCCACCGCCGCTGCACGCGCAATGGAAGAACAGGCCGGTCACCTCAGCGAGGCCGTGTCGATCTTCGTGGTGGACGAAGCCGAGACCGTGGTTGCCCCGCGCATCGCCGCTGCCCCGGCCCCGCGTGCTGCCGCACCTGCCGCACCGACCCCGGTCGCCCCGCCAGCCCGCCGCAGCGCCGGTGGTCGTCCGATGGCCACCGAACTGGCTGATGGAGACTGGCAGGAGTTCTGATGCCTGCCTGACCTGATGTACGAGAACGCCCTGGCCCTGCGCTGGGGCGTTTTTGTTTACGGGGTATCTGGATATCCAGCCAACGGCGAAGCCCCTCGGGGTGGTCGCGGTAGGCGCGTGGCTACTGAGGGTTGGCCGGGAGGGTGGGCTGCGCAGGGGCCGCTGCAAATACGTCCATGTAAGCTCGGTCGCCGCATCCATGCGGCTCACGCCCCTGCGCAGCCCACCCTCCCGGCCACGGACAGTTTCCGTGCGCGTCCACCCCGGATTGAAGAAAGAAGAGCAAGAGCAAGAGCAACAGCAACAGCCGCACCGCGTCCGGGGTCAGATCCGCTTTCCGCAGG